>JBDHTS010000035.1:0-22112 GCA_039808845.1 Alphaproteobacteria bacterium | reverse complement strand
AGACGAAGGCGCTGCAGGAACAGCTGGGCAAGGCGATGGGGTCGCATGTGACCCTGGACGTCGAGATCAACAGGGACCTGCTGGGCGGCATGGTCGTGACCGTGGGGTCGAAACAGATCGATAGCTCGGTCCGGAGCAAACTGGACCGCCTGAAACGGGCTATGGGCTCCGGTAAAGCGGCCTAAAGTTCAAGCTTTTATATAAGAAGGAAAAAAGAGAAATGGAAATCCGTGCGGCAGAAATCTCCGAGATCCTGAAAAAGCAGATCGCCGAGTTCGGCGCGCAGGCCGATGTGGCCGAGATCGGCCAGGTGCTCTCGGTCGGCGACGGCGTGGCGCGCATCTACGGCCTCGACCAGGTCCGTGCGGGCGAGATGGTGGAATTTCCTGGCGGTATCAAGGGCATGGCGCTGAACCTCGAAGCCGACAATGTCGGCGTCGTGATTTTCGGCGACGACCGCGATATCAAGGAAGGCGACATCGTCAAGCGGACCGGCGAGATCGTGCAGGTTCCGGCCGGCCGCGGCCTGCTGGGCCGCGTGGTCGACGCGCTGGGCAACCCGATCGACGGCAAGGGGCCGATCCGGGCCGACGAGATGCGCCGGGTCGAGGTGAAGGCGCCGGGCATCATCCCGCGCAAATCGGTGCACGAGCCGATGCAGACCGGCATCAAGGCGCTGGACGCGCTGGTGCCCGTGGGCCGGGGCCAGCGGGAACTGATCATCGGCGACCGCCAGACCGGCAAGACCGCCGTCGCCATCGACACGATCATCAACCAGAAGAATTTCAACGGCTCGAAGAACGAGAAAGAGCATCTCTATTGCATCTATGTCGCCATCGGCCAGAAGCGTTCGACCGTGGCGCAGCTCGTAAAGGAACTGGAAGAGCAAGGCGCGATGGAATACTCCATCGTCGTCGCCGCCACGGCCTCCGACCCCGCGCCGATGCAGTTCCTGGCACCGTATACGGGCTGCGCGATGGGCGAATGGTTCCGCGACAACGGGCTGCACGCGCTCTGCATCTATGACGATCTGTCGAAACAGGCCGTGGCCTATCGCCAGATGTCGCTGCTGCTGCGCCGCCCGCCGGGCCGCGAAGCCTATCCGGGCGACGTGTTCTACATCCACTCCCGTTTGCTGGAACGCGCGGCGAAGATGAATGACAAGCAGGGCGCGGGCTCCCTGACGGCGCTGCCGATCATCGAGACGCAGGCGGGCGATGTGTCCGCCTATATCCCGACCAACGTGATCTCGATCACCGACGGCCAGATCTTCCTGGAGACCGGCCTGTTCTTCAAGGGCATCCGCCCGGCGATCAACGTGGGCCTTTCGGTTTCCCGCGTGGGGTCCGCCGCGCAGATCAAGGCGATGAAACAGGTCGCGGGCAAGATCAAGCTGGAACTGGCCCAGTACCGGGAGATGGAGGCGTTCGCGCAGTTCGCGTCCGATCTCGACGCCTCGACCCAGAAGCTGCTGGCGCGCGGCGCGCGCCTGACGCGCCTCCTGACCCAGCCGCAGTACAGCCCGCTGGCGGTGGAGGAACAGGTGATCGTGATCTATGCCGGAACGCGCGGCTTCCTCGACACCGTCGCCGTCAACGACGTTTCAGCCTACGAGGCCCGCCTGCTGGAAGAACTGCGCACCGGCGGCAAGGACATCCTGAAAACCCTGCGCGAGAAAAAAGCGCTGGACGACGCGCTGGAAGCTCAGATCAACGCCTTCCTGGAGCAGTTTGGCAAAGGGTTCGCGGGTTCGGCGAAGAAGGCGGCTTAAAAAATGAACCGCCAAGACGCCAAGGCGCCAAGTTTAGATTGGTTGAACGAATAAAAGCATGACTCTTGTTACTGTGAACGATAGCGCGACAGCGCAAGATATAGAGGAAGACCGCATCGGCAAGATCGTTGTCGATGCGGCGTTCTTCGTTCATAAGACGTTTGGGCCTGGCTTGCTTGAGAGCGTTTATGAGGCGTGCCTTATCAAGGAATTGCGCTATAGAGGGCTTATGGTCGAAAGCCAGAAAGTCGTTCCTGTATATTTTCGTGATGAAAAAATAGATCTCGGCTTTCGGCTGGATCTTCTGATTGAAAATAAAATCATTATTGAAGTCAAAGCTATTGAAAAAACAGCGCCTGTTCATGACGCTCAGTTGCTTACCTATATGAAACTGATGGATTTACGCCTCGGCTATATTATCAATTTCAACTCGCCTCTGATAAAGGACGGCATTAAACGTATGGTGAGGAGGACCTAGCCTTGGCGTCTTGGCGTCTTGGCGGTTAAAAACAATGCCCAGCTTAAAGGAATACCGCAACCGCATCACCTCCGTGAAATCGACACGGAAGATCACGTCGGCCATGAAGATGGTGGCGGCGTCGAAGCTGAAGCGCGCGCAGGAGCAGGCGGAGGCGAGCCAGCCCTATGCCCAGGCGATGGCCGGGATGATGGAGCGCGTGGCGGCGGGCGTGGTCGTGGGGCCGGGCAGCCCGAAGCTGCTGATCGGCACGGGCCGGGATCAGGTTCATCTGCTGATCGTCGTCACCTCGGACCGCGGCCTCGCGGGCGGGTTCAACGCCAACGTCATCCGCCGGGCGCGTCAGGAAATCCGCCGCCTGCAGGGTGAGGGCAAGACAGTGAAGGTGATCTGCGTCGGCCGCAAGGGGCGCGACGCGCTGCGCCGGGAATATAAGGACGCTGTGCTGGAAAGCTTCATGGGCATCGGCGGCAAAGCGAAAATCAGCTTCGCCGAGGCCGACCAGGTCGCGCGGCTGGTGCTGGAACAGTTCGAGGCGGGGCAGTTCGACGTCTGCACGCTGATCTACAACGCATTCAAATCCGTCCTGGTGCAGAAGCCGGAGGCGCAGCAGCTCATCCCATTCAGCCTGCCGGAAAAATCCGCCAACGATAACAGGACCGCTGAGCCGGCGAACAAAATCCCTTACAATTTCGAGCCTGAGGAGGAAACGATCCTCGGCGCGCTGCTGCCGCGCAACATCGGCATCCAGATCTTCCGCGCCCTGCTGGACTCGGCGGCGGGCGAGCAGGCTGCGCGCATGACCGCGATGGACAACGCGACCCGCAACGCCGGCGACCTGATCAAGCGCCTGACCATCCAGTACAACCGCGCGCGCCAGGCTGCGATCACGAAGGAACTGATTGAAATCATTTCCGGGGCGGAGGCGGTATGACTTCCATAAGCTACGCTGTTCAGGGATTTAGGGGACCTTGTAAGGCGCGGCCTCTTCAGGCAGACTCTGTTCGTGCTTTTTTAGCCGATTATTTTGATCAGAGCGTTATTGCCGAAGGACATCAGGCAGAGGCCCAGGCCATGCATGATACTTTGCTGAATCTTGCTGGACAGCAAACACTTGTTCAAGTCCGTGCCAGCGTGGCTCTTTTTAATGAACATCGTACTCATGAAGAAGATCCCACTGATATTGATACATATACTCTGGATTATTACAGCCCATGTATACCTTTAACGGGGACGGGACCGTTGCGGGATCCACCAGACAACTTGTTTTTGACAGCCACTCATTTTGATCAGGGACAAGAAGCATGCATTGATGCATTTTTTCCTGTAAAATATTTGACCCCATACCGTCGTCTGGCTTTGTCATTCAATAATGAGGTACAAGGCAAAGGTTTTCGATCTTTCCTTGCCGATAACGGCGTTAATCTGGAAACACTTTGTGATTCAAACGTAGGTGATTTGACAGAAACTCTCAAACGCGTTGATCATCTTCTCCCTGTATTCAAAGAACAGGCAGGCGCAGATTTCGATACTTATCGGGGCGCAGTTATAAAAGAATTAAGGATGATAGCTGGTTTCGCTGCAAAGCGAGATTTCACTGGATATCGGTTTCAAAACGCAAAGTTGATTTGCGACTAACTTTAGAGGAAAACATGGCGAAAACAGCGAAAGCGAAAACGCAATCCACCGGCACCATTACCCAGATTTTGGGCGCGGTCATCGACGTGCAGTTCGAGGAAGGGAACGTTCCGGCGATCCTGAACGCGCTGCACACGGAAAACGACGGCAAGACGCTGGTGCTGGAGGTGGCGCAGCATCTGGGCGAGAATACGGTGCGCTGCATCGCCATGGACTCGACGGACGGCATGACGCGCGGCACGCCGGTCACCGATACGGGCGCCCCGATTTCCGTGCCGGTCGGCCCCGCGACGCTGGGCCGTATCCTGGACGTGATCGGCAACGCGATCGACGAGCGCGAAGAGGTCCAGGCCAAGGAAAGCTGGCCGATCCACCGCGCGGCCCCGCAATTCGTCGACCAGTCTTCGGAAAAGGAACAGCTGATCACCGGCATCAAGGTCATCGACCTGCTGTGCCCGTATCTGAAAGGCGGCAAGATCGGCCTGTTCGGCGGCGCGGGCGTCGGTAAGACCGTGACGATTCAGGAACTGATCAACAACATCGCCAAGGCGCATGGCGGCGTGTCCGTGTTCGCGGGCGTCGGTGAGCGCACGCGCGAAGGCAACGACCTTTACCACGAAATGATCGATTCCGGCGTCATCAACCTGGAAGGCGAATCCAAGGTGGCGCTGGTGTTCGGCCAGATGAACGAACCGCCCGGCGCGCGCGCGCGCGTGGCGCTGACCGGCCTGACCATGGCGGAATATTTCCGCGATGTGGAGGGGCAGGACGTTCTGTTCTTCATGGACAACGTGTTCCGTTTCACGCAGGCGGGTGCCGAAGTGTCGGCGACGCTGGGCCGCATCCCGTCCGCCGTGGGTTACCAGCCGACGCTGGCGACCGATATGGGCGCGCTGCAGGAACGCATCACCTCCACCAACAAGGGTTCGATCACATCGGTCCAGGCCGTTTACGTGCCTGCCGACGACTTGACCGACCCGGCCCCGGCCACGACCTTCGCGCACCTTGACGCGACGACCGTTCTGTCGCGCCAGATCTCGGAACTGGGCATCTACCCCGCCGTGGATCCGCTCGACTCGACCTCGCGCATTCTCGACCCGCGCGTCGTCGGCGAAGAACACTATCGCTGCGCCGCCGATGTGCAGAAAACCCTGCAGACCTATAAATCCCTGCAGGACATCATCGCCATCCTCGGCATGGACGAACTCTCGGAAGAGGACAAGCTGGTCGTGGCCCGCGCCCGCAAGATCCAGCGCTTCCTGTCCCAGCCGTTCCACGTCGCCGAAGTCTTCACCGGCTCGCCCGGCAAGTTCGTGCAGCTGGAAGACACGATCAAGGGCTTCCGCGCCATCGTCGACGGCAAATACGACCACCTCCCCGAAGCGGCTTTCTACATGGTCGGTACGATCGAGGAAGCGGAAGCCAAGGCAAGAAAACTGGCTGAGGCTGCTTAAGGAAATAAAGATGTTGTTAAAAATGGACAGCAAAAAGTTCATTTTAGAAATGAACAATGAAGAAGCACAAATGCTCATTAATACTCTTAATGAGATGGCTTTCGGCGTTCAAATCGGAGAAGACGAGTTTGAAACTAGAGTTGGATATCCACTGAAAGAAGTGGAAGAAGCTGTTTCAGTTTTGAAAAAGCAATTTCATCTTTTGAAGGTGTAATCCAATTAATTTTTAACTACAGAGCACGCAGAGAGCGCAGAGATAATGGGAGATGTGACGCAGTTTCCCGATATGGGGCCGGAGCTGACTCGAAAGATCATCGAGGCAGCTATACGAGTTCACAAGCATTTTGGTCCGGGATTGCTGGAAAGTATTTATGAAGAATGCTTGGCGATTGAATTGAGCCATATGGGGTTGTCTTTCAAGAAACAACATTTCATGCCGGTTGTGTACCGCGATGTGATTTTAGAAAACGCCTATAAGATAGATTTATGGGTGGAAGATAAAGTCGTTGTTGAGTTGAAGACCGTAGAAAAAATCATGCCGGTTCATCAGGCGCAGATTTTATCTTATATGAAGTTATCGAAAAGCTCCTTGGGTCTTTTGATAAACTTTAATGAAAAGCTTCTAAAAGATGGCTTGAAACGTTTTGCACTGACAGAGTTCGCGGAGCCTTTCTCTGCGCTCTCTGCGTGCTCTGTAGTTAAAAATGAGGATTGCGATGGAAGCGCCGAACAAGACATTTAACTTCGAATTTGTCTCGCCCGAGGCGGCTTAGGTGTTCTTATGAACTCTGTTGTGGCTGTTCTTCGGGGTCTATGGAGTAACGCATCGTCTTCTGCTTTTCATCCTCCCTTGCAGGGGGAAGCGGCGGAGGTTGAGAAGGACTTGATTGACCACGGCTATAGTTTTGGTTTCGATATTCCTGGTTTAGGGGCGAGAGTTTACCAAAAAAGAAGTCAAAAGCGGGTAGGTGAAGAAGAATTCATAGGCCAGGTCTGGATTTATTCCAGGCAAATCGGGCCAACGCCAAAAGATGGCCAGATAGCTCTGTGTTTATGTGTTGGCATGGGCAACGGGGATGTCGGCAGTGCGGGCATGATGGGGCCGTGGACATTTGCGGAATATTTGGCCGATCCGCGCTCAATATTGAATGTTAAAAGACCTGCATTAAATATGCCATCGAACGCACTGGTTTGCAGAAAATAGAGGCTTGAAGTTATGACTGAAATCGCAACGCAAAAAACCTTCAGTTTCGAACCCGCCTCGCCCGAGGCGCGGCTGGTTTCGGGGGCGGTGAAAAAGGATTTGAGATGACGGGCATGACCCGCTTGAACATAAAGGATATAGTCCGACGGCTTGCTTTTCTGGCGGTTTCCTTTCTTGCGCTGGCTTATGCGTCTGTCTCCGCGAAGGCGGAAAACCTTGGCGGCAATATCTACGCCTGTGCACAGGACAGCGACTGTGTCGTGAAGGACGTGCATAATTGCTGCGGTTATTACCCGGCCTGCGTCAATGCAAGCGCCGTCATCGATATCCAGGCCGTCGAGCGCCGGTGCGCCAAGGACAATGCCGCAGGGGTCTGCGGTTTTCCTGAAATATCGGGGTGCGCCTGCCAGAACGGATCATGCGTCAACATCGAAACATCGCCGGAAACGCCGCAATGATAACAGCCTTGAAGAAAACGGTAGCTTTGCTGGGTCTGCTTTTGGTCCTGTCCGGCCATGCCGTGGCGGATGACGTGACGCGTGGCCTGACCAATGAAACGGTCCAAAGCACATTCGGCGAACATTGCGGCATCGCCAGACAATGCGGCGCGCTGAGTCTGATCGATTGCAACAGCGCGGGTGACGGTCCTGCCTATTACGTGAGAACCGCGACGCTGGAGATCGTCATGCGCTGCGGCGGATATTGCCTGGCGCCTCTGGAAGACCTGAAGGGCGACCAGTGTTCCGAATGCCCCCCGAAAGAATGGACTTGTGAACGATAGGATTTGAACGATGGCTGAGACTGCGGCACAAAAGACTTTCAATTTCGAGCTTGTCTCGCCCGAGGCGCGGCTCATATCCGAACCGGCGCGGATGGTGACCATTCCGGGAGAGGAAGGGGATTTCGGCGTGCTTCCAGGTCATATGCCGCTGATCGCGACGATCCGCCCCGGCGTCGTGGAAGTGGTGCCCGCCAATGACGGGACGCCGCGCCGGATCTTCATCGCGGGCGGTTTCGCGGACGTCAATGCCACGAACTGCACCGTGCTGGCGGAGGAAGCCGTGAACATTTCCGACCTGAACCAGGCGGAGTTGGAGCAGACAATGCGGAACCTCCAGGAAGACATGAACCTGGCCAGGGACGATATCGAGCGCGCCCGGATCAGCCGCAGGCTGACCCTCGCCCGCGCCAAGCTGCAGGCCGTCAGCGGGCATGTCGTGGCGTAACTTCCCCCTCTCCCCCACGGGGAGAGGGCCGGGGTGAGGGGACGTGCCGAAGCATTATAGCTGGATAGTCCGCATCTAAATTCACTACCCCTCACCCTAACCCTCTCCCCGTGGGGGAGAGGGAAAAATGAGGTTAAAATTGAATCTTCCGGTAACCATCCGGTAACCCCCTGCTAACCTGACCTTAAGCGCTTTATCTTATCCTGAAAGGATACACAGGAGCTTTATCTCATGAGTGTCACCTGCATTGCGTTCAGGGCGGCGGAGGACAAGCACGCGGGCGATGTCAGCCGCAACTGGGGCCGGATCGAGGATCTGGTGCCGCGGGAACTGACGCGCGGCGTGACCCTCGATCCGCACGATTCCGCCGTCTATCTGATCGGGCTGGAAGACGATGTGGACGGGGAGACGGTGGACGATATCCTGAACGGCCTCGCGGCCCTGACCGACGCCCGCGACAACCGCGTTCTCCTGTCCGAGCCGGCGCGCCGGGCCATGATGCCGGAATGCTTTGAAGCCGGGAATTACTGCGAATCGGCCAATGCCGCGGCCAGTTTCTGTACCGCCTGAACATCCAGCGTTTTTTCGTCCAGACGAGAGAGTGGCCTCAGTCCGGCAAGGCTGTTCGAAAGGCCGATGGCTTCCGTGTCCTCGAGCATGGTTTGCGTTACGGACGCTTCCTCAACCAGACCGGTATTCAAAAAGCGCGAACGCATGATGCCGTCGAGGACACCGTCCTCCGGCGGCGGCGTCAGCCATTGCCCGTCCAGCAAAACAAACAGGTTGGACGCCGTGCCGCAACAGGCCATGCCGCGGTTGTTCAGTAGAACGGCCTCACCCGCGCCGCGCTCCCGCGCTTCCCGCAAGGCCATGATATTGTCGCCGTAATTCAGGGATTTGATCCGCGAGAGAGGCGAGCCTTCGTTGCGGCGGACGGTCTGGCTGACAATCGCCGAGAGCGGCGCCGCCATCTCCGGCGCCGGCGCGGCGCGGATGATCAGGGTCGGTTCCGGTTTGTCCGGGCAGGCGAGGCCGCGCGCGGACGGGCCCCGCGTCAGGGTCGTGCGGATGGCATGGCGGCCCGCCGTAAAGCCGTTGGCGGAGAGCAGGGCCGGTATCGCCACGCCGAACGCCACGGGCGGGCAGGGAATGCCGAGGACTGCCGCGTGCCGGAGGAAACGCGATTCATGCGCCTGCGCCTCGACCGGAGCGCCGTCACGCGCCAGCAGGGTGTCGAAAATGCCGTCGCCGAGCGTCAGCCCCCGGTCCGACAGCGAAAGCGGCGCCGCGTCGGCGGGCAGGAACGCGCCGTTGAAATAAACGATTTCGGTCATCGTGTATACTTTTAAAGCATTCCTTTGAAATATGAAATGTCCTCCCCCTCCTGCTTGCGGGAGGGGGAGTTAGAGGGGGAGGGCGAACTTGGCTCCAACAGTGTAAAAAGAAAGCCCTCCCCCCTTTGTCCCCCCCTCCCGCAAGCAGGAGGGGGAGAAGAAAGTATCAGTAATTCTCGGTGCCGTAGCGGGCGATGCCGCCATGCCGGATGGCCCGGGCGTGAACGTCTCTGAAAAACAGGCTGGCGATCAGGATATAGGCCAGGCTCAACCCGATCCCGAGGGCCAGGGATCCATACGAAGCGCTGCCGCCCTGCATAATGGCGCGCAGGTTTTCGAATACGTAGGACGGCGGCACCGCATGGCCGATGATCTGCATCCAGTGCGGCATGGTGTCCATGGGATAAAACACCGCCGCGAAAGGGGAAATGATCGCCGGGATCGGCCAGATGAACCATTCCCCCGCCGGGCCCAGCCGGAGCATCAGGGCGCATCCGAAAATACCGAGCGCGATCCCGAACAGGAAGATGATCATGAGAAACGGTATGAAGGCGAGTCCGTACGAAAAGAAGGAAAGGCCGAAGACTCCCGACGCCAGAACGATCATGGCGAACAGCCCGATCAGGCTGCTCAATATGCCGGTGATGACGAGCCCTGTAAGATATTGCCCGGTCGACAGCGGGGAGGAGAACATATTGAACAGGTTGCGCGTCCACGTGTCCTCCATATAGGCCATGGATGTGCCCTGCATGACGCGGATGAACAGGTCCCACATCAGGATGGCGCCAAGAAGAACGGGCACGAAGCTGAAGCCCGGGGAGGCGATGCTGTTGAGATAGCGCGTCATGAACCCCCAGACGACGATATCGACAGCCACCCAGATGAACTGCTGGATAAAGCGCGGCGGGCTGCCGCGCAGAAGGTAGTACTGGCGCAGGATGATGCCGAGGACGGGACGGAAATTCATGCGGCCCTCCCGTTGACGGACAAGGGTGCACGCGCGATAGCGACGAACAGATCTTCCAGGCTGGCCTGACCGTGCTGTTCCGCCAGGGTTTTCGGATCGCCCTCCAGCAGGATTCTTCCATGCGACAGAAACAGGATGCGGTCGCAGACATTCTCCACTTCCTGCATGTTGTGCGATGTCCACAGCACGCCGCTTTCACCACCCGTCACGAAGGATGTGATATGCGCGCGGATGTCGCGGGCCGTGGCCGGATCGAGCGAGGCCGTGGGTTCGTCCAGCAACAGAAGGCGAGGACGGTTCAGCATGGCTTTCGCGAGGCAGGCGCGCGTCTGCTCGCCGGAGGACAGAAGGCCGAACCGCGTGTCGCGGAACTTCCGCAGATCGAACCGGTCCAGCAATTCTTCAATCCGCGTTTCCAGATCCGGAACGCTGTAGATCAGACCGAACACGCGCAAATTCTGGCGGATCGTCATATTGGCGGGCAACGGCGCATAGACCGCGCAGAAATTCGTGCGGGCGATGGCGTTCTGGCGCTGCTTCGCGAGATCGATCCCATCGATCAGGATCGTGCCGCTATCGGAACCGAGAATGCCCAGGATCATGTTGATGGTGGTGGTTTTTCCCGCACCGTTGGGGCCAAGCAGGCCGACGATCTCGCCGGGTTTTACGGTGAAAGACACGTTGTCGACAGCGGTTTTCGCGCCATAGGCTTTGGACAGGTTGGAAATGGCGAGAGCGTTGTTCATGCGTGGCACCATAGCACTCCCTCTCCCCGAGGGGGAGAGGGGATATTCTTACGCCGCGGCGCGCAGGGCGGCGTTCTGGGCGGCGATCATCAGGAAGTTGCGGATGAGATCCAGGCCGTATTCGGTGAGAACGGATTCGGGATGGAACTGCAAACCGTAAACGGGATGTTCACGATGACGGATTCCCATGATGATGTCGTCTTCTTCCGTGTGCGCGGTAATTTCCAGCGGGCTGTCGGCGTTCAGTTCGACGATCAGGGAATGATAGCGCGCCGCCCGCAGGGGATTGGGCAGGCCCATGAACAGGTCGTCCGCCGTATGGGCGATCAGGCTGGTCTTGCCGTGGCAGGGTTCGCCCGCGCGGATCGTCCGCCCGCCGAATGCCTCCGCGATGCATTGATGGCCGAGGCAGATGCCGAGGATCGGGATACGCCCGGTGAAATGCCGGATGATCGGCGTGCTGATCCCCGCTTCGGCGGGGGTGCAGGGGCCGGGGGAGATGATGATGGCGTCCGGCGGATCGGCGGCAATGGCGTCGAGCGTGATCGCGTCGTTCCGCACCACGCGCCGCTCATGCCCCAGCATCCCGATGTAACGCGCCAGGTTGTAGACGAAGGAGTCGTAGTTGTCGATGAGGAGGATCATGTCAGTTACCAGTAGCGAGTCGTGAGTCATGAGTTTTGAGCGCGCCAGCCTGCGGCTCACGACTCACGACTCGCGACTCAAAACTCTTTAGAAGTCCTTCCGCCTTCACAAGCGTCTCCTCATATTCCGCTGCAGGATCGGATTCCGCGACAATGCCGCCGCCGACATTGAAGGAAACGGCGTTGCCTTTATAGACCAGTGTGCGGATGGCGATGCTGGTGTCCATCGCGCCGTCGAAGCCGATATAGCCGAGCGCGCCGCAATAGGGGCCGCGCCTTGCGTCTTCCAGTTCCTCGATGATCTCCATCGCGCGGATCTTCGGCGCGCCGGTGATCGAGCCGCCGGGAAAGCAGGCGCGTAACAGGTCGACGGGCGTGCGGTCGGCGCTCAACGTGCCTTTGACGACGGAAACCAGGTGATGAATGCGGGCAAAGCTTTCGACGTCGCACAGGACGGGCACGTCAACGGAATGATCCTCGCAGACTTTCGACATGTCGTTGCGGAGCAGGTCGACGATCATCGCGTTTTCGGCGCGGTCCTTCGCGCTGCCTGTCAGGGCGATCACCGCCGAAGCGTCGTCGTCCGGATTGAGACGGCGCGCACGGGTACCCTTGATCGGGCGCGTTTCCACCTGACGGTCGCGAACGCTCAGGAAGCGTTCGGGCGAGGCGCTGGACAGACGGACTGCACCGAAATTCATATAGCTGGCAAACGGCGCAGGATTGACGGCGCGCAAGTGCATGTAATGCGCGAAGCTGTCGAATCCCGAGTCGAGTTCGGCGCGGAAGCGCTGCGACAGATTGGCCTGGAAGATATCGCCCGCATGAATGTAATCGATCACGCGCGCAACGCGGCGCTCGTATTCGGCGCGCGTGAGATCGGGTTCGAAACCGGCGAAAAAGCGCACCGGCTGCGCGGGAACGGCTTTCGACAGCAACATGCGCAGATGGGCCAGACGCGCCTTCGCCTGTTTTTCATCCACGGCACGGGTCAGGAACCACGCCTTGTCGCGCTTGTGGTCGAAAGCGAGCACCTGATCGTACAGCCCGGCCATCATGTCCGGCATCGCCTTGTCGTCCGTTGCATGGCCGGGCAGGCGTTCGACATGGCGGGCGAGATCGTAGCCGAAGCAGCCCGCCGCGCCGCCGGTGAAGGGTGGCAGATCCTGGGGCGGAACGCGGCCCTTGTCCCACGCGCTCAGGCGCTGCTGCAGGATGCGGAACGGGTCGCCGACGAAAGACAGCTGGTTTTCGCTGTTGGTGACGGTGACGCGGCCGTTCTTGCTCTCGATCGTCTCGAACGGCATGAAGGCAAGGAAGCTGTAGCGGCCCGTAGGATGGCTGCGGTCGGCGCTGTCGAAGAAAAGAGTGTAGGGCAGGGCGCACAAAGCTTCGGCCCAGGGCAGCGGGTCTTTTTCAGGAAGGGTATAGACGTATAACGTCTTGTCCGGCACGGCCTCTTCTCCCTTTTCGACGCGCCCTGTATGAAGCGATTTGCCGGGATTTGCAAGATTTTTCGATGTTTCGCCGCAACCAAAATCCACTGCTGAAAAACTTGCAACTTCAAGCGAAGCCGTGGTAACAGCATGCCATAAAAACTTGTTAAAAAAACAAACTAAAGTGGATTAAATCTTAATGGACGACAGTGTCAGAGACCAAGATTATGCCTACGGATGCTACCTGGAAAATGGCAGGCTTCAGTATCCCGGAGGTTCAGATCATCAGTTCGGCATGCAGCCGAGACTTTCAATGAGGGAAGTTCTCGCGGGCTGCAGGATCGACGGAAAGCCTTTAGAAGAACAACCTTCTCAGTCGGTTAAGGGGACTATAATTTCTTTCCCCGTTAAAAATCTTTGAACTTGTTCTGACACCTCTTTCAGCCCCGTCTTCACGATCTCCACACCTTCGGGGAAGGCATTGTGGAGACGGCTCGGCATCATCGGGTCCATCATGACGAAGACGCCGGTGTCGCCCGCGCGGCGGACCAGGCGGCCATAGGCCTGGCGCAGTTTCAGGCGGGTCAGGCGTTCGTCATAGGCCTTGCCGCCGAACTGCTTGCGGCGGGCGCGGTGGAGAATGGTCGGGCGCGGCCAGGGGACGCGGTCGTAAACAAGCAGCCTTAAAGACTCGCCCGGCACGTCCACGCCGTCGCGCACCGCGTCGGTGCCGAGCAGGCAGGCGTGGATCTCGTCCCGGAAGATATCGACCAGCGTGCCCGTGTCCATGCCGTCCACATGCTGGGCATAAAGGGGAATGCCCGCCGTCTCCAGCTTCGCCGCGATGCGATCGTGCACCGCGCGCAGGCGCTGGATCGAGGTGAACAGGCCGAGTCCGCCGCCGCCCGCCGCCTCGAACAGGACGCGATAGGCGGAGGCCACCTGGTCCAGATCGTCGCGGCGGACGTCGTTGACGATGAACACTTTCGTCTTCGCCGGATAATCGAACGGCGATGCGACGCCGAAAGTCTTCGGTTCGGCGGACAGATAGTCCGCGCCCGTCTGTGCCCGCGCGTCCAGCCAGTCTTCCTCCGCCGTTCCGCCGTTGCGCAGCGTGGCGGAAGTAATGGCCACGCCGTGCGCGTGCGGCTTCAGCGCGGCGGCGAAGGGACGCATCGGATCGATCCAGTGCCGGTACAGGCCGACATCGACGGACCGGCCTTCCGCGCGCTCGATCTCCATCCAGTCGACATGAAGATCGTCGCCCTGTTTCGCCTGCAGCGTATCCAGCATCGCGACCCATCCACCCACGGTCATGTCCGCGCGGCGTTCGAGCGCGCCGCTGACCGCGTCGAGACGCTTGCGCGTGTCGGCGTCCAGCGTGTCCGCCTGGTCGGTCAGTTTCTGCCGGAGCTTTGCGGACAGGGCTTTCATGCTCTTTCTCAACGCGGCCAGCCGGGTTTTCAGCGCAGAGGCGGAGTCGCCGAGGCCGTCGATCAGCGGCTGCGTATCGGTTTCGAGCGAGTAAGGGCCGTCGCGCCCCTCGGCGCGCGAGAAAACCTGGCGATGGACGAGGGCGAGGAATTTTTCCGCCTCGCCCTTCGGGTCGTTTTCCTTCAGGCGCTTGGCCCAGCCGAAGGCGGGCAGGATCGCGGCTTCATAAAGAATGGATTCGAGATCGGCCATCGCGCCCGCGTCGTTTTCGATCAGGTCCTCGACACGCCGTTTCAGGCCCCGCGCGCGGCTGCGGCGGCCGCCTTCCGGCCCGCGCAGCCAGCGGCGCAGGTCGGCCGTCTCCCGCGCGGTCAGGTGGCCGGCGAACGCGCCGTCCGCGGCATCGAACAGATGGTGGCCTTCGTCGAACACGTAGCGGCGCGGCAGGTCGTCCGTCGCGCCCGACAGAGCGGTCTGGATCATCACCAGCGCGTGGTTGGCGACGACGATGTCGGCATGGCGCGCCTTGCGCGCGGCGCGTTCGACGAAGCATCTGTGATAATGGTCGCAGGCGGAGAAAATGCATTCGCCGCGCCGGTCGGCGAGGCCGAGCGTGTGCTGCGGCCCCAGAATGCCGGCCAGCCATCCGGGGAAATCCCCGCCGGTCAGGTCTCCGTCGCGGCTGGCCCCGGCCCAGCGCGCCATGATCCCTGCGGCGATCACGCGGTCCGGGTGCAGGGCCGTCGCCGCGCCCAGCGTTTCATCCTCCAGATTCAGCAGGCAAAGATAATTCTCCCGGCCCTTGCGCACCGCGACCTTGCGCGCCTTCATTTCCGGATCGGGATGCAGGCGGTCCAGCTCCCGGTCGATCTGGCGCTGCAGGTTGCGGGTATAGGTCGAAACCCAGACCGGCCTGTCGTTCTTCTCGGCCCAGACGCTGGCGGGCGCGAGATAGCCAAGGGTTTTCCCGACGCCGGTGCCGGCCTCGGCGAGGACGACATGGGGTTCGGGCTCCTCCCCATAAATTCTCCCCCTCCCGCCCGCGGGAGGGGGAGTTAGAGGGGGAGGGCCCCCTTCCAGCGATGGCGCCGAAGAAAGCCCGCCCCCCTGTATCCCCCCTCCCGTGAACGGGAGGGGGGAGGATATTGGCGCGAAGGCGGTCGTGATCTGCGTCGCGTATTCCACCTGTTCAGGCCGCGCCTCGGCGTCCTGCCCCAGCATCTGTTTCAGGCGCTGGCGGCTTTCCTCGCCTGTCACCGGATGATGCGCGGGTGGCGGGGGCGGCGCGCCCTCCGACCATTCGGGCAGGTGCTTCCAGATATTGAGCGCGGCCTTTGCAATTACGGGCGCGGCGGAATCGTAGGGCGCCCCCAGCGCCGCGCAGACGAAGGGCGTCCAGGCCCAGCCGCGGCCCTGCATCCCCATGACCCGCGCGATCTCCAGCGGGTCGGCCTTTTTGTCGTGGCGTCTTTCCTTCTGAAGATCAGCCAGCAGGGCCTGCGCCGCGTCGATCAGCGTCAATGGCATGTCGTCCAGTCCCTGGGGCGGCGGCAGGCCGAGCGCCTTGGCCAGGCCCGCGGGCGTCGGCACGCAGAACGTGGCGGGATGGACGAAGGCGAACAGCTCCAGCACATCGAACGCCGCGAGCGCATCGATGCCCAGCCGCGCCGCGACGTAAGGGGCATGACAGACTAATACGGCCTGCTTGTGCGCCAGCAACTGCGCGCGCACGTGCGGCATCACGGTCAGTTCGCCGTCGGGCGTCAGCACCGCCGCCTGCGCCGCCGTCACGGCCAGCGCCGGGATATCGGGCAGGGCGATGCGGGCGGGCGCGGTGTCGGGGGCGGGAAGGAGCATTCTTAAGCACTAACATTTTTTGCGGTGAAGGGCACGGGCAAACGAGATGATGTTTCGCCTTTGCTGCCCCTCACCCAAACCGCGAAGGCGCGGTTTGGCCTCTCCCAAGGGAGAGGCAAAGTCTAAGCGCTCGACCTCAAAATTTTTACCTCTCCCTTGGGAGAGGTCGAAACGCCTTCTTCAGGCGTTTCGGGTGAGGGGCTGCTATCGCGCCACCAGCACGTGATAGAAGACATAGCTTCCCGATGGCGGTGTGCCCGCGCCCTCGATACAGCCGGAAGGCTTGCGGTAGAGGGTGGCGTTATTGACGCCGATATTCGCGCCGTCGCTGAAGCCGCCGGTGAATTCGGGGGCGGCGGCCCAGGCGTCGCCCGTGTCGGTTGGGGGATTGGCTCCCGCCGTGCCGACGCCCAGCTGGCGGTTCAACTCGATGCACAGGTTCTTGCGGACATAGGGGAGAAGGGCGGCCAGATCCTCATCCGACGGGTCGTTGTTCGTGGAGCAATCCGTGCCCACCGCTTCCGTCTGGTTGCCCACGCCCTGGACGCAGAGTTTTCCGGTGAAGATCCATGATCCATAAAAACTTTCGCCGGACTGCGCGGAATCCAGCCAGGCGGAGTCGGGATCCTTGTAGGACTGCGCGCCACCCGCCGTGCGGAACAGGTCGCAGGAATCGCCTGAGCAGTTTGAATTCGTGTAGCCGGTCAGGCCGGACGAGGCGAAGCTGATATCGTCCGCGCTGATTTCCTGAACGGACATCCGCCCGATCGCCTGTTCCCAGCCTTTCGCGTCGCGCAGGATCTGCGAGGCCTGGATGCGCAGCATCTCCCGGTCGCCGCTCTGGCCCGCCGTGTCGGAGGACCGCGTCATGACGACCGTCAGCGCCGCCAGCAGGGCGATGGCGACGAGCAGGAACCAGATGATGTTGCCGGATTCGCTTTTCATGGTTTTACTATACCGCAAAAGATGTTACGAGGTATTCTGTAATTGAAATCGCTCTCTTTCGTCATCCCCCGGCTTGTCCGGGGGATCCATAATCGGGCGCTTGACGTTCAGGCATCCCGATTATGAATCCTCCGCCTGCGCGGAGGATGACGCAAGGGGATTTAAAGGATTGTTCCGTACATGCAAAAGATCGACCGCGCCATCGCCCTGGCCAGCCGCGCCTGGCCCTTCGAGGAAGCCCGCAAAGTCCTGGAGCGCCTGAAGGGCAAGACGCCGGAAAAGGGTTATGTGCTGTTCGAGACCGGCTACGGCCCCTCGGGCCTGCCGCATATCGGCACGTTCGGCGAGGTCTGCCGCACGTCGATGGTGCGCCTGGCGTTCCAGGCGATCAGCGACATGCCGACGCGCCTGATCGCTTTTTCCGACGACATGGACGGCCTGCGCAAGGTGCCGGATAATGTGCCGAACCCGGACATGCTGCGCCGGCATATCGGCATGCCCCTGACATCCGTGCCCGACCCGTTCGGCAAATATGAAAGCTTCGCGCATCACAACAACGCGAAACTGCGGGAGTTCCTGGACTCGTTCGGGTTCGAATACGAATTCAAATCCTCGACCGAAACCTATAAATCCGGCGCGTTCGACCAGGCGCTGCTGAAAATGCTCCGCCTGCACGATGAAATCACGAAGGCGGTCCTGCCGCTGCTGGGCGAGGAGCGCGCGTCCACCTATTCGCCGTTCATGCCCGTTTCGCCGAAAAGCGGCAAGGTGCTGCAGGTGCCGATCCTGGAAACGCATCCGGACAAGGGCACCATCGTGTTCAACGACGAGGACGGAACGAAAACGGAAGTGCCGGTCACGGGCGGCCATGTGAAGGCGCAATGGCGGCCGGACTGGGCGCTGCGCTGGTACGCGCTGGACGTCGATTACGAAATGGCGGGCGAGGATCTGATCAGTTCCGCCGACATCGCCGGAAAGATCACGGAAATCATGGGCGGCAAAAAACCCGCAGGATTTCATTATAAGCTGTTTCTCGACGAGCATAATCAGAAGATTTCGAAATCGAAGGGCAACGGCATCACGGTCGAGGAATGGCTGCGTTACGCGCCGAATGAAAGCCTCGCCTATTATATGTTTCAGAAACCGGGATCGGGGAAAAAACTCTACTTCGACGTGATCCCGAAAGCGGTGGATGAATATCTGACGTTTGCCGAAAAGCTGCCCGCGCAGCAGGCGGAGCCGGAGAAGATGCTGGACAATCCAGCTTGGTATATCCATGACGGTGATGCCGCGAAAGCGCCGAAACTGCCGGTTTCTTTCGCGCTGCTGCTGAATCTCGCCAGCGCGGCGAACGCGCATGACAAGGCGACGATGTGGGGGTTCATCCGCCGCTATGCGAAGGACGCGACGCCGGAGAACGCGCCGTTCCTCGACCATCTGGTCGGTTACGCGGTGAGATACTATGAAGACTTCGTGAAACCGGCGAAAAAATACCGCCTGCCCGACGACCGCGAGCGCGCCGCGCTGGCCGACCTGAAACGGCGTCTGGAGGCGTTGCCGCCCGGCGCGGATTCCGAAGCGCTGCAAACCGAAGTGTTCAGCGCGGGCAAGGACAACGGCTACGGGAAGGAAGAGCTGCGCCAGTGGTTCCAGGCGATCTACGAGGTCCTGATCGGCCAGAGTCAGGGCCCGCGCTTCGGCACGTTCATCGCGCTTTATGGCGTCAAGGAAACCATCGCCCTGATCGACGCCGCGCTGGACGGCAAATTCGCGCGGGCGGTCTAAATGCCTAAAATATTAGGTTTGATTACTGTGCGGTGCAGCATTAGTAACTGCCTCTATATTTAACCTTTGCATGATTTTATTGTAAGACACGCAGAATTTATAATATGAAAAAAATTTAACAGGGAGATACAGGCATGAACCGCCGTGATTTTAGCCTATCGCTATGCGCGGCTTTTAGTCTGGCGGCGCCGCAAATCGCGCGGGCGTCCGTGAAGCCCATTTCTTTTGCGACCTGGAATATCGCCTGCGGCGCCGAAAAATATCATGGGCGCGGCTTTGAAGGCATAGCGGAATTCATAAATGAAAACGCTATAGATGTTTGCGTGATGCAGGAGGTCGACCGGCATGCGCGGACGTCGGGCTATCTGAACTTTCCGAATTATTTTTTCAAGCAGACCGGGCTTTATCCGTTCTATGCCCCTGCATCGATTGAGCCGCTGCGTGAAGGAGAAAGCCGCAGGCGGGAGTACGGCAATCTTATTCTTTCCCGCTGGCCTTTGATGCAGACGCATGTGGTCAATCTCAAGGAACCCTATCAGGCGAACGATCCGGAGTGGGGCGTCGATAACCGTATCGGCCTTATCGCCAGGTCTCACGGGATATGCTGGGCGACAACACATCTGAGCTATATTCCGGGCTTTCATCCCCATCCTATTCCGAAAACCCAGGCCGATAATTTGTGGTGGCATCTTAGTGAACTTGTACCTGGTAATATGCCGCTGGTGCTTGGCGGCGATTTCAACAGTCCGCCTGGAAGCCCCAATCTTGCAAGCCTCGATGCGAATCTGCATTGCGAAACGAAGGATCTTCCCCCTACGTGGCCGCTGGATTATACGCAGGCTGTTCAGAATCCAACCATGACTCTGGACCATATCTTCACGCGCGCGATACGTGCCGAAAAGGTACGTACGATTCCGCTGGAGGAACTGTCGGACCATGCGGTCGTCATGGCCGACATCATCCCGGACCGTTTCGACTTTTGATGGCCTGCCATGTGGGTTCACAGGGTGATCTTCTTTGCCCTGATCAGCCGTTCCAATATGTTGTCATAGATGTGATATCCGGCCTGTCCCGTTCCTCAGGCTGTTCCGCCGCCGTTCCCAGATGGATGAACCCGGCGATCCTCTCGTTCTGGCTCAGGCCGAGTTCCCGCCGCACCGTCTCGTCATAGGCCGGCCAGCCGGTCAGCCAGTTGCTGGCGAAGCCGAGGGCGTTGGCGGCGAGGCATAAATTCATGCAGGAAGCGCCGGCGGAGAGGATCTGCTCCCATTCCGGGATCTTGCCTTCCCGGATGACGCTGACCACGCCGATGACGACAGGGCTTTTCGTGAAACGTTCCGCCTCCAGCGCCAGCCTGGCGGGCGTGGCGTCCGGTTCGCGCAGGATCCATGCTTTTTTCAGGATTTCTCCGGCTTCCTGCCGCGCGTCGCCCTTGAGAACGATGAAGCGCCAGGGCGCCAGCTTGCCGTGATCCGGCACGCGGGCGGCGGCGGTCAGGATCCGTTCGATCTGGCTGTCATCCGGACCGGGCGTTGCCAGCTTTTTCGCGCTTCGGCGGCGCATAAGGTAGTCGTAGACGGCTGGATCCGGCTTGCCTGCATAAAGTTTAGTCATGACAGGTCCTTTAAGGAAACTGGAGAGTAAAAATACTGCCCCCGCCGGGCGCGTCGGTCACGCGCGCGCTGCCGCCGTGCAGTTCCATGATGCGCCGGACGATGAACAGGCCAAGGCCCGCGCCGCTGCTTTTCTGCCGGTCGCGGCGGCTGAATTTTTCGAAAATCCTGTCCTTTTCCCCGTCGGCGATGCCGGGGCCGTGGTCGCGGATGTCGATGCGGCAGCCGGTCAGCGTGATTTCGATCGCGCTGCCCTTCGGCGTGTATTTCAGCGTATTCTCCAGCACGTTCCGCAGGGCGCGGCAGACGGAGTCGAAATGGCCGGGGACGGGGGCGGGCTTGTCGATGCCCTGGACATTGAAAGCGCGCCCGTCCTTCACCATCAGCGGCCAGATGTCCTGGCTGACCGACCGCACCGCGTCGGCCAGATCGATCTCGTGCATTTCCAGCCGTTCAGGCGATTCCAGCCGCGCCGTGTCGAGAAGCTGCGAAACCAGGCGGGCCATATTGTCCACGTCGTCGCGCATCATCGCCGCGACGTTCTTGTCCTCCAGCAGATCGACATGGCTGCGCAGGATGGCGAGCGGCGTGCGAAGTTCATGCGCGGCGCTGGCGATGAAATCCTTCTGCGCCGTGATGCCCTTTTCCAGGCGGTCCAGCGCGTCGTTCACGGCCTGGGCCAGGGGCTGGATTTCCTGCGGCAGCGTGGACGTATCCAGCCGGACGTCGGGTTTCGCGAAAGAGATCTCCCGCGTCTGTTTCAGCGTGCGCGTGATGGGCGACATGATCAGCTTGATGCTGAGCGCGATGACCAGCATCAGGATGAACAGGAAGGGGATGCCGAAGACGGAGATCCGCTTGAAGAAGGTCTGGCGCAGGATGTCGGCGAAGCTGTGCGCCGAGTCTTCGCTCTGCGCCGTCTGGATCAGGTAGTCGCGTCCGCCGATTTTTGCCTGAATGCCCGCGCCCGCATAGGTTCCCTGCGGCGTCTGGAAAGAGAAATACCAGGGGTTCTGGCCATTCGGAACCGGTTCGGGGAAGGAGGACGGCATGGCGGCGCCGGAATGCATGACGATGCGGCCGTCCCGGGAGTCGCGGACGATATACTGGCTTTGCGTGCCGGTATTGCCGTACAGCGCCTCGCCCCGGACCGACAGGCCGTTATCCGGCAACGCGCCGCCTGTGTGAAGGGACGCCGCGATGTCCTGCGCCTGCTGCGAGAGCGCCTTGTCGCGCAGGATGTCCAGTGTGTCGTTGATCTGGGTATAAATGATCGTGCAGATGAAGCATGTATAGATGAGCGTGGCCGCGAGGACCGACAGCATCAGCAGGCTGGTGACCGAACTGTGCTTCTTCTTCATGGCTGCGCCGGCTCCGAGAGCAGGTAGCCGATGCCGCGCAGCGTATGCACCTCCACAGTCGCGCCCGCCGTTTCCAGTTTCTTGCGCAGGCGGTGGACCAGCACCTCGATGGAATTGGCGGATCCCGTTTCGCCGTAGCTGTAGAGGCGGCTTTCGATGCGTTCCTTGGGCAGAACCTGGCCGGCGGAGCGCAAAAGCTGTTCCAGCAGATCGGATTCC
>JBDHTS010000034.1:0-22408 GCA_039808845.1 Alphaproteobacteria bacterium | reverse complement strand
GCCGTGCCGGCGGCGGAAAGGACCTGCACGCAATCCGCGCCGCCCGTTCCGGCGCCGTAATCGTATTGCGGGATGTTTGTGCGGACCAGCGCGCGGGCATCGTACTGGTCGTCCGCGCCCGGCCGGAACAGTTTGAGCGTCCGCACGTCCATGTGGTACAGCAGCATGGTGTCCAGCTTCTGCGCGCTGTTCACGACAGGGGTCTGCGCGGAAGTGAACGGCGCGGGCGCGCTGCCCTGGTACGTTTCACCGTCCAGGATATCGATGTTCCGGTCCGACAGGACCATCATGGTCCCGTTATCCGCCGTCGGAAAAAAGCGGGCGTTGGAAAGGCTGGATCCTTCGGCCCAGAACGCCAGGCCGCCGATCGCCACCGTCGACGAAAGGTTCGTCGCCCCGATCCGCGCGACACGCCAGTATCTGGCGCTGACGCCGCCGGACCGCCGGCGCGTGCGAAGCGTGGCGTCCAGATCGATCGCTGCGCCGTAATTCGTCCAGGCGGCATTGTCCGCCGAATGCTGGATGAAGATCTCGCCGGCCAGCGCGCCCGCGGAAAGGCGCATATTGACCAGATCCACCGCGGTCACCGCAGTACCGGCTCCGAAATCGATATGGGCGATCACAAACGGATTGGTGGCGTCCAACGCGTCGGACGTGGTCAGCGCCGTTCCGTCGTCGCCGTCGGTCAGATTGCCCGTGGTGCCGCCATGCGGCGCGGTGATTGCCGCGCCGGCAAGGCTGACCGCCAAAAGCTGGCGCGGCAGGCGCCGAACGAATTGCAGGCCCGGACGGTCCCTGATGCCGCCCTGCTCCAGAACCATGAAATTCAGGGCGTCCTGCAGGCCGTTAAAGTAAAACGTCAGATCCTCGAACGCGACAAGAAGCGGGTCGATGACGCCGGCGGTGAAATTGGTCTGAACAACCTTGTTCCCCATCAGTGCCTCGTTGACGTCAAAGGATCGCCGTTCTGCATCATCGAACGGATCGGACGTGTGCGCGCATCCTCCGTCCGCGCGGCGGCGAACAGCCCGCCGCGCCCCTGTTCCTGCCGCGTGCCGAAGGCCTGTTCATGCAGGCTTTCGGCAAGCTTTCGATCGCCCATGACCGGAACGGCGAGTTTCGAGCCCAGCGCCGTCACGGCCAGGTTTCTGAAATAGGCCGGCCAGGTCGCCGGATCCGTGCCGCTGGCGCGGTACAGCATGGCGACGATTTCGTAATCCGTGTGCAGCTGATCGCGCGCGATGGTGAAAGCGGTTGTCGACCGGTCCGATCCGTCGCCGTAAACCGCCTCCGGCCCGCCCAGCATGTCGGACGGCAGCTGATAGGCGTATTTCCAGCCGATCAGGGGCGTTACGTCCGCAAGGCGCGCCAGCTGGCGGTGCAGATTGACGAAGCCCCAGCCGTACAGCGACAGCAGATTGTCGCGCACGCGCGGGAACTGGCGGCTGCAGGTGGCGGCCACGTCCGTCTGTTCGTTGCCGCCGGAAATGGCGTCGCCCCCGATGTCGTCGAGGGCGAGGTTGCAGATTTCGATATCGGCTTCGGTCAGGGCCATGCGTTTCAACCGGCGCTGTTTTTTAAAGGGACCCGGACGGCGGAACAAACGCCCTGAAAAACCGCCGCCCGGGATGTTTTGCCCGCCGCTCTGGTGCGGCGGAACGAAGCTTAGGCAGGCGTGACTTTCAGGGTGACGATCACATCGGCCGCCGAGTCGCCGCCGCCGTCCGAGGCCAGCGCGATGACTGCGCCCACATCTAGGCTGTGCGCCGTGATTGTGACGTCGCTGACCTTCGTTCCGGCGACATAACCTGACGTGAAAGGCAGCGTGGCGATGGCCCCGGTTGTGGGTACTGTCACGGTCACCGTTGCCGTGGATGTCGATCCGTTGGCGTTCGCTACGCCGTCGACGCTGGTGATCGATCCCGCGACAGGACAAACGACATACTGAGTGGATGCGGTCCCCATCGCAGGAACGCGCACCGTCAGCACCTGCTCGACGTTTTGCGTCACCGCCGCCATCTCGGTGATGGTGACGTTGCCGGCGCCGACCGCAGGAACCGAAGCGAAAATATACGCCGCTGTGAAAGGTGTGCCGTCGCGGTCGCCCGCGACCAGCATTAGATCACCCTGGCGAATATGTCCTTCATCGCGTGCATCATTGAAATAGCCCGCCGTTTCAATTGCGTTTTTTGTGTCGTTAGTCGAATAGCGGTGTTCGTTGATCGCCGTGCCGCCGACCGCGCCGATGAAGTTTTGTACAGTTACGAAACCGTCGATGTTGAAAGCCATGAGATGTCTCCGTGAAAAAAAATGAAAAAGATGCCCGCCCTGCGTCAGGGCGGGCGTTGCGGCGCCTTAGTCAGGCGTTTCATCACAATCGATCTGGACGATGCCGGTGTTGTCGATCAGACAAGCGCCCTGGCTCATCATGTTATTGACAAAATGCGCTGCCCGGTCACCGTGCCATGTGATGTCGACTTGAACATCCGAGCCCGATGCATGGCCTACGGCAGTTTTGTGATACCAGAAGCAGGATCGGATATCGCTGGCAACCGGAAGCCCAGAATGTGGCATCCAGAGTGTGCCGAGCCACTCCTTACCCGTCCCGCCGCCGTTGTTGAACGGCAGCTTGTCGGAGCTGACATAATCAGCATTTGAGAATTCATCGATCTGCAGCAGCTCGCTCCACTGCTTCCAGCCGACGACGGCGAACCTGTTGCCATCGTCCGGTACATCAGCTGCGCCAAGTTTCTCGAATGCCGACATGACTTTGGTGAGGGTAAGGCCTGTATTTCCGTCGGCAATGACTTGCCCCCCGCTAACCTCATCTAATGCCGCTATGATGATGTCGTCAGTTTTTCTACCGAGAGCGTTCGCTCCGGCATTCGCGACAAGCTGACGCTCGTCGATATTGGTTTTCAGCAGATCAAGCCTGTCGACCCAGTCGCCCGCATAGTAGTCAGAAAGTGTCGCTTCAACATTGCTGTGATCCAGGTTCATAACCGGCACGATGCCGTTGCGTGTTTTTGTCGAAGCGATCCCTTTTCCTACCTTTTGGAAGGTTGCGGTGTAACCGTTGACGTTATTGATTGTGCGGACAGTGTTGCGCAGCTTCGAACCCTGGCGCTGATAGGCCTCGTGAACTTCGCGTTCGTACTGCTTGATAAAGGCGACGTCTATGGATGTGCTCATAAAAATGGCTCCAGAATGGAAGGTGAAACGGAAACGACAGATCTGTCGGGCCGAGTGCCTTGCCTGGAGCCGGTCTGCATTGCGCCGAAGTTCCTTGAAAAGGAAACGAAGGCGAACCCGAGTGCGGCTTGTGCGCGGGTCTTTCCCTAGATAATGCCCCGTTTTTCAGGATGGAACGGGGAAACCATTACGCGAATTGGACTCCGTATCGTTTTTGTTGTCAAGCCTGGGCGTAAAAGCTCTGAAACATTTCTGTGGTTTCATCGTAGAATTTCTGGTCGAAATCCTTCGTCCCCTTCCGGTAACGCGGGTCCGATACGCGCTTGTTCAGGTCCGCCTCGGTCAGGGCCGCCCCGCCGCCTTTGCCGTCCAGGTTCGCCGGGATCGGCTTTTCCCCCGTCATCTCGCGCAGCTTGGACAGGACGCGCAGGCCGGGCGTGTGAAGGGAAAGCAGCTGGATTTCCTGCAGGTCGCCGTCGTCCAGCTTGCCGGAGGCCTTCAGGCCGTTCGCCCACGCCGTGACGGCGTCGACGGTCGGCTTCGCCTTGTCCGCCCCGCCCATGTCCTTGTAATCGAAATCCAGCGGCGGCGGCGCGTTCTTCTCCTGCTCCGCCATCTGCTCCGCGAAGGTTTCGTACAGCTTGCCGATCATGCCGTTGAAGGCCTTTTTCGATACGCCGAACTCATGCGCGATATGCTGGAACTTTGACAGCATCGGGTCGACGCCGTCCTCGCCGGGTTTCAGAAGCTTCGCCTTGATGTCGTCGGCCAGGTCCAGCGTGTATTCCTCCGGCTTCGCCGGCACCTCCCCCGCCTTGCTGATCGTTTCCCGCGCGCCGGCATACGCGCCGTAAAGCTTGTCGATCGTTTCCTGGTTGTTCGCGCCGGCCAGATGGTCCGGCAGGCCCTCCGGCCTGTGCAGCTTCGGCTCGGCATTTCCTTCGCTGCCGCCCTGACCGCCCGCATTCTGTCCGCCGTTATTGGTATTGTCCGTCATGATCGTTTCCTTTCGTTTGTGTTGAGGGTCAGGATTTGCGTTTTCTGGATCCCGGCGCGGGCAGCTTCGCCCCGTCATGGATCATTTTCAGGATGTAGGTAACGATGCCGTTCTGCCCCATGCGTTCCAGCATGAAGGCCGTCTGCATCTCCAGGGTCGCCGCCTGGCCGGAGGTCAGGCTGATGCCCGGCGCGCGCCGCAGCGTTTGTTCGACGATGTCCTCCAGCACCTTTCGCCCGGCGGGAGAATTGAAGAACTGGACGTAATTGCGCTTCAGATCCTCCGTCGCGCTGATCCGCGCCTCCTCGACGGGCTTGCCCGCCGCCGAACCGTTCATCTGGTCCCAGCCGCCCTTGCCAAGCCCCATTTTGTCGAGCAGCGCCTCGATCGAAGGCTCTGCGGGCATGAAGCCCTGCGGTGTCATTTTTCCTGTCATATGTCGTTTCCTTTCGTTGCGGGGGTGAAATTATGCGGCGAGCGCGGCGGCGGGCTGGGCCGGCAAGGCGCCCGCCTGCTGGCTGGCGACGATCTGCGCCACCTGCTGCTGCATCTGCTCGCGCTCCGCCCTGTCGCGCAGCAGGTCGGGCGCGACGCCCATCTTCCCGGCGATCCAGCCGTAGATATCCTCGACCTTGGCGGCCAGCATCACGGCCTGCGGCCCGCCCAGCTGGTTGACGGTCGACAGCCATTCGACCACGACCTTGACCTCGTTCAGGGCCTGCGCGCGCGCAAGCGGCGAATTGACCTGCACCTTCAGGGCGTACTGGTCCACTTTGACAGGCGGGATCAGGCCCAGCGAATGCTGGATGTCCATCACGCGCCGGACCAGCTGGACCAGGTCCGTTGTGAAACGGCCGATATTGCCGCCGATGTCCTGGGACAGTTCGCGCACGCGCTCCATGATTTCCGTCGGCGACCGCACGGTGCTTTCGGCGGCGGGCAGCGCGTTGTCGAAGAGGGTTTTCTTGATGTTGCCGCGCAGTTCCTCCAGCACCAGCTGCGAGACGTCGAAATTACGGCTGGTCGGCAGCGGGGCGATGCTCGACCCCATCGGCCCGCCCGTCCGCGCCACGGGGATGATGCCGCCCGGGGTGATCCTGATGGTCGCAGGGTTCAGCACGCCGTCATCCTGGGCGATATACATCCCGGCCAGGGCCAGCGACGAATTCTTCAAAAGCATTTCGACGACCATGTTCGCCGTGCGGATATCCGGCAGCGCCAGCAGGACGGGACCGGGCCCGTACGGCAGGCCCGGCAGGCGCGACCAGTTGAAAATGACCCACGGGCATGTGGCATAAGTCGTTTTGTAAATCACGACCGGATCGTCGCCAGATTTGCGCCACTGAACTTTATATTCCCAGGCCTCGCCGTAGCAGCAGGTTTCCAGCAGGTCGATCTCCGGATCCTGCGCCTTCCCGCTCGCCTGCTTTTTCAGCATGGCCTCCAGTTCCGCCGGCATTTTTGCGTCGGGCCACATCTGCAGGATCTGGCGGACCTTGAAGTTGCTGCGCTTGCGGTAGACGCCGCACAGATCGCCATGCGCGTCGTATTCCGTGGCGACTTCCGACTGGCTGACGCAGGTGACGGACACCGGCTCCACGTCGTTTTTCTTGTTCGGCATGACCAGCAGGCAGCCCATGCCGGCGATCAGCAGGTCGATATACATTTCCCAGATCGCGTTGATGAATTTGCCGGAGGAAAACACCAGCGCCAGCATTTTGACGACGGGCTGCAGCTGCTTTTTCAGCACCGCGATGTCGTTTTCCTTGAACTGCATTTCCAGCAGCGGCCCGGGCGCAAGGTTAACCCATTCGTAATCCGGCGGCGTCAGTTCCATCAGCAGGCGGTTCGCCGCGCGGATGACGGAGATCGGCGCGGTGCTGTCGAATTGCCGGTTCATCGGCTTTGCGTTTTTCTTCGATCCCGTGTACGGGTTCCGCGCCGCGAGCGCCAGTTCGTAAGCCTCGCTCAGAAGCGACCGCCACAGATCGCGGATATCCCACGCCTGGTCCGACCGCTGCGCGCATTCTCTCGCTGTAATCTCTGCCATGGCCCTACCCTCCGAACGTTGATTTCAGCGCGGCGACAGGCCCCGTGTAGGACAGTCCGCCGTTCCGCCGGCGCGCCAGCGCGGCCGCCTGTTGCGCCGCCAGCTGCTTGTCCAGCTGCGCGGTCTGCTTGTTCGTGTCGTTCTGCTGGCGGTTCGTGATCGCCTGCTGCTGGGCATACAGCGCGTCCTGCTGCGCCTGCGCCTTCAGGATCGCCGGGTCCGCCTTTGGCGCTTTCGGTTTGGGGGCAAGCACCTTGTTAGCGACGGATCCGATCACTGCCGACGCCACGGCGGCTACGACGGGGCCGAACAACATCAAGGGGCCAACTGGCCCGCCATCGTAAAAAATATTTCTATTCATGTTTTTCCCCTTTGTTTTGTGGCCACAAAAAAATATCAAGATCCCGCCCCAAAGGATCAGCGCTGGAGAGTGTCGTTTCGTATTCGAAACCCACGCGCAACGCCCACAGCACGGCATCCGTGCGCCCGGAAACCACGCGCATTTCAAGCCGGTGCAGTGTCCATGCGCGCACGATGCCGGCGCACAGTTCCTGCATCTGCGTCAGGACGGCCGGTGCCGACCGCCGGAAGTTTTCGCCCTTCAGCATCCACACCTCCGCCGCGCCGAACATACCCACGATCCCGCATAGCGCCGTGGGCCGTTCCGGATCCGGCAGGGCATAGGACGGAAAATTCAGGATCTGCATCTCGAACAGACGCAGGATATCGGGCTGCTCGAATACCCAAGCATCTTCATGAGACGGCCTGAAATTGCGGAATGCTTCCATCGCCAGCGAATTCATAACGGCACCTCCACAGGCGCAACATGCATTTTGCCGCGATTGGCATGATTGGTCTTCCGCGTTTCGCGGGACATCACAGTCTCATACCCGCCCTCATCGAGCGCGAAATACTGAATGGCGTCATGGACGTCGCTGACGGGATGCGCTTTCGTCGGCTTATCCTCAGGGGTACCGTCCGCACGCTTGCGGAAGCAGTAGGTGGAGTTGAAGCCTTTTCGTGCGACCTTGGCGCGCGCACTGATCAGCAGTGCGGGCTGCGCATCGTCGACCATGGTCGTCAGCAGATCGTCGACGGCGTCCTGCCGTTTCGTGGGATCGTTCGTCGGCGCAGGCTGAAAGCGCGCCGAGCCGGTAAAGCCCAGGGCATCGCTCAGCACGTCCGGCCACGGTTTGGCGTCGCTGTCTTTGGCATCCATGCGCCACGCGCTGGGGTCCGCCGTGCCGCCGACCATCCGGCATCCTGGAAAAATCGTCGCCATATCGCTGCGGACGGCCGCCGCCAGCTGGACAGCGCCGCCGCGTATATAGATTTCATGCAGGATCCGGCGCTGCCCGTTTGCCATTGTTTGCGTGAAAACGATTGCCGGATGCGTTTCGGCATCGGCGTAAAGCCTGATCACAAGCCCGGGCACGGCCTCAAGGTTTTGTCCCGAACAGTGGAAATCGTCGCGGTAATTCTCATAAACCGGTTCGCCTTCACGGCTGAAACCGTACAGGTTGTCAATGTTCCGCCGGATCCACCATTTTTTCTTTCCGCGCGCCATCCTTTCGTAATAGCCTTCGGGCAGATTATGTAGATTTTCAGCATGCGCCGTGCGTCCGCCGGGCTGGCGGAACAGCCGATGTCCTTCCGGCTTGTCTTCCTCGAACAGCTTGTAGAGATAATTTTCCGTGTCCGGGGCGTTGTAGTCGAGGATCCCGCAGTAAAACGATGCGCCGCCATCGATCTTGGACGGATATCGCCCTATCCTTCCGTCCAGGAAATCCTTGACATCGGAACTCAGCAGGTCGCCTTCATTCAGCCAGTAATGGGTAATTTCCCATCCTTTGGCCATATCCTCGATATTGTTATCGTCCAGGCCGATGAACTCGAACGTCAGGATGGCAATGGAACCGTCGGGCAGCGGCCCCATCTTTGCCTGATACGACAAAGGCTCCATGCTGGACCCTCCACCGAACCAACGCCCGTTTTTTTCACCGAACCAGGCCTTGATGCTTTTGATCGTTGTACGCTTCAGGTTCGTGGTCGTTTCCCGTACCACGCCGACTTTCGTCAGCCGCACCTTCCACCCCGGAAAATCGGGATGCTCGCGCGGGCTGATGGCCTGTTGCTGGGCCAGGACGATAAGCTTCATGATCGCCGCGGTCGTCTTCCCGCCGCCCATCGGCCCCATAATCGCCGAGACTTCCGAACGGTCGTTGAGGAATTGCGAAACGACCGGACCCGGCGGTGAATAATTTAAACCCATGCGCCCGCCCCCGTCCCGAAGGTTCGCGCAATTTTTTTCCGGCCGGATTTTTTGAAGCCGCTATTTTTTCCAGGCCGCCGGAATATGCGTGTGTACACCCCCCGTTTTGGCGCGGGCGGGGGGTACCCCCCCACCTCGAATTTCGCGCGGCCAAGGCGGGCACAAAGAAATTCGCACTGATCTTTAATCAGGTGGCAAATCATCGCTTTGCCTTTCTGTTTCAATGCGTTGCTGTTCGGCGTCAGAGTTCGTAACGTCAGAGTTCTGGACGATGTCGCCCGTAAGTCCTTGATCTGATTGACCCGCGACAGGCAGGAAATTCACGGCCATCACACCGGCGTTTTCAACCTGGTTCGCGGTCGCCATGCCGGTGTTGATGATCAGCTGCATCAGTCCTCGGTCGCCGGCGTCGATCGCGATCGGCTGCTTGCTGTGCACGTAAGGCGCAAGTTCCTTCGCGCATTGCATCTGGATCTTCAGCAGCTCCAGCATTTCGTCCGGCGTTGGCCTGCGCAGGACATGGCCGTTGTAACGGACCAGATAGCCAAGATCCTCCGCCAGCTGCTGCAGCGTCCGGTTGAACGTCTCCGCCATAGCCACCAGCGGCGACTGATAGCGGCCGAGGATGAAATTGCGCCATGCCTCGGTGTTTTTATTCTTCGAACCGGCAGGCCGTCCCGCCCCGCGCCCGGCGGTGGATCCATCATGTTCCGCGGCTTCCTGCGCGACGATCATTTGCGGTAATGGCAGCAGCGGCAGCTGAAACGCGTCCACCGATCCAGGCACAGCCGCGCCCGCGTCGAATTCCTCCGCCACAACCGTCTTCAACCCCGATTTCACACCATCATCCATCAATAAAACCCCAATATTTTATTGGTTTCAGAGACTTGGCCGTGATGCGGAACATGCGGAACAAACAGCGGAACAAAACTCTTTTCTCTATCCCTTTGAAGAATAAAGAAAAAAGAAAAGAAGAAGCGCGCATGTTCCGCTGTTCCGCCTGTTCCGCCCGCCGCTTCGCGCATGCGCATGCCCGTGTGCATGTACATGCGTGTGAAGGATCAGAGCGGAACAGCGGAACAATTCCCCTAACCCTTTGGCGCGAAAAGAAACGCGCCGGAACAGACAGCGGAACACCGAGCGGAACAGCGGAACAGTTGATTTTACCCATTGACATTTTGCGAATGCCTGAAATCCCTTGGGTTTCAGGGCGCGGGGCGCGGGAGGCGCAAAAAATCCCCGCCCTGTCAAGACGCTCAAAAGAAAAAATCCGGCAGGCGAAATCACGCATGTTCGCCTCCCAGAAGCGCGTCGAGAACAACAGCGCGGCACCGTCGCAGATCGCCATTGAACCGCTGACGGTCGGAGCATGTGCCCTTGATCCGCTCGAACGCCTGGATCCATACGCCGACCGCGCCGGCCTTTCCGGCCCACGGGCTGTCGCGGAACACCTGCATCAGCCCCGGATGATCGATGGCGACATGCAGCACCTTGTAGACCGGATTGTCGCCGAACTTTTTGTCCTGAACCATCAGCCCGATATTGCCGAGCGCGCGGTTCGCCTCTTCCCTGTGCTTCGTTTCGAAATATTCCTTGTCCATCCCGGCCGCCTGGATGATCCAGGCGCCGATCGTGCGCCGTTCGCCTGCGCGATAGAAATCCAGTGGCGATCCCATCAGGAACCGCACGCATTTCTCATGGTTGCTTTCCTCGTCGGCGCTGTCGGCAATCAGCGCGCGGTTCAGGCGCTGCGCCCACAGGGTGAGGGTTTCGCCGTCCGGCGCGTAATCGCTCGTCACGATGTCGTGGCAGGCCAGCAGCGGCCCGAACAGGTCGCCGCCGCGCCCGTTATGCCCCGCCTGCGCCAGCTGCAGCTTCCAGGTTTCGATCAAATCTTTCAGACGCGGCCAGTGCCGGACCAGGCGGCCGCGCAGCGCGGCCCCGATCTCGCCCAGGCGCTTCACGTCGATATGCGGCTGTGTCTTCCCGTCCAGTTCGTCCAGTTGCAGCACGGCCATTCGGCTGACGTCCTGCCCCAGCCGCGGCGGGATCAGGATGGAGGAAAACAGGAAACAGCTGCGCACGGTGAACGACGAACTGTCATGGTTCGCCCCGCCGCGCAGCATCTGGTCGCCCGATGCCGCGATGCGCGCCAGCTTGATGATGTTCTGCGCCTTCGTGTCGTTCTGTTCGGCTTCCAGTTCGTCCAAGGCCACGGGCAGCGACGCATGCCCCACGCGCTGCCACAGGCCGGCGGCGGACGCGTCGGAGGATCCGATGATGCCGCCTGCGCCCATCACCGCCTTGATGATTTTATGCAGCGTCGATTTCCCCGTCGCGCGGTCGCCGGTGATCCAGATCAGCGGGCGCCAGTCCAGCGCGCCGCCCACCATCGCCGCGACGATCCACCCCAGCAGCAGTTCCGGATCCACCTCCGGCCGCCGCCAGGTCCAGCTGCGCAGCAGCGCCAGCAATTCCTGCGCCTCATCGATGCCCGCGGTCTTCAGGTCCGGGCGCGGCTTCGGCGCGTCGGCGGGATAGACGTGCGGCCCGATCGTGCGCGGGGTCAGGGCGGTCTCGCCCTGGTACAGCAGGTCCCCGCAATGCATGATCAGCCCGCCGTCTTCGTCCTGCCAGGATCCGGGGCCGCGCACGCGTTCGTGGATATCCCACACGCCGCGGCGCGAGGCTTCGGAGAACAGGCATTGCTGTCCCTGCTCCGGCCGCCAGCCCGAAATGTTTTTGACGATCTGCCCTTTTTTCTCCGTCACCGTAAACCGCGGCCAGTAAGTGAACAGCAGATCCTGCTGCTCGCCGAACAGCGCGACGATGTTGCCGCGGTTCAGGTCGGATGATTTCATGGCGATGATCTGGCGTTTCTGGTCCAGGAAGAACGCCATGTTCCCCTTGATGCCGAGCGGCTCCACCGGGCAATCCGGCGGAAAGCTGATGTCATACGGCAGGCGGACGTCTTCGTCTTCCAGAACAATATCAGCAGGCTTGCCGCTGCGCTTTGCCTTGCGCGCGGAAGTAACGGCCGATCGGATCTGGTCCTTCGCGTCGGTCATTTTTTGTGTTCAACTATAAGTATTATGTTATTGAATTGAAATTGAACTGGCAGCATTTGCTCCAGAGACAGGGCCGCCGCATCGCCGACGGCAAAATCTAGGCTGGTCCCGGGAGAATATTCCGTGTGGACGCAGGTTTTATCACTCCACCTCATGCCGGTCATGCCACATCCTTCAACGCATCGAGCGTTTTCATGATCATTTGCGCGGACTGCATCGCCTCGGTGACCTTATAGGTCTGGGCTCGCCGCAATTCGACGACGGTCCAGTTGCCGTCGCGATGGCCGATGATCCCCCAACCGCCGGCGATCAGCGGCTCCAGATACAGCGCCACACCCTTGTCGACATTGGCCTTGACCACCGCGTAAAACTGGCGAATATCCATCACGCCTCCCCCCTCTTCGCTGAAACCGCGCCCTGCGCCTGCAGCCACGCGTTGAAATCGTCATGCCCTGGCTGCGGGAACGCTTCGCGCACCGTGCGGCCCTGGTCGATGAAACGGTCGATCGCCTTCCGGATCGATAGCTCCGCCTTGCTGCCCGGCGCGTCCTTGTTCTGGCGCGCGATGATGATGGTGGAGATGGCGGGCGGCAGGTCTACATCGCACATGTTCCCGGCGGTGACGGCCGCGCTGCACCGCATGTCCGGGCAGCACAGCGCCATGGTCAGCCCGTCTTCGATGCCCTCCGACAGCATGATCGTGTCGCCCTCCGGCGCATCCTTGATCGCCCTGCCCGACGCGCCGCGCGCCAGCGGGATGATCCCGCCGGCATAGGATCCGAGCGTCAGCTTCGGTTCTCGCACCGGCGCTTTCGTTACCAGCCCGCCGCCATGGTCCTTCAGATACGTGCGGTGGATGGAAATCATCTCGCCCTGCCCGTCCACCACCGCGGCCACCATGGCCGGCCAGGTCGTGATCTCGCCTGTCTTCTGGTCCCGGTGTTCCAGCGCCGGCGCATACCGGATCGCACCCGGCAGGCGCGGCAGGTCGCCGAGCCCGATGCCGCGCCCCATAAGGTACAGATCGACCGGCGTGCCGATCAGACCGGCCTTCGCGGCCAGCCAGATCGCCTTGATCATCTTCCGCTTGTTGACCAGCGCCTGCGCCGCCTTGCGTTCGTCCGCCGCCGCCCTCGCCTTGATCTTCGCCTGCTCGGTTTTCAGGCGGTCGGGATCCATCCCGTCGATGCCGAGCCAGGACTTCGCCCATGCAACGGCCCGTTTCTTGTCGCCGGCGAACAGCACATGCGCGACCAGGTCCAGCGCGTCCCCGGACAGGTCGTCGCTTGAGAAATCCTTCCAGATCCCGGCGCGCGGCGCGTGGCAGTGGATCGCCATCGACCGGCCGCGCTCGCCGGCGCAGGATCCGACGCGCCATTCATGCCCTTCCCTGACCGCGTTGGGCAGCAGCTGGCGGACCAGGCTGTCCACCTGGTCCGCCAGCATGCGCGCGATATCGGACACGTCCATCAGCATGACCTTTACGATTTCCGCCCGGATTTTTTCGCGGCGGAGGGCTTTGCCGGTTTCGCTGGCTGAGCCTTTTTCGCGCGTTTTGGCTTCGCTGTCGCTTCCTTGTCCGCCGGCTGTTTGACCGGCGGCGCATCGACTTGCTGATATGTCCCATTGATCAGTTTTCGCATGGTCTTTCCTTTCTGCTGGGGTTAAGCGCGGGCCGACGTGCCGAACAGGCCCGTCGCGAAATCCTCCGGCGTCGCCGCGCCGTTCAGCATCTGCGCGCGGTACCGCGCGATCTCGCTGTAATGCGTCCTGGCTTCGGTCAGGCGTGCGATCACGCCGTCAATTTTGGCGAGCGCCTCTGGGCGGGATTGGATCAGCAGCCTGCGCCACAGCGACAGGCCGATTTCTTTATCGCGGGGTGTGCTTTCTTCTGGATGCATGGCGGGTCTCCGGAAACGGAAAAGGCGGGATTGACAAGCGGGGCGGGATATGTGCGGATGGCACCGCAGCGGGGAAATTATGGCATTGCGGCGCGGGCGTCATGCGGACGCCCCCGCGCGGAACATGTCCAGCTGGCCGGGGAGGATCAGCCCGCCGGCCAGCTGGACAGAGGAACGGCGGCGCTTGTCCTCGCCGCCATGACCGCCGCCGGGACTCTGAACCGGCGGCAATTCGTAGAAATCGTTGGGAGTGACAGAACCGTGCGACCACCTGAAAATCTTGATCATGAATTCAGGGGATGGCGTCCGTTCACCGAGCACCCAGCAACGGACGGCCTGGTGCGTGGCTCCGAGCTGCCGCGCCGCCTCGCTGAAATTCAAATCATTTTCGTTAAGATAGACCACAAGCTTCATAATAGAATTGCAACAAAATGCTAAACTTCTGTCAAGCTGATTTGCAACATTCTGCTAATAGAAAACACAACATATTGTTGTCACAATCAAATTCAATGAAAAATTATATTAAGGAAATAAGAACCGAAAAAGGTTGGTCGCAGGATGAACTCGCGGCGGCGACGGGCACCACCCATCAGCAAATCCATTACCTGGAAACCGGCAAAAGAAAGCTGACATGGGAATGGCTTCAACGTCTAGCCGATGCATTAGGTTGCCATCCTTCAGATATAACGGACGGGCCAGCTAGCGCTATTGTACCAAAAGACGAACAGGAAAAAGCTCTGCTCGGTTTATATCGCGGAATGGACGACAGCGCGAAAAGCAAGCTAATGGGGTATGCTCAGGGCATTTCCGAGAACACTTCGCCTATTAAAGGAAAAAAATCATCATGAAAAAACTTGTTTGCATTCCGCTAGTTGCACTTCTGTCCGCATGTCTTAACATGCCGACGCAGCCATCTCAAATAACCGGATCTTACACTTCGGGCCTTCGCTACGCAGAATTTAGCTGTAAGCAGTTGACGGCCGAAATGTCATCACTCGCGCGGAGAGAAAACCAGCTTGTAATAGCCCAGGAACAGCGTGTGAAGACCAGCCAGGTCCAGGCCTTCTGGTGGGGAACCGGCCAAGGCGATGGCGTAGAGGCATCAGAGCTGGCAAATGTTCGGGGCGAGAAAGAAGCCGTACGGACAGCCATCGAAGCAAAGGGCTGCAAATAGTCCATGTACAAACATAAAGCCATCGCTTCAGCTATCGGGGCAATTGCGCTTTTCGTATTAGCAGTCGTCTGTATTCAGAGATCTGCCCCTGAGCATTTACTGCTGTTGAAAATTGCTGCCGATAGCTGCCAGAGGCGCTGCGAAATGCAAATGGATAACCCGATATACGAGCCTGCAGAAGGCATGAAATGTATAAAAAATTGCATTCGTAGCGCTATTGATGATTATTAATCTATGGGCCTTATAGATCTGACATTTCAAGCCGCTCCGGCTGCAACGCCTTGGTTCCAGGACGGTCGGATTATTGTTCCAGCAATTTTTAGCTGTTTGACAATAATCCTGGGTTTCGCAGCTTGGCATTACACTAGAGAAAAATTGCGTCTGGACTTGTTTAACAGAAGGATGGAGATTTATGATCTATTTTATAAGTCTTTGCATGAATTGGCTACAGAGCCAATAGAGAATATTATACTTACTAATCAATTAAACTTTATGAAAGAAAAAAACCATTTCATTAAAATAAATGTACATTATATTCGTTTTCTTTTTGATAAAGACATTATTCGCGTTTACACCATAGTCGCGGAATTACGTGACCACATTATATCAACTCTCAATAAAACCGATGCCGATAGCTTATTGATAAGGAAATTTTACCAAAACAACTGTGGCGAACTCTTAAGAGATCTCCCTGTCATTTTCCGATCTTATTTAAAATTCTCAAGCTTTAGAATGCCCGGAAGGCAGAAACCGTATTTTCACTGGGCTTTTGCGCCTAGAGACATTGAAAAGTTCAGGCCACCGCACGCGGCACTTCCCCCGCAATCGCGGGCCCCAGACGGTTTATCCGCACCGGCAGCGTCGCCGGCAGCGTCAGATCCACCGACGGATCGATGACGTTGCAGCGGTTGAAGATCTGCGGATCGCCGACATACACGCCCCAATACGCTTCGGGCAGGCCCGGATGCCACGCGCCATAGACGGCGGTCCCGGCGAATTCCTCGATCAGATAGACGGCGGATCGCTCCGCCTGATGCAGACGGTTGAACGGCAGCCCGGTTTTGTCCGCCCGCTTCTCGGCCCCGTCGATATAATAGTTCGCGATGCGGTCGATCGCTTGCCGCGCCTCCGGCGACGAACGGTAAAGCTCGGTCATCAGCGCCAGCCGCGGCATAAAGCCCGGATCGTCGCGCACGTCGTCCCAGCGTTTCAGGTCGAACGTGAAATTCTCCGCGATCTGCGGCAGCGCGGTGCTCAGCCAGCCGTCCATCGCGGCCTTCGCCGCCGTGGCGTCGCCGCCGAGATTATACCGGTCCAGCGTATCGCACAGGATCATATGGACGTGCCGGACGCGGCCGCGCAGCGCGGCGACCGTGGCCTGGAAATTCCTTCCCTTGGCGCCGGGGCTGCGCGCGCAGATGGGAAGAATGATCCGGTCGCCGTCGAACGATTTCCAGTCCACGGCGGCGCGGACGGTGCGCGTCCAGGTCATAAGGGCTCTCCGTTATTCCACCACCAGGCGATCTGGCGGGCTTTCGATTGCGCGTATGGCGCGTTGCGTATCACAAGGAACGTGTCCGTGTCACCGGGAATATGCTCGACATACCGGTCGGCATAGGCCGCCTGCACCTCGGCGCTGGCGAAATAGGCGGGATCGATCCAGCGGTAATTTTCCTGCGCGGTCGTGAAGAAATCGTTGCCGCGCGCATAGGTGAAGCGCAGTTTGATCCCCCGCGCCTCCAGCTGGCGGAATTTCCGCGTCACGGCTTCGGAATTGCGGCGTTCGTCGGCGCAATGCAGCCAGAGCGTTTCACCGGGCTGGAGGATGGCGGCGGCGTCGTCCAGCACGACGGAAAAATCGTTCAGGCGCGAAATCTGCTCGGGCATGTAACGGATCCCGGTTTCACTGATGATCAGGCCTTCCCGCGCGAACGCCCGCAGGATCGCCGTAACGGTCGCTTGCTCCGGCTCGGACGCCCCTGTTTCGATCAGGCGCAGCGTGGTGACATTGATGCCGACGCGGGCCGCCAGATCCTTCTGCGTCCAGTCCAGCCACGCCCGACCGGCGCGAATATGGTAATTTGATAGTGTCATGCGCTATAAAATAGCATGGAAGCAATCTTTTACAACAATTCGCTTGCATCATTATCCACGATAATACTAAAAAATTGTTTACAAGCTATTTTTTGAGGGGAGAACGAAAAATGCTGTTCATGGGCATGGCGCCATCCGTCATCCGTCCGAAGGCCTGCTGCTACGACGATGTCCGCCGCGCGCTGGAACGCTACCACGCGGCCAGCAACGCCTGCTTTCAGCGGAAAACGCTGTGGCGGCGGCTCCGCATGCGCGCCGCCTACGAACACTGCTGGTTCGTCTGGCAGATTTACGTGATCGGCTGCAATCTGCCCCCGGTGGATGAGCGCGCGCTGATCGAGAATTTCAGGTCTTTGAGCGCCCGCGGGCGCGAGACGGTCCTGAAGGAAGCCCTCCGCATACGCAACATTGCCAACTAATTCGCGCCCACACGCGAATAGACCGGCTGGAAAGGCCCCCCTTCCAGCCGGTCGACTTTGGAAAAATGCAACAGAATGCTAAATTTTGTTCTTGACTAGAATTTAGCATTCTGTTGCAATTAATCAGATCGAACCCCAAAGGAGGATCTGATGCTTGTTGATTTCATTGAAAACGCCCTGACGAAAATCCGCCGCCGGCGCGCGCGCCGCCAGGCGGTCCAGCGCTGCCGCCGCGCCATCGCGGCTTACTGGGAGGGAAGGTAATGGCTCGCAAACTTTTTGCCTATAGCTGGCGCACGGGAAGGGTGGATTTCGGCCCGACAGTTCCGGAAGGCGCGCTGGAGATCGCGAGAGATTACGAAAGCCGTCTCCGCAAAAATGTAACACCGGCCTGCCGCCTGGCATACGACAACGAAACATTGCTGGTCCCAGGTGTGCCGGAAGCGGACAGCGACGATGAGGCGCTGGACGCAATCCTGAAATTCAGAGACTGGATCAGGCAGCGCTCGCTTAAATTTGCGGAACGGAGGGCGGCATGACCTTCATCGCGCAATGTTCCTGCGGCCGCCGCTTTCATTCCCCGATCGCCGAGGCGCGCCACCGCCATAACTTTCCCGCCCTGTGCCAGCCGAAAAGGGCACCGGGCACAGGCATTACCCTCGACCAGGCGTATGCCATTAAACAAAACGCCGCCGTCCTGATCAAAACCCGCACCGGCTGGACACAGGCCCGCTTCGTCCGCGTCGCTTACGCCCCATACCGCAGCCCGAAATCGATCGTGGTCAGCGACGCCGGCCGCGAACGCTACATCCCCTTTGCCAAAGTCAAACTCCCGGAGGCCTCATGAAACCCGAAGAACTCGAAACTGTTTTTGAATGTCTGGACATCGCAGCCGAAGCGACGATGGACGGAGCGGCAGCCATCGCGCTGGCGCGCCGGATCATCGCTCTGAAATTCGGAAAGCCCGAAGCGGACGACAGACCGGTAAAAAAACCCCGCGAGAAAAAACCGGCCGTTCCGGAGAGCGCCCCCCCCGTCCGGCCTGACGCCACGCGAAACGGAGGCGCTTGAAATGCTCTCAACGCTGCAAGACAGCGAAGGCGACTTGACCGTTAACGGCCTGGCCGAGGCGATGGAGATCTCTGGCGCCGCCGCATACCAGCTGCTGACTTCCCTTGTCGATAAAGGTCGCTGCGCGGCGCAGAGAAACGGCCGCGCGGCTGTATACAGCATCACAGGAGGGCACGCATGAACACGCGCGACAGTGCCATCGCCAGCGCCTTTCTCCTGGCCGGGTTCTTCACCCTCTTTTTCGCATGGTGCGGGTCATGACGACGGGCGCATCGGACATCATCGACGTCGCCGCCACGCTGGCGCATGAAACGCCGAAGGCGTTCCTGGTCGATGCCGGCATGAAGGAAAAAATCTGGCTCCCGAAAAGCCAGGTCGAAAAAAACGATGACGGAACATTCGCGATGCCGGAATGGCTGGCGAAGGAAAAGGGGCTGATATGACCGACCCCGTGCTCCGCTATCTCGGCAACAGGATCATGCAGATCCAGGCGGTGGCGAAACGCGCCGGCCTCGATCATGTCAACGCCCTGCTCGATGAGGCGCGGGCGGAATGCGCCCTGCTGCTCTCGGACGGCAAGCCCGCCGCCTATCACTGCGACGGCATGCATCCCGTGCGCTCGACACGGATCGCCGCCGCGCCCTTTTCCCGCCACCCCGTACCGGAGGTTTCCAATGACCGCCCAGACGACACACCCCCACGCGCGGCCTGAACGCCGCCTGATCGATATCGCCCAGCTGGCGGAGAAACTGTCCTACTCGAAGGACTGGGTCTTCCGCAACCTGCCCGTGCTGGAAAGTATCGGCTTCCCGAAACCGGTCCTGGACGAACGGATCCGCGCGCACCGCCGCTGGGACGTCCGCGCGATCGATCTCTGGCTCGACAGCCAGATGCCGCCCGCGCTGCGCGATCAGGGCCGGATCCGCATCGACGCCATCGACACGGCCGGCGTGGAGCAGCGCCTGAACCGCCGGGCGGCGGAGCTTGCGCTATGACGCCGCGGCTGGATTATTTCAACGGCCAGTTGCAGTATTTCGCCCAGCGGGCCCTGGGCGACAGCGGCGACATGAACCGCGCGGCCGCCGACGCGCTGCGCCTGGCGGAGTCGGTGGAAAAACGGCGGGAACCCCCGGACGTCATGGCGGAGAAGCTGCGCGCCTCCGCCATGTGCTTCCGCCGCGTCTCGCCGGTCCTGACCGCGCACATGAAAATCATTGCCGACGAACTGGAAACGCGAGGAAACGCATGACCGCCGAGATTATTCCCTTCCCGAACGTACCCAGGGCCGCGCCGCCCGCGACCGGTGCGCCGGAATTGACCCGCGAACCGCATTTCCCGATGTACGAGCTGTACTGGATGGGATCCGACGGCCACGACGCCATGATCAGCACACGGGATCCTGATCGCATCATACGCCAGATGGAGCATCTGGCGCGGCGCGGCGCCTGGTGCACCTGCTACGCCGACGGCTTCCCCTGCGGCGGCGTCGGCTTCGACCGCGCCGGCACGCCGTCCTTTTCCTTTGTCCCGGCGCGCGCCTGACCATGGCGACGATCAAGGTCCGTTACCTGACTGGCCGGCCGCGCGACGACGGCACGATGCGCTATTACTGGCAGCCGGACCAGGCGCTGCGCGCGGCGAAATGGAAACTGAAGCGCCTGTCCGACGATCTGGCGGCGGCCACGGCCGAGGCGCAGGAGATCAATGCCCAGGTCGATGAATGGCGCGCCGGCCTGATCGATGCGCCGGTGCAGGATAAACGGGGCAGTGTCGCCGCGCTGATCGCCGCCTATAAAAAATCCCGCCACTACACGAAGCTGGCGGACAAGACGCGTGCCGATTACGCGAATTACCTCAAGTTGATCGAGGAATGGGCGGGCGCGGAACAGGCGGCGCACATCACCGCGAAGTCCATTCAGAACCTCTACGAAGCGCACAAAAAGAAAAAGCCGCGCAAGGCTGCCTATCTGATCCAGGTGCTGCGCGTGCTCTTGAATTTCGCCGAGCGGGAAAGCCTGATTCCGAAAAACACCAACCCCGCCACGCGGCCCATGCTGGATTACAAGGCGAAGAAAGGAACGCCCTGGTCGCCATCCGATGTTGCCGCTTTCGTGGCCCAGGCCGACAGGATGGACCACCGCGCCGTCGGCACCGCCGTTATGCTGAACGAATGGCTGGGACAGCGACGGGGCGACCTGCTGCGCCTGTCCATGGCCGCCTACCGCGACGGCTGCCTGCATATCCGCCAGGGCAAGACGGGCGCGGAAGTCGTGCTGCCCGTGGATCTGGTGCCCGAATTGAAGGCGCGCATCGAGATGCAGGCCGCCGTCAATAAAAAACGCAAGACGCCGGGAACCGCGCTGATCCAGCAGGCGAACGGCAAGCCCTACACGGCGGACGGGTTCATGAGCGTGTTCGAGGATGTGCGCGCCGCCGCCGCGAAGAAGACGCCCACGGTGAAAAAGCTGCTGTTCAAGGATCTGCGCCACACCGCCGTCACCAGGCTGGCCGAGGCCGGCGCGGAGATCCCGATGATCGCCGCCGTGACGGGACACAGCTTCAAGGCATGCCAGGACATCGTCGATCGCTACAACATCCGCACGACAAAGATGGCCCAGGAAGCCTTCAAACGCCGCCTCACCGCAGAAGGAGCAGGAAATGCCAAAGTTTGAAATGTCCGCGCAGTTCCAGGAATGGCAGCAGGACTGGCGCACCGTCACCGCAAGGAACGAGCAGGAAGCTGCCCGGAAATACGAAAAAATGCTCAGGGATGAATTCGGCGCTGAAAACATCATCCTGGGCCAGATCGATCCCAAACTTCCCTCAACAGCGAAAAGAGGTCTTCCATGACAACCAAAACCATCATGCGCACTGATAGCATGGGCTATCCGGTGACCGAGCAGGTCGACATCATCGAACCTGAAAATCAGGGGTTCATGCTGGATCAACTGACGATCGGCTTCAAAAAAAACTTCGAAGATCTGGTACGACGCGGCGTCGACATCAGCAGTTTTATGTTCGTCTTCCGCGCGGAGAAAACCGCCGATGGAGAAATCATCTGCGACCGCTTTTTTATCGACCAGCCCCCTTTCGCAACCAAAGGAGAACAGCCATGACCCAAGACGATGATGATTTTTCAGAGGATGAGGCGTGCTGGTCATGCGGTGGCGCGGGCGAGCACATCGATGAATGCATCTGCATGGACGACACATGCTGTTGCCTCGTTCCGGAACCACCCATTTGTGACGAATGCGGCGGATCTGGATTTACCAAAACCCCCAAAAAAGAAGGACCAACCAGAATGAGCGAAGACAAAATTAAGATCGGCATCCCCGCCAATTTCCGCGCCGCCAGGGCATCCTGCACGCCCAGTTGCGAACTCGCCTTCCATAACGGCAAGCTGTACCAGCGCCACAACCTGCCCGACGGCCGCGACGCCTGGTTGCCCGTCGTCACCTACGATCCCGATCAGTTGACCGGAGATAAGTCATGACGCCAGCGGAGATCAACCAGGACCTGCTGCGTTCGCTAAAAGAGATCTTGCCAATCCTGAAAGCCGTCAGATATCAGGTTGGACTGAGCGGTTCACAACTGGAGCGCATGGCGCGCGCCGAACGCGCCATCGCCAAAGCGGAGGGAATACATGCCTGATACGATGCCCGATGAAATCATCGCCTTTGAAAACGAACGTTGGCTCTCTTCGTTCTGCATGTACGACACGCGCGGGATGGTCTGCGCCGCCTATGTCAAAAAGGAACTTTCCGGCCAGGAGCGACCGAAAATGATCAGCGATATTCTTTCCCAGACTATCCAGTACATCGAAAAGCAGAAGAGCGGGCCAGCTTACGCGAACACAGAGATCCAGGCCAAGATCGATACCACGCTGCTTGCGATGAGAGATCTTCTGGAAATTCTTGATTATTGTCCCGCCTCTTCGCCGCACATTCAATAAACGCGTCAATCCGTACTGAAATTCAAAAAACTCTAACGTTAGAGTTTTTAAAAACTCTAACGTTTTTGAAACAACACCTCTGGAAGTGGCGGAATATATGGTGACCGCGGTGGGATTCGAACCCACGACCACCTGATTAAAAGTCAGGTGCTCTACCGGCTGAGCTACGCGGTCAAGCCTTGAGATTCAGCCTTTCGAACGCACGGACATTATGGATT
>JBDHTS010000033.1:0-22745 GCA_039808845.1 Alphaproteobacteria bacterium | reverse complement strand
TTCCAGCTCCGCCTTCAATTCCGCGTAATTCTCGATGATGCCGTTATGGACGACGGCGGCGCGATCCGTGGCGTGCGGGTGGGCGTTGTTCTCGGTGGGGCCGCCATGGGTGGCCCAGCGCGTGTGGCCGATGCCGGTGGTTCCGGGCAGCGGCTGTTTGTTCAGCTTCGCCTCCAGATTGGCGAGCTTGCCTTCGGCGCGGCAGCGTTCGATATGGCCGTTCGCGAGCGTGGCGATTCCCGCCGAGTCGTAGCCCCGGTATTCGAGGCGTTTCAGACCCTCGACCAGCAGGGGGGCCGCGTCGCCTTTGCTCAAAATCCCGATGATGCCGCACATAGATGTCTGTTCTCCCGTTCCCGAACGCCCGATCTTAACCATAACGGCGCGGGCGGCAAAGGCGAATCACATTGAATTGCGGGATGTTTCAGGGGCGGCCCACACGGTTGCGCCGCAGGCGATAAGCAGGGTTTAACACCAAGAACACCAAGTCCACCAAGAGTGCCGTGATCTTGGTGGACTTGGTGTTCTTGGTGTTGAGCAATTCTTTCTGCGCTGCGTGCGAGGGTCGCGGCATGGATGTGGCGCAGGACGATGGCGAGGTCATCCGGGTGCAGATTTTGCTCCACAGCGCGGACGGCCAGGCGGCGGAAGGCGCGCCAGCGGACTAAGTCCTTCAGAAAACGACGCGCCGCCGCGCTGCGCGCGCCATGCTTGATGGCGTTCAGGCGGGAGGTTTCTTTCCCCGCCGCCGTGCGCGGCCCGGTGGAACGCGCCCAGGGTTGCCAGCGCCGGAGGGCGGCAGCCTGTTTCCGGCGGCGCTCATCTGTCCATCCATTAGTTCGTTTGCCGGTATTTTGTGTTACGGGTACGGCGGTGTGCATATCCGCAGCGGCTTCAATAGTCCGTTTGACAGAAATGCGATGTGATTTAACCGATCCAATAGTTCGTTTGCCGAAATTTTCACACTCTTGTCTGGTTTTTGTGGTGGTGGCAGGCATAAGCTTTCCCTTTTCGCAGACCCATCCCTACCGGGCCCGCATCTCATTAAAAATCTTGTGAGCAGCATAACATGAATATGATTTAATTCCTAATTTTATAGTTTCCGCATTTACTATCGGGAATTATGCTAATATGCGATTCTCGAATCATCTATTTTTTGCCGGAAGCGGGAACGAGGAACTCCGATCCCAGCCTTGATGACATGACCAGCTATCCTTTTTCGGATCATTCCCATAACGACATAGAGCGGGTTGGCAAGATTATTGCTGCCGAAAATTTACTGTTTAAAGGGGCGATACCTGCAGACATCAGAGATGCATTCCTGATCGCAAACGACTGGCGAGACGCTCATGCATTCCCGATGCGAAGTATTCACTTCTCGATACGTTATCACATGAGGGCGAATAACTTGGAAGGCGTCACGGCGGCGCGGCTTAAACGCATGCAAGCTATACGGCGGAAACTTCGGCGAATAGGGCTAGGCTTTGACCAAATTCAAGACCTTGGCGGGTGCCGTGTGATTCTGAGCAATATCGCGGACGCGCGTACTTTAATCGCTATTCTGCGCGAGAAGATTCCAAGCGACATTTTTAAGGAAGCGGACTACATTAGCAAACCTAAGAAAGATGGATACCGTAGCCATCACCTAATTTTAAGCTTTCGGAGGCCCAAAAAGACCCCCTACGATGGCAAGCGTATTGAGCTACAGGTACGCACCCAGATTCAGCACTCTTGGGCAACGGCTGTTGAAGCGGTTGGCTTGTATCGCGGTGAGCAATTAAAAAACAACCACGGAGATGCAAACTGGCTGCGGCTTTTTACTCTAATGTCCGCCGAGTTTGCCGAAATTGAAGGATGCCCGTTACCTCCTGGAACCCCGGAGAGAGAGCTCCGGCGGAGCGAAATTAAGCAGCTTGCAAGCTCGTTGGACGCCGTAACCGTTCTGGAAGCTGTTATTCACGGCTTTCGGGGGCCAGATACTCCTTTGGATCGGGGTTATAAGCCGACCCATTACCTAATCCGCTGGGACCACGCTACAAAAACAGTTCAGGTAGAGCCGTATAATAAGGCGATTAACGCCACCAAGTCATATGATAAAGCAGAAGCAGAATTAAGAACCGGGGAAGAAAAAGATCAGGTTGTACTTGTGGAGGTGGATAAAATCGACAACCTTAAGGCTGCCTATCCGAATTACTTCGGTGACGTTGAATATTTCAAGCATCATTTGAAAGCTATCGCTCAAGGGGCGGCGGCGGTGGATTATATGATCTCACCCAAACAGCCACCTGCAAGACAACTGCCGGAAGACGCGTTGGACCCTGCGTGGCTCAAAGGCACTCGCTTCCCGAAACCAAACCTTGGCGGCAAGAAGAAAAAGACGGGTTAATGTTCGCCTGTTTTTTGACTGGTGTGGATGATTTTATCAAACGTTAGCAAACGCATCCCCTGTTTCGTCGCACTTAGCAGCCTTTGTCGCCTCAACAAACCTCTCGTGTTAGATCAGTTTACGGTGTGGCTTTTTTCTTAGACGGTTATTTTTTCGGCATGTTTCCTGCTACCAACTATTTGATGGTAAGGCGCTTAAAACGGCGATAATTCAGAATTGTGGAAATTAACGGGATGTTCCTTTAGAATGCCCCCATGACTGGAAACATTATCCACCTGATCGGCTTTCCCGGGGTCGGGAAGCTGACGATCGCGAAAGAGATCGTCAGGCAGCGGCCAGACTTTGTGCTGGTCGATAACCATCTGATCAATAACCCTGTTTTCAGTATCATAAAAGCAGACGGCAAGACAAAGTTACCGAACGAGATCTGGCCCCAGATAGCGAGGATCAGGGATGTCGTCCTGGACACAATGGTCAGATTTTCCCCGCCTGACCTGAGCTTTGTGATGACCAATTTCGCGATAGAAGACGAGGAAGACAAGGCCGAAGCCCGCAAGATCGAAAATACAGCCGCGCAGCGTGGTGGCCTTTATTTTCCCGTCATCGTGACCTGCGGCCTTGAAGAAAACCGGCGGCGGATCGTGACACCGGAACGCCGGGCGAACCTGAAATGCATCGACCCGGACGACCCCGGCCGGAATCATGCCGAAAAACGCCTGATGCGTTTCGACACGCATCCGAACCGCATCGAGATTGACGTGACCCATATCCAGCCTGCTGACGCAGCGCGAGAGATCTTACAGCGCGTACACAGGGATCGAGTCCCTGACCTTACGGCATCGGCTACCACATTCCCACAGCCCTAAGGGCGATCATTATAGATGCCGCCTCTATGGCTCTGGATCCCGGCTTTCGCCGGGATGACGGTGTTTAGGGTCAGGTAACAACCAGCGCCCCGCTCGCGTGCAGATCTTCCGCGTCCAAGCCTGTCACGCCCTGGATTTTGGCGATGGTCTGGAAGGTGAAGGCGCTGCCTGAACCGTCGCGGTCGATTTGCAGCAGGGTGCTGCCGCCCGAGCCGGTCAGGGCGACGAAGTCGGCGAGGGCGCTGGCGCCTTCGGTGTAGCCGGTCAGGATGTGGTCGAGCAGGATGTTGTCGCCGTCGGCCTGGTTGAAATCGCGCACCGTATCGAAGCCGCCGACGAAGGCCGTGGCGTCGAACACGAACGTGTCCGCGCCGCCCTCGCCATATAAATTATCGGCGTTGTTGCCGCCGTTCAGCGTGTCGTCGCCGCCGCCGCCGCGCAGATAGTCGTTGCCGTTGCCGCCGAGCAGCGTGTCGTCGCCGTCGCCACCGCGCAATCTGTCCGAACCGGAACCGCCCTCCAGCGTGTCGTCGCCGTTATCGCCGTACAAATGGTCGTCCCCTTCGCCGCCGCGGAGTTCATCGTTCCCGTGGCCGCCATGCAGGCTGTCGTCGTTGTTTTCACCGAGGAGACGGTCATCGCCGTCATCGCCCCAGAGCATGTCCTCGCCGTTGCCGCCATAGACGACGTCCGCGCCGCCATGGGCATGGACCGAGTCGTTGCCGTCACGCAGCTTGAAGGTCTCGGAGTCGTCGCGGCCATTCAGGTGGTCGTTCCCGTTCGTGCCGCCGATCTTATGGTCGTCTTCGAGCGTGACGATGAACACGTCCTGCCTGCCGTTGGTGTCATTCGGCACGAGGTTGCTGGCGTTGCTGCTGAAGGTGATCTTCGTGCCGTCGGCGGACCAGGTGGCGAAGAAGCTGAAATCGTTCGCCTCGATCCCGCCGGGCGTGACGTTGACGCGCGAGACGACGCCGGTGATCAGGTCCTTGACGTAAACATCCAGCAGGTTGTTGTGATCGCCGGGGGCCAGGTTGGCGGCCGTGCTGGCGAACAGGATGCGGGTGCCATCCGGCGACCAGACAGGGTTATAGTTGAGGCGCGTGCCGGGCACATCCGCGATGGAAGCGCTGACCGTCGTCAGCGCGCCGGTGACCAGATCCTTGATCACGACTTCACGCGGCGCATCCTCGCCGCTGGGGGTGATGTCGAAGGCGATCTTCGTGCCGTCGGGCGAGAAGACCGGGTTGGAGGAAAAACAGGGCAGCTGGTTGCCGTCGGAATCGGTCGAGACGCGCGTCATCACGCCGGTCGTGAGATCCTTCACGAAAATATCGCCGTCGTTGTTCGTGTCGCCCGGCACCAGATTGGTGGCGAAGCTCTGGAAGGCGATTTTCGTGTCGTCCGGCGAAAAGACAGGATTGTGGCCGATGGAATTGCCGGGCGTGCCGCTTGAATCCGTGGAGACGAGAGTCAGGGCACCGGTGACCAGATCCTTCAGGTAAATCTGCGGGTTGTTGTCCCCGTCGCCAGGCGCGTTGGGGAAGTTGAAAGAGTCGCCCATGAAGGTGACTTTCGTCCCGTCATGGGAAAAGGACGGTTCGATGCTGGTCTCATCGCCCTGCTGACCCGCCGAATTGGTGGAGACGAGCGTGACGCCGCCGGTCGACAGATCCTTGATGAAAATGTCCCAGTCGAAATTGCCGTCGCCCGACACCAGGTTGTCCGCCGTCGTGGCGAACAGCACCTTCGTGCCGTCGGGCGAGAAAAAGCCGCGATCGTTGGAGCGGTCCGCCTCCTCCCCCGTCGCGCTGGCGGTGACAAGGGTCAGGGCGCCGGTCGTCAGGTCCTTTACGAACAGATGCTGCGCCCCGTTTGTCGCGGCGGCCAGCAGGTTCGTCGCATTGCTGTTGAACAGAATCTTTGTGCCGTCGGGAGAAAACACCGGGGCGATGGTGTCTCCGTTGGCTTCATCGCCCGTGGCGGTCAGGGACACGCGCTCGATAGAGGTTACGTTCAGGGTCATGGCAGGCTCCTATCCATAAAGTATGCCCCAACCTAGGCTTGTTTTCAGGAACTGGCAAGCAGACGCGTTATGAATAATTTTTTGCAAGAAAATCCCGGCTTAAAGCCGGGATTTTCATTATCATTCAGGGACGCAGGCCTTAACCCACAACCACCAGCGCGCCGGTGCTGTGCATATCCTCGGCGTCCAGGCCGGTCACGCCCTGCAGTTTCGCGACCGTCTGGAAGGAATAGGCGCCGCCCGTGCCGTCGCGGTCCACCTGCAGGAGCGAACTGACACCCGATTCCACGAGCGAGACGAAATCCCCGATCGCGCTGGTCAGGTTGTCGTAGCCCACCAGCAGATGGTCGAGCACGATGGCATCGTTCTCGCCCGCGTTGAAATCGCGGACCGTGTCGTACGCGCCGACAAGGGCATCCGCGTCAAACACAAAATTGTCGCCGTCCGCGCCGCCGTAGAGGTTGTCGGCGTGCGCGCCGCCGACCAGCGTGTCCGACCCGGCATCGCCGCGCAGATCATCGTTCGCGTTGCCGCCGTAAAGCGTATCGTCGCCGTCCCCGCCGCGCAGCTTATCCGTACCGAAGCCGCCATAGAGCGTGTCCGCGCCGTTATCGCCGAACAGGGTGTCGGCGTCGTTGTCGCCGTAAAGGCGGTCGTCGCCCTCGCCGCCGCGCAGCTCGTCATTCCCGTCGCCGCCGTGCAGCGTATCGTCGTTGTTTTCACCGAGGACGCGGTCGTTGCCGGCATCGCCCCACAGCGAATCCTCGCCGTTTCCGCCCCGGATGACGTCGTCGCCGCCATTGGCGTGGACCGAGTCGTTCCCGTCGCGCATCCGGTAGGTTTCGGATGTATCGCGGCCGTTCACATGGTCGAAGCCGTTCGTGCCGTTGATGACGTTGTCTTCCTGCAGCGTGACGACGAACAGGTCCGACCGGCCGTTGGTGTCGCCCGTGACCAGGTTGTTCGACTCGCTGCCGAAGATCAGCTTCGTGCCGTCCGCCGACCAGGAGGCGTTCTGGCTGAACCCGTTGCCGCCCACGCCGTCGAGATTGATCGACATGCGGGAGACCACGCCCGTGATCAGATCCTTCACGAAGATGTCGGCATAGCCGTGGTTGTTGTCGCCCGGCGCGGGGTTCCAGCCTTCGTTGAAGAAGGCGATGCGGGTGCCGTCGGGGGACCAGACCGCCTGGCCCGAATTGCCGTTGAACGGCACCCCGTTGATGCCATGCGAGACGTTGACGATCTCGCCCGTGGCCAGGTCCTTGATATAGACGTCCTGCGCGTTGTTCGTGTCGCCCGGAGTCAGGTTCGGGTCCTCGCTCATGAACATGATCTTCGTGCCGTCGGGCGAGAACGAGGGCTGCCACGCGAAGTTGGCGATGTAGCCGTCCTGCCTGACGGGGACGATCTCAATCGCGCCGGTGTTGATGTCCTTGATGATCAGGTCGGCGCTGTCCACGTTGCCGTCCGGCGTGATGTTGCTGGCGTAGGTATAGAAGGCCAGCTTCGTGCCGTCGGGCGACCAGACGCCGGGTTCGCTGTGGCTGTTGCCGCGGTCGCCGTTTGCGGCGTTGGAAATGCGCGTCACCTCGCCCGTCGCCAGATCCTTGATATATTGCTGGACGATGAAAGGGCCGCCGTTCGGATCCGGGTCGCCCTCGACCAGGTTCCAGGCGGTGCTGCCGAAGGCAACTTTCGTGCCGTCGGGCGAGAAGCGGCCGGCGTAGTTGCCGCCATTGGACAGCTCGCCTTCCGAATTCCTGGACACGATGGACAGATCGCCGGTCGTCAGGTCCTTCAGGAAAACATCATACGAGCCGTTATCATCGCCCGCGACCAGGTTAGAGGCGGCGCTGTAGAACAGAACTTTCGTGCCGTCCGGCGACCAGGCGGCATCGGTGATTTCGCTGTTGCTGTTGCCGACCGCACCTGTAGACGAGCCGGAAACGAGCGTGACCGCACCGGTCGTCAGGTCCTTCACGAAGACGTCGAACGTGCCGTTCGTATCGTTGGCCGTCAGATTCGACGCGTCGCTGAGGAACAGGAGCTTCGTGCCGTCCGGCGACAATTTTCCAATGTAAGTATTTCCATTGGTCTGGCCGCCCGCGGATGTCGTGGTCACGCGTTCGATGCTGGTGGCAATCAAAGTCATAATCCGATCCTTTTACAAAAAGATGTTCGGGAACTGTTATAACGCCAGATCGGAAAAAAAGTTCAACCTTTTTTAAACTCGTTTAAACTCGGAAAGATTTAAAAATGAGCCTTGAATCATGATTATGATTTCAGGAAAAATTTATTCAATAAAAAACCCCGCATTAGCGGGGTTTTTTATCAAGCAGCTTTCTTTTTTGTTTCCGTCTTAACTTCAAGCCAACCATGCTCTTGGCTCACGAGATAATTTATGATCCCAAAAAGATTATCGCTTCTCGGTTGGCCATTAGGAGAAAGCATTCTCATGACGCTTTTCGGATCTTTTTTTAATGCTTTCGCCAGAACTGGAAATCCACATGTTGCATTCACAAGATTACGGATCATGATAAGTCCGGTTCGCATATCTCCTGCCATCAAACATTTAATAGCATCATTAAGATGAATGAGGCGAAGCGCACGATCGCGACTTAGTTCTTCTATAATCAAGTCTCTTGCATTTTTCATGACTTCACTCCTTTCTTTCTAACAGCGTTACCCATTTTCACTTTTTGTCTTTTATATTCAACCCAACACTCCTTTGCCCTTTCGATTTCCTTTTTCTGTCTACCTTTATCGCTTCCTGCCAACAGAATTATCAATTTAGGGCCGTCAAAACCAAAATAGAGTCTATAACCTGGGCCATAGTGAATACGATGCTCTTGAACACCACCTCCTACAGATTTAAAATCACCAAAGAGCCCACCTTCCATTTTTGCCATCGCCTTGAGAACGCAGCTTTTACCCTTAAGATCTTTGAGTCCCGAAAGCCATTTAGCGTAAGGCTCCTCCCCGTATTCATTTTGAAAAATCTTAACTTCCATCATGATGGCATTATTTTCCTTAATAGTAACTTAAATGTTACTCTAACTCTCTTATTAAGGTAACATATACGTTACCTTGCGATCTTGTCAAGGGCAACACTATGAAGTATGAATCAGTTGAGATTTTTCAGCTCTTCATACGCTTCTTTGTTACCCATCCTTCGATAACAGACGGCTTCTCCCGCGCCACGGCCAGGGCGTCCGGCGGGACATCCTTCGTCACCGTCGTCCCCGCCGCGATATAGGCGCCCGCGCCGATGGTTACGGGCGCAACCAGGTTGACGTTCGAGCCGATCATCGCGTGTTCGCCGATCACCGTTTTCGATTTCTTGCTGAAGCCGTCATAGTTCACCGTGATCGCGCCGCAGGAGAAATTCGTGCCCGCGCCGACATCCGCGTCGCCGATATAGGCGAGATGGGAAGCCTTGACCCCTTCACCCAGCACCGCATTCTTCACCTCGACGAAATTGCCGATCCTGCTGCGGGGGCCGATCTCGCTGCCGGGGCGCAGCCGCGCGAAGGGACCGATGCTGGCGCCTTCATGCACCACCGCCTGTTCCAGATGGGAGAAGGCGTGGATGACCGCGGAATCGCCCACCGTCACGCCAGGGCCGAACACCACGTTCGGCTCCACCGTCACGTCGCGGCCGAGCCTCGTATCGAAGCTGAAATACACGGTGGCGGGATCGATCAGCATCGCGCCCGCCTCCATCGCCTGGCGGCGCAACCGGTCCTGGATCTTCCGTTCCAGCACGGCCAGTTCGGCGCGGGTATTCGCGCCCAGCGTCTCCTCGGCAGGGCTGAGCGTCACGACGGTACGCCGCTTGTCTTTCGCGGCAATCTCCGGCAGGTCGGTCAGGTAATATTCGCCCTTGGCGTTTTCATTCCCCACGCGATCCAGCCAAGCCGCCATTTCCGGCCAGCGCCCGCACGCGACGCCGGAGCAGCACAAATCGATGGCGCGTTCCTCGGGCGTTGCGTCTTTCTCTTCCACGATTTTCTGCAAGTAGCCCTGTTTGTCGCAGATCATGCGGCCATAACCGAACGGATCGGGAGCCTGCATGGCGAGATAGCCCAAGGCGGCGGACGGGTCGGCATGCATCGCCGATAGCAGGCCGTGCAGCGTTTCGGGCCGGTAGAGCGGGCCGTCGCCGTAAAGCACCAGAACATCGCCTGTGAACCCGGTCAATGCGGGCGCAGCGGCCCGGACCGCATCCGCCGTGCCCAGCTGTTTTTCCTGCACCACCGCTTCATGCGACGCAATCGCATGGCGCACCGCCTGGCCTTCCGGGCCGACCACGACGATGATGCGTTCGGGGCGCAACGCTTCCGCCGCCTCGACCACCCAGCCGATCATGGGTCGGCCCGCGAGCGGATGCATCACCTTGGGCAGGTGCGAGCGCATCCGCGTGCCCTGGCCCGCGGCGAGGATGACGCAGGCCAGCCCGGGAACAGCGTTTTCAGGAGCCATGCCGTTTGCCCTTCCGCGCAACTTCCGCCTTTTTCGCAGCGCCGCCGGTATAGTTCACCAGATGCATGAACAGCGTGCCGTAATCCGTCTTGACGCGCATCTTGACCGGAACGGCCGGGCCGTCCTTGTCGATCTTCGCCATCCAGAGCGTGGGCAGGGTCCCGGCCTTGCGCCCCTGTTCCTGGATCGAGAGCCAGCCGCGCGGCTTCTTATGCCACTTGCCGGTCACCGGCACCACTTCCGCGACGCACATCACGGCCGGGCCTTCATAGACGTTATAGCGCGTGGCGGTCAGCTGCTCCTCCCCCACCGGCCTGAACACCAGCCTGAACCGGCGGTCGCCGTCGAAAACCTCCGCGCTGCCTTCGCACGGCTTTCCCTTCCCCACGCTGTTCATCACGGACAGCGCGGCGGACAGGGCGTCGGTCGTGCCGCGCGTCAGATCCGGATCCAGGACTTCAGGGGTCGTGTCCCGCCCCTGTTCCACCACATGATACGCCCGGAAAGACCCGTCGCGGCCATAGCGGTAATTCTTCTCCTCCGTCTCATCCCCCGACACGGCGGTGGAGCGGTGATGTTCGGGTTTCAGCGCGTCATTCTTGCGCCATCCCTCGGTCGAGAACGTGCCCTGCCACGGCACGATTTTAGCGAGGAACCCCCTTGTATGGGCGTCGATATCGACGGCGTAGCGGTCGGCCTTCTCCTCCAGCGCCAGGGTCGCCTCGACGGCGTTGATTCCGCCCGCATAGACCTGATACTGCATCCGCTGCAGGGAAGATTCGGCCCGCGCCGTCCCCCCGGATACCAGGAAAGCCGAGACCGCCATCAGGGCGGACGCCGTTAAAACCCGTTTCATGTGCCTTGCCCGCATTGCATGGTTGCAAAAAATTCCGTAACGCTTCGCATCCCAGTTCTGTATATTGGGTAGCCTGTCGATACGATCGACGGAAACTATGGCAAAATTCGATCCGCCTTGAAAGGACAAAGACACCGATGGCCCTGACCGACGCCATGACGGGCGCCGATATGGAGAGCACCGTCAACACCGCCTGGGATCAGCGCGATACGATCAGCCCGCGCACCGAAGGCCCGTTCAAGACCGCCATCCTCGGCACGATGAAACTGCTGGATGCCGGGCGCATCCGCGTCGCCGAACCGGTGCATGACGGCTGGCGCGTCAACGAATGGGTCAAGAAGGCGATCCTGCTGTATTTCAAGCTGATGCGGATGGACGAGATCGCGGGAGCGCCGGGCAAGAGCCTGTGGTGGGACAAGGTGCCCGCCAAGTTCGATAAATGGACCGGCACGAAGTTCCACGAGGCGGGGCTGCGCGCCGTGCCCGGCTCCATCGTCCGCTATTCCGCCTTCGTCGCCAAGAACGTCGTGCTGATGCCGTCTTTCGTCAATGTCGGCGCCCATATCGGCGAGAACACGATGATCGACACCTGGGCCACCGTGGGATCCTGCGCTCAAATAGGGAAGAACTGCCATATCTCCGGCGGCGCGGGGATCGGCGGCGTGCTGGAGCCGCTGCAGGCCGCGCCCGTGATCATCGAGGACGACGTGTTCGTCGGCGCGCGGGCCGAAGTCGCGGAAGGCGTGCGCGTCGGCCGCGGCGCGGTCCTGTCCATGGGCGTCTATCTGGGCGCGTCGACGCGCATCATCGACCGCGCGACGGGCGAGATCTATCAGGGCCATGTGCCGCCCTACAGCGTCGTCGTCCCCGGCACCCTGCCCGGCAAACCCTTGCCCGACGGCAGCCCGGGCCCGTCGCTCTACTGCGCCGTGATCGTCAAGACGGTGGACGAGCAGACGCGGAAGAAGACCGCGCTGAACGATTTGCTGCGGATGTAAGCGCCCTCAAAAAGATTGCCCTTTCTTTCGCTTTCATGGTAAGCAGCGTGTTTTACGGAAAAGGCAGCACGATGGACGAAGCAGCTTCCAACGTCAAACGGTTTTTTGCTCCTCTGGCCGGACTGGAGACAGAAAGCGACGTCATCAGGCATAGAGACGCGGTTTTCGATTTCCTGTCCGAAAAACTGAGCCTTTACGGTTTCCGGCGCGCCGAAACCTGCCTGCGCCTCGTGACGGGGCTGAAAACCGGCGCGTTGCGGGATGACGGACGCACGCCCTCCGATCTTCATGAAATGACGCAGGCGCTCTACACATTTTTTCTGAAACTGGCGAATTTTCCGCTTCCCGATCTCGAAGATCTTGTGACTCTGAACATCGGCCATGATCTTGGGGAAGATTTTGGCCTGGGCAGAGACGACCTGAAAAAATACCTGGACGCCTGCTGCCCCGAAGACCCGGCAGCCAATGCCCGCACGGCGGCGCAAATCTGGGGAATGACCAAAAAGTTCCGGAACAGAGATCTGTTTCAGACGGAAAACGAACATCTGGCCAACGCCATGCAGGATCCTGTGGTGGTGATCGCGCGCCCGACCGACCGGCTGCACAACCTTGCGACGGCCCCCGCCGTGATGCAGGGCGGAAGGCTGCAAGGCTATCTGCACAACACATTAACGCACTATCCCCGGTTCATCGACGAGGCGCATTGCCGTTATCCGGAACTGTCGGAAACGCTCGACCGGCTGGGATGGCTGTTGCAGAGGCAGGTCAGCATGATTGTGCAAAATTCCAAATACCTGCAGCACGACGCTTCACTCACGGAGCGGTTTAACTCTCCCAGCAGACTCATCGAGGCGGACCGTTATTTCCCCGCAGGACTCAGCCCGCTGATTACGCCGCAGGAACGGATTGCCGCGGCGGTCAGAAACCATCCGCATTACGACATGGCATTGTGCGGCGGCATGGGCTAGATTGGCGGCCATGCCGCTCGATCCCGTTACCGTCGCCCAAGCCCTGATCCGCTGCCCCAGCGTCACGCCGGAGGATGCGGGGGCGCTTGCCGTGCTGCGCGCGGCGCTGGAGCCGATGGGGCTTTCCTGCACCGACCTGCCCTTTGGAAATATCAAAAATCTTTTCGCGCGGATCGGAGACAAGGGGCCGCATTTCTGTTTCTGCGGGCATACCGACGTGGTGCCGCCGGGGGACGAGGCGGCATGGCGGCATCCGCCGTTTTCGGCGACGGTGGAGGACGGCATCCTGTACGGGCGCGGCGCGTCGGATATGAAGGGGAATATCGCCGCCTTCGTCGCCGCGCTATCGGCCTATCTTGAAGAGCACGGCCCGCTGAAGGGATCCATCAGCCTGCTGATCACCGGGGACGAGGAGGCGGAAGCCCTGAACGGCACGGTAAAGGTGCTGGAATGGATGAAGGCGCACGGGCAGCTGGCCGACGACTATCTGGTCGGCGAGCCGAGCAACCCGGAAGCGCTGGGGGATGAGATCAAGATCGGGCGGCGCGGGTCGTTGACAGGCACGCTGACCGTGACGGGGGTGCAGGGCCATGTCGCCTACCCCGACCGGGCGGACAATCCCCTGCCCCGGCTGGTGCAGCTGCTGGCGGCGCTGGAGGCGCATATTTTCGACGCGGGATCCGCGCATTTCCCGGCGACCAATCTGGAGATCACCACCATCGACGTCGGCAACAAGGCCGACAATGTGATTCCGATGAAAGGCACGGCGAAGTTCAATGTGCGTTTCAACGACCGCTGGACCGCCGCGACGCTGGAGACGGAGATCCGCGCGCGGCTGGACAAGGCGGGCGTTCCTTACAGCCTCGCCTGTACCTCGAATGCGGAAAGCTTCCTGACCCGGCCCGGCGTTTTTACAGGAACCGTATCGGCGGCGGTGAAGGAAATCACGGGCCGCATCCCTGCGCTCACCACCGGCGGCGGCACGTCGGACGCGCGGTTCGCCGCCGCCTACGGCCCGGTGGTCGAGTTCGGGCTGATCAACAAGACGATCCATAAGGTGGACGAAAATCTGGCTGTTTCGGATTTGCTGCAGCTGACGAAGATTTATAAGCGTGTGCTGGAATTGTATTTTCAATAGATAAAACACCAGAGCCAGACAGAGATAGACAGAGGTAAAAGTATAATTTTTATATCGTGACTCATGTCCTATCGCAGTATTTATAGTCAAGCTCATAATGCCCGAAAGGCAAAGCCCTCCCCCTGAGGGGGAGGATTGGGTGGGGGTGTCCGATATTCCGCGCTTGAGCGCCCGGCATCGCACACCCTCCCCCTGCCCCTCCCTCAGGGAGGGGGGACTCTATCAGTCATGACAAGTTTGGTTATAAACGCGGAGGGTCGGAGTTAAAAAACCACTTCGGCCCTCCGGGCCTCCGCGTTTATTCATTCCTCTGTTTATCCCTGTCCGGCTCTGGTGTTCATTTTTCTTCCTTCAGGGCGATGCGCACGAAATCCCCGGGGGTCAGCTGCTCCGCGCGCAGCGTTTCATCGATGCCGAGATGCTGTAAAACGGGGAGATAATCCCGCAGACTCGACCGCAGCATTTTGCGGCGCTGGCCGAAGGCGGCGGCTGTTACGGCCTCGATGGCTGCAAAAGACGGCTGCGCGCCGTCCGGCTTCCTGGGTGCGAAATGCACGACGCTTGATGTCACCTTGGGCGGCGGCACGAAAGCGGAAGGCGGAATATCGAATGCCCGTTTCACGACGCACAGCCACTGGCTGACGACCGACAGGCGGCCATAGGCCTTCGTGCCGGGCGCCGCCGCAATTCGGTCTGCCACTTCGCGCTGGAACATCAGGGTCATGGAGCGGAAACAGTCTGGATCTTCGCACAATTGCTGCAGCCATCCGGTCAACAGGGGCGTCGCGATATTGTAAGGCAGGTTCGCAACAATAGCGCGGGGCGCTGGCGCAAGGCTGACTGGATCTGTCTTCAGCGCGTCCGCCGGGACGACACTCAGCCGCCCCTCCGCCGCGTTCACAAGGTCCTGCAGCGCTTCCACGGCCCTCGGGTCGAATTCCACCGCCGTGACATGCGCGGCTCCGGCGCGCAGAAGGCTTCGGGTCAGGCCGCCCGGCCCGGGGCCGATCTCGATGACGTGGACGCCGGACAAATCGCCCGCCGTCCGCGCGATCTTGCCGGTGATGTTGCCATCGAGAAGAAAGTTCTGCCCCAGCTTTTTTTCGGCGCGCAAGCGATGACGCGCGATCACCTCGCGCAGGGGCGGCAGGGTATCGAGAGAAGCGGTCAGACCCGGCGCTCGATAAAGGCGGCGGATTTCAGGTCCAGCAGATAGCGCCGCTGCATCCTGTCCAGCTGCTGCATGCCGATGCGCTGGCGGATGTCGTCGCGCGACGGCAGGGTCTGGGCCGTGATCTGCCGTGTGTTGCGCAGCATGAGAACGGTATAGGCCGTAGGCGTGCGCAGCGGACGGCTCACCTGGCCCTTTTTCATTCCGGCCAGGGCGTCGCGCAGGACATCGGGCAGCTGGTCCGCGGAAACCCAGCCCATATCGCCGCCTTTCGATGCCGTGGAAGATTGGGAGAATTGCGCGGCCAGCGCGGAAAACGGCACCTTTCCCCCCGCCATTTCGCGGGTCAGGCGCTCGGCCAGCTGCTTCACCTCCGCCTCCTGCCGCCCGCCCTCGAAAGGCAGGGTGATTTCAGCCACCAGGTATTCAGGGGCGCCGGTACTGGCTTTCATCTTGGCCAGCGCCGCATCGATCTGCGTCTCCGTGATCTCGATCTGCGGACGGACTTTTTTCTGCAGCACCTTGGTCCATGCGAGTTGGGCACGGATCTGGTCGTACAACGCCTCGATCGGCACACCGGCGCGGGCGAGGATGCTGCGGAACTGATCCGGCGTAAATTTGTTCTGGCTGGACAGCATGGCGAATCCCTGCTGCACTTCCTGATCAGACACGGAGATGTTTTGCCTACCTGCTTCCTGCATCATCAGGCTTTCGTCGACCAGCATGTTGACGACCTGCGGCTCGATCCTGCGGCGCATGTCATCCGTATTCGGCATGCCGGACGATGCCATGATCAGGCGCAGCCGCGCGGACAGGTCGGAAACCGTAACCGCATCGCCATTCACCACGGCAGCAATGGATTCGGTGCGGGCTCCCGGCGCGGCCTGTGCCATAACGGGCAGCGTCATGATTCCCAGGATCAGGGCTGTGCGAAGAATATGTTTCATGACGGGAAAGCCTTTCCTTCCGCGCCGAATTTTCCACCGGCGCGGTAATGCTCCAGATAACCCGGCAGGATCTGCGCCATGCTTGTCGGTGCAATACCCAGATCCTGCAGCCCCGCCGCGCCGTTCGAGACCACCGTGTCGGTTTTCAGGCTTTCCACCTGGTCGGCGGTCAGAGGCGGCTTCGGCAGCAGGCTCAAAATCGCGCCGTCGATTTTAGCGAGGCCCCAGGGCAGCGTGACCAGATGCCGTCTGCGTCCGGTCATTTCAAATAACATCTCATAGATTCGCCGGAAATCGACGATGTCCGGCCCACCCAGCTCATAGGTCCGCCCCGCCGCGCCGGGCTGGGTCAGGGCGGCCATGACCGCCCGCGCCACGTCGCCCACATAGACCGGCTGGAATTTCGTATGCCCGCCGCCGATCAGGGGCAGGGCAGGCAGGAACCGCGCCATATGCGCGAACTTGTTGAAGAAATCGTCGTCCGGCCCGAACACGACGCTGGGGCGCAGGATCGTGACGGCGGGAAAGCTTGCGCGCGCCGCTTCCTCGCCGGCCTTTTTGCTGCGCGCGTAACGCGACGTGCCCTGTTCGGCGCCAAGCGCGGAGATATGCACGAAGCGCGCGGCCCCCGTCTCGCGGCAGGCCTCCGCGATGACGCGGGGCAGGGTCGCGTGGATGGCGTCGAACGTCGTCCTGCCGCGCTCGAACAGGATGCCGGTGCAGTTGATGACGCAATCCGAACCGGCCACGGCGGCGCGGATCGCCGCAGGGTCGCTATAGTCGCAGGCAAGGGGAACGACCTGTCCCACATGGCCGCAGGGCTTCAGGTCATAGGCCCGTTCCGGCACCCGCGCCGCGACCTTCACGATAAAGCCCTGCTTCGCCAGCAGGCGCACCGCCTGGCTGCCGATAAAGCCCGTGCCGCCGAAAATCGCCGCCGTTTTGTAATGCCGGTCCATGGGTTTCCTCGCCCTGCAATCCTTCCGCCGCACTATGGCGTTTTCAGGGCGCGAAGTCCAGAGAGAGGCGTTATTGTTGCATTTTTCGCCGATCTTAAGTTAGTCTCTGCCCAAAATAATCAAGGGACAACAGGGTATGGCAACAGTTCTTAGGCTTACACCGTCATTCAGGCAAGCTTCGCCTTACCTTGATGACCATGTACGTTTTGCAGCAGTTCATCTGGGCCTTTTTTTCCTTACAGCCTTTCCTGACAATGAACCGGCAACATCTGAAGCGCAGGATCAGCATAAAGAACGTTTGGCATTATTTGGTAAAAGCCTGATCCGTATGGGGAAAGAACAAGAAAAGCGTCTTCCTCAAAACGCAATCTGCCTGGGTGACTTGAACATAGCCTGCATGAAGCTGTCCCAAGACCGTCTGGAACAGTTGTTTATTAATATGAAAGCAGCGGGAGGAATATTTAGGAGCAACCGTATTTCCGATCAGGAAGAGGTGAGGTCCTATGTTCTTGCGAATACGTCTGCAATTGTAGAGCAGGGAATTTCTGCGTTGAATGATGCGCGAAAAGTCACCGACATCAAATTTATTCTAGGTCAGAATAACCATTATGAAGATTTCCAAAGATGGATCAGAACGCATTTTGACCTGCCAACCGAAGCCGATCTGGCAGAACGCGTTAATCGGCGGTTGATCGCGACGCATATGCAACCTTATCCCGATTTGGCCTCCAGCAACGTACAAACACAAGCAGCGTCGCAAGTTGCCCAAGTTTTTGTTTTTAGTAAGCGTTGAAGAAATGATCTGTTTAAGGAAAAGAAAATGAAAAAACGCGCTGTTTTGACGGGGCTAGCCGCGCTAGGCACAGTTGCTGCTGTAAAAAATGCTTTCGCGCAAGTCGCCCCTCATCCGGTTCCAAAGCCACCGGGATCTCTGCCGCTTCCGGGTCCGGTTATCGTGCCGGAAGGTGTGATGAGGTTACAGGAGGATATAGGAAATATTTTTGCAAATCTGATTGGCTATGAAAATATTCTGGCGGACGAGGGCGATCTTCGCGCCGCTGATCTGGCTTGGGGCGTATATGATCAAGGGCAAGCTTTCGTCAATGACACCGCCATGATGGATTCCCTGACATCCACTTTCGGTATCATGCAGTTTTCCCAGGCAATGGACCGGGGAATCGACAATCTGCAGCATTTCTTCATGTACAATCCGTATCAGGGTGATCCGACCGGCATTTACATGGCAATGAAAGAAAAACTGATCCGCATCGCAGCTGAATGGAACGAGGCAAAACATCAGGAACTGCCGTCCCTGTATATTGCGGCCCAACGGCGTGAAGGGGATCAAAGGGATCTGGAGAAACTGTTCGATTTTTTAAACAGGCAACGAAGCCAGCCTGCGCCACCGCCTGATTTGCATGCTTGATCTCAGGCCTATTGCGCCTCCACGATCGCGTAAAACCCCCATTTGTCGTTGGCCGGGTCTTCCACGCACAGGGAAGGATGCCCGTCGCATCCCGCGCAGGTGGCGGCGGTGAAGGCGGCGTTGCTGCCGTTATGATGGGCGTCGTCGACCATGACGTTGCGCAGGGCGGCGGATGAAACGGGAATGGTCCTGCTGCCGGTCAGTTTCTCGTTGATCCGCTCGCATACCGCCTTGGCAATGCCATAGGCGGATAAAATCACATCCTGGCCAGAGCCGGGCGTCCAGTCGACCGTGTTGAACCGGCCGAGATACCAGCCGGGGGCCGGGTCGGTCACGCCGTCCAGCGCTGCGCCGTTCGGCAACCTGGTCAAAATCACGCCGCCGCCGTCCGGATGGAACACCTTGTCCTTGTTCGGCGGCGTATCATAGGCCGCGTCGGACGGCAGGACGAAATCCAGCCCGGCGACGGCGGTGCCGCCGAACATCATGGAATCCAGCGCCTGTTTCACCTGCATCGACGTCTCGATGATCTGCGTCGCGGCGATGTCAGCCTGCTGCGCGCTCATGCCGCCCGCCTCCGTCGTGTCCGACTGGCGCGACAGAATAAAGGTCAGCGCCGCGAACAGGGCGATCACCACCAGGACATAGATCATGGCGTTGCCGCGCTGCGATTTTCCCTCTCCCCCATTCTTTATGGGGGAGAGGGAATGAGAGTTGGAAGAACGTTCTTGTTTTGTTTCCTTCATGCCGTATAGTATAGTCGTCGTTCCGTCGTTTTATAAGAGGGGTTCCGGATCATGGGCGCGTTTCTCCCGTACATACTGCTCGGAACGGCGCTCGGCCTCGTGCTCGGCGCGGGCGGGGCGGCGCTGTTCTTCCGCCCGCGCGCCGCCGCGCTCGAATCCGAAACGGCGCAGCAGAATAAACGCATCGGCGATCTGGTGGCCGGACACGCGGAACTCCAGGACGAAAACAGGGATCTGCGCGAAACCGCCGTGCGGCTGGACGCCGAAAAGAATTCCCTGTTGCGCGAAATCGCCCAGCGGAAGGAGGATGAAACGGCGCTGATCGCCCGGTTCGAAAACCTCTCCAACCGCATCTTCGAGGAAAAAAGCGAAAAGTTCCGCCGCCAGTCGCAGGAAGGCCTGACGCAGCTGCTCGATCCCTTGAAGGAAAAGCTCGGCGAATTTCAGAAAAAAGTGGACGACTCTTTCGGCGATCAGGCGAAGGAGCAGCGGTCTTTAAAGGACCAGATCAGGAACATCGTCGATGTGAACGCCCGCATGACGCTGCAGGCCGAAACGCTGGCGAACGCCCTGAAAGGCGAAAGCAAGGTGCAGGGCAACTGGGGCGAATACATCCTGGAAAAAATCCTGGAGGATTCCGGCCTCCGCCAAGGTGAAGACTACATCTTACAAGCCACCGATTTAAACTTGATCCATCCAGAAACTGGCAGCCGTCAGAGACCTGACGTCATAGTCAACCTACCAGAAAATAAACATATCATCATCGATTCTAAATTGTCGCTGACTCATTATGAGCGGCTTTTTTCTGAACAGGACGAAGGGTTGCGTACCGGCCATCTCCAGTCGTTTCTGAATTCGGTGCGTGAGCGTGTGAAGGAACTAGAAAAGGCGCGTTATCAGGACACAGATAAGCTTGGCGCGCCCGACGTTGTCCTGATGTTCATGCCGATCGAGGGCGCCTATGCTCTAGCCGTGCAGCAGGATCCGTCCCTGCATGAATTCGCCTGGAACAAACGCGTCGTCATTGTCTGCCCGACGACACTGTTTGCGACCCTGAAAACTGTTGCATCATTATGGCGGTTGGTACGGCAGAACAGAAATGCAAATGAAATTGCACGCCAAAGTGGTGCGCTTTACGACAAAATCGCTGGATTATTAGAAGATATGGGCAAATTTCGCAGTCAAATTGATGGCTTGGATAAAATCTATGAAAATGCAATGAAAAAACTGACTGGTCATGGTTCGATTATTGGGCGTATAGAGAAAATTCGAAAACTTGGTGCTGAAACATCTCGATCCTTACCTAAACAGTTTTTCGACAGCGATAACGACGACGAACCCTTTGAAAACGCCCCTGAAACGACGGAAATTCTTGACCGGGGCACGGGAACATAATACCTCCCTGTCATGGCCTATACGATCATCACAGTCCCCGATCCGGTCCTGAAAGCCAAGGCGAAGCCCGTGGAAACGGTCGACGACGCCCTGCGCCGCCAGATGGACGCCATGCTGGAGGCCATGTACGGCGCGGCGGGGATCGGCCTTGCCGCGAACCAGGTGGGCCTGCTGAACCGCGTGCTGGTGATGGATGTCGCGCAGCGCGAGGGTGAAACGACGCGCCGCCCGGTCTTCATGGTCAATCCTGAAATCCTGTCGTCTTCGGAAGAGACCGGCTTCTATGAAGAAGGCTGCCTGTCCATTCCCGGTCAGTACGCGGAAGTGGAACGCCCGGTCAGCGTGCGCGTGCGCTATCTCGATTATGACGGCAGGAAACAGGAAGTGCTGGCCGAGCGGATGCTGGCGCGCTGCGTGCAGCACGAAATCGACCACCTGAACGGCGTCCTGTTCATCGACCATCTCTCCAGCCTGAAACGCAACATGATCCTGCGCAAAATGGAAAAGAGCAAAAAAGAGGAAGGGTTTTAACCGCGAATGGACACGAATAAACGCGAATAAAAAAAAGTCATCCAGAGCGCAGCAAAGGATCTTCACTGCTGAGTCCGTCCGCTATGGATAGGATTCTTCGCTGCGCTCAGAGTGACAAATAATTCGCGTTTATTCGTGTCCATTCGCGGTTAATTTTTTTGAGGATTGAAATTTGAAAGTCATCTTCATGGGCACGCCGGATTTCGCGGTTCCGGCGCTGGAAGGCGTTATCGCGGCGGGGCACGGCGTCATCGCCGTCTATACCCAGCCGCCGCGCCCGAAAGGCCGCGGCCATCAGGTGCAGCCCTCGCCCGTTCACGAAGCGGCGGAGCGCCACGGCCTGATCGTTCACACCCCCGTTTCCCTGAAAAAGGATCCGCGCGCGCAGGAGGAATTCGCGGCGATGAAACCCGATGTCGCCGTCGTGGCCGCCTATGGCCTCATCCTGCCGCGCGACGTGCTGGACGCGCCTGTCCACGGCTGCCTCAACATCCACGCCTCGCTGCTGCCGCGCTGGCGCGGCGCGTCGCCGATCCAGCACGCGATCTGGGCGGGCGATGAGACGAGCGGCGTCACGATCATGCGGATGGAGGCGGGACTGGATACCGGACCCATGCTGCTGAAGCGCTCTGTCCAGTTGGGGCCGCACACTACGGCACGCGGCCTGCACGACGATCTGTCGCGCATCGGCGCGGATCTGATCGTGGAGGCGCTGCAAAACATCGATACGCTGAAAGAAGAACCGCAGGATCCGGCGCTCGCCACCTATGCGCCCCTGCTGCACAAGGATGACGGGCGCATCGACTGGTCCCGCACGGCGCAGGAAACGGACCGCCAGCTGCGCGCCTTCAATCCCTGGCCCGGCGTCTGGACGGAAACGGCGGACGGCAGACGCATGAAGATACTGGAGGCGGAACCGTTGCCGGATCAAGCCCCGGGCGAACCCGGCACAATCCTGAACGCCGACGGCCATGCCGCCTGCGGCGGCGGCACGGCGCTCCGCCTCCTGCGCGTGCAGCCGGAGAACGCAAAGGCGATGGATGCGGCGGCGGCGGTCAGCGGGCGCTATCTGGTTCCAGGACAGCGATTTGTTTGAGTCGTGAGTCGTGAGAAAAATTTGCCGTCCTTTGCAAAAGATGCAAAAACCAACTCACGACTCTCTACTCACGACTCACGGCTGATGCGCTGGAAACTCACCATTGAATATGACGGCGCGCCCTTCTCCGGCTGGCAGCGGCAGGAAGACGGCGTTCCGTCCGTGCAGAAAAGCGTCGAGGATGCCTTCGAGGCGTTCTGCCAGCAGAAGGTGACGCTGCATGTCGCTGGCCGCACCGATGCGGGCGTCCATGCGCGCGGACAGGTGGCGCATGCCGATCTCGATTACGGCGACCGGCCCCTGAGCGGTTACGACCTGGCGAAGGCGCTGAACGCCCATCTGCGCCCCGCGCCGGTCGCCATCGTGGCGGCGGAACCAGCGGCGGACGATTTTCATGCGCGGTTCAACGCGGTGAACAAGCTTTATATCTACCGCATCGTGAACCGCCCCGCGCCGCCGGTGCTCGACGCGCAGTCCTGGCATGTGCGGCGCGCGCTCGACGTCTCCGCCATGCGCGATGCGGCGCAGATGCTGCTGGGCCATCACGATTTCACCACCTTCCGCGACAGCGCCTGCCAGGCGAAATCGCCGATGAAGACGCTCGACCGGCTGGATGTGGAAGCGCGGCCTTACGACCCGTTCGGCGGCATCGAAATCCTGATCCACGCCGAGGCGCGTTCCTTCCTGCATCATCAGGTCCGCAACATGGCGGGCGCGCTGGCGCTGGTGGGCGAGGGCAAATGGAACAAGG
>JBDHTS010000032.1:0-23023 GCA_039808845.1 Alphaproteobacteria bacterium | reverse complement strand
TTTGGCCATGAAGGGCTGGAAGCCGAGCTGGCCCGCGTCCTCGATCTCGAACCGGGGGAAACGCCGGAAAGCATCAAGCGGGCAGCCTGCCGCGACGAGGCGCTGGCGCTGGAGGATCTTCACCAGACCTGTTCCGCATTGGCACGCACAGGGGGAAAATATGATGCCAATATTGCTGCGGTTCTGCAGCCGTTTCTTGAGGCCGAGGAAACCGCGCGCGATTTCGATGCGTGGTTCGCGATTCTGACGACAAAAGACGATGACGGATTCCGCCCCAAGAAAGGTAGTTATTTGGGAACGAAAAAAGCGAACGACCTGTATGACGGTTGCTCGGAGGTGCTGACTAGGGAAGCGTTCCGCATGCTGCATGTCCGCGAGCGCGCCAATGCGGCGCTGAACGCACAGCTGACGCTGGCAATTGTCACTTTGGGACAGGCGATTGCCGCGGAATATGCTGCGCTGAAAGACCGGCAGGCGGCGCTGGATTTCGACGATCTGATCCAGCGTACGCTGGATTTGCTGCGCGCCAACGGCATGGCGGGCTGGGTCCTCTACAAGCTGGACGAGGGGATCGACCATCTGCTGATCGACGAGGCGCAGGACACGAACCCCCGGCAATGGGATATCGTCGAGGCCCTGATCGCCGAGTTTTTCGCGGGCGAGGGGGCGCGGGAAACGCAACGGACGCTGTTTACCGTCGGGGATGAAAAACAATCCATCTACAGCTTCCAGGGGGCGGCGCCGGACAAATTCACGGTGCGTCGCGACGCTTTCCGGGCAAAGGTGAAAGGCGCGGGGGCGCAATGGCGCGACGTGGCGCTGGAGACGTCTTTCCGCTCCGCCCCGACGGTGCTGGACTTTGTCGACGCGGCGTTTCACGGTGAAGGCCGGGCGCAGGGGCTGGGGGCCGAAGCGCTGCGGCATATCAGCTGGCGGCACGGGGACGCAGCGCAAGTGGAGCTATGGCCGCTCTTCCAGATTCGCCCGCCCGACAAGGGCGACCCGTGGGAAGCGGCGCGCCAGGTGCGGCCCAGCCGCAAGGCGCCCGCGCTGCTGGCCGCGCATATCGCGCAGACGATCCGGGACTGGCTGGACCAGCGGGAGATGCTCCCGTCGAAAAACCGTCCGGTCCGGCCCGGCGATATCCTGATCCTCGTGCGCCGCCGCTCGGCCTTCGTGAACCATCTGATCCGGTCCCTGAAAGAAAAAGGCGTGCCGGTCGGCGGGGTGGACCGCATGGTGGTGAACGAACAGCTGGCGGTGCAGGATCTTCTGGCCGCGGCGCAGACGGCCCTGCTGCCCGAGGACGATCTGACGCTGGCCTGCCTGCTGAAATCGCCGTTTGCCGGATGGGACGATTCCAGGCTGGAACGGCTGGCGCTGGGGCGGAAGCCGGGGCAAAGACTCTGGAGCGCCTTGCGGGACGATCCGGATGAAAAGGCAACGGCGGCCTGGATTCACGGGCTGATCCGCGACGCGTCGGAAACCCGGCCTTACGAATTTTTCAGCCAGCTGCTGCACAGCCCGTGCCCCGCCGACGCGGTCAGCGGGCTGCATGCCGTCTCCGCCCGCCTGGGGGACGAGGCTTTGGATCCCCTCAATGAATTGCTGAACCAGGCGCTGGCCTATGAACGCGATCACACCCCCGCCCTGCAATCCTTCCTGCTCTGGCAGCAGGCCGGGCGGCAGGAGGTGAAGCGGGAGCAGGAGGAAGCCGGTTCGCGTGTGCGCATCATGACCGTCCACGCCGCCAAGGGATTGCAGGCCCCCATCGTCTTCCTGCCCGACACGGTGCTGGAGCGGAAGGGCGGCGCGGGCGGCAGCGCGGTGCGGTTGCTCTGGCCCGACAAGACCGGCCTTGGCGTGCCGCTCTGGTCCCCCCGCCGCGACGCGGACAGCCCACTGTTCACCGACGTTCTGGCCTATGTAGAGGACAAGGGGATGGAGGAATACCGGCGGCTGCTTTATGTCGCCCTGACCCGCGCGGAGGATCGGCTGTATCTGGCGGGATATCAGGGGCGCAACCCGCCCCTGCCCGAAAGCTGGTATAACCAGCTGCGGGAAGCTTTCGGCCATTTTGGCGATTCGATCACAACGGCTTTTGAAGGTCACGGCGATCTGTTTTTCGAGGAGCCGCCCGTAATCCGCCGCATCGTCAACCCGCAGATTCGAGTCGTGGAGACGCCGCCTGGCCCGGCCCGGCAGGAACGGCTGACGGGACTCGACGCCTTTTCCTGGGTTCATGCGCCGCCGCCGGATGAACCCTTGCCGCCGCGCCCGCTCGTGCCATCGCGTCCCTCCGCGCCCGAACCGGCAGCGCGCTCCCCTCTGGCGCAGGGGGACAGCCACCGGTTCCGCCGAGGGCTGGTGACGCACCGCCTGCTGCAGGTCCTGCCCGATTTGCCGGACGACCGGCGGGAAAGCGCGGCCCGTCTGTTCGCCGCACAGGCGGGGCACGGCCTGCCCGATGCCATCCAAGCCGGGGTGGTGGCGGAAACGCTGGCGATTCTGCGCCGCCCGGATTTCGCGCCGCTGTTCGGTCCGGGGTCGCGGGCCGAGGTGCCGGTGACGGGCTTGCTGGGCCCCCGGCTGGTCAGCGGCCAGATCGACCGGCTGCTGGTAACGGACGATTCCGTCTGGATCGTGGACTACAAGACGAATCGTCCGCCGCCGGAAGACGCATCGGACGTTCCGGAAGCCTACCGGAGCCAGATGCGGATATATGCAGAGGCTTTGGCGGCCATCTGGCCGGGCCGCGCGATCCGCACCTTCCTGCTGTGGACGGACGGCCCGTCGCTGATGGAGATACAGGTGTAAAGCGCAGCCGCCGCGCTTGACGGAATTCCCGTTCGCGCCATATCCTAAAGACCGAGAGTGCAACTCCTACGATTGGAAAGACAATGGCCGGCCATAACGTCAAGGACAGCGATTTCGAAGCGCAGGTATTGCAGGCGGATCAGCCGGTGATGGTGGATTTCTGGGCCGAATGGTGCGGCCCGTGCAAGGCGATGTCGCCCCTGGTCGACGAACTGGCGGGCGAGCTGGACGGGAAGCTGAAAGTCGTGAAGGTGAATATCGACGAAAGCCCCAACGCGCCGACCAAGTATAACGTGCGCGGCATTCCGACATTCATGATTTTCAAGGGCGGCCAGGTGGTTGACACCCGCGTCGGCGGCATGTCGAAAAGCCAGTTGACCGATTGGGTCAAGGGTCAGATCTGATCCAGGCCAGCGCTTCGCCGTACTGCCCTTCGGCAAAATTGCGGATCTCGCCCCCCATGATGGGACGCTGCAGCCTGACCTGCAGCATTTTCCGCTCCGGCGGATTGACATAGGCGATCCTGCGCGCCAGCGGGCCGTATTCGATGATGCTTTTCAGGCTCATGTCAGCGGCCCCGGCCTCCCATCCCTCGAATTCCGGCGTGTAGTGGACCAGCAAGCGGTAATGGCCGTATTTTTTGACGATGGCCAGAAAAGGTTCATAAAAACCAGCCATATAGTCGTCCGGATTGACCACGCCTTCCACCTTGACGCAGAGCAGATCGCCTTCCGAATCCGGAGTGGCCTGGATTGTGAGACGGCCGCGGCGGGCCGGGTTTCGGGGCTTCGTTTGCGCCATGGCTGGTCCTCCCTTCCGGGATCAATGCATTTTTGAATATGTTCAGCAGTGAAATTTACGATATACCTTTTTCAGATATAGACGGAACGCGCCTCTTGTAAAGAGGCGGATGACATAAGGATCGATCATGGCGGCACAGGCGCAACAGGCCCAGGGAAGCAATTCAGGCGACATTGCCCTCCGGTTTCCGGACGGCAATATCCGGACCTATCCCGCCGGCACGACGGGCCTGCAGGTTGCTGAATCCATTGCGAAATCGCTGGCCAAGGCGGCCGTCGCCATCGAGATCGACGGGGATGCCTATGACCTTGCGCGGCCCTTATCCAAGGGCGGGGCGATGAAGATCATCCGGCGCGAGGACGAGGCGGCGCTGCCCCTGATCCGCCACGACACGGCGCATGTGCTGGCCGAGGCGGTGCAGGCGCTTTATCCCGGCACGCAGGTGACGATCGGCCCGTCGATCGAGAACGGCTTCTATTACGATTTCGCCCGCAACGAGCCTTTTACGCTGGAAGATCTGCCGAAGATCGAGGCGAAAATGAAGGAAATCGTGGCGAAGGGCGCTGCGTTCACGCGCGAGGAATGGGACCGGGACGAAGCCATCGCCTATTTCACCAAAAAGGGCGAAATGTACAAGGCCGAGCTGATCCGCGACCTGCCGGAAACGGAAACGATCAGTATTTACCGCCAGGGCGACTGGCTCGATCTGTGCCGCGGGCCCCATATGCCGACGACGAAACAGGTCGGCACGGCGTTCAAGCTGACCAAGGTGGCCGGGGCCTACTGGCGCGGCGATTCCAACAAGGCCATGCTGACCCGCATCTACGGCACGGCCTGGCGCACGCAGGAGGAACTGGACGCCTATATCCTGCAGCAGGAAGAGGCGGAAAAGCGCGACCACCGCAAACTGGGCCGGGAAATGGACCTGTTCCATATCCAGGAGGAGGCGCAGGGCTCGGTCTTCTGGCACCCGAAGGGTTTCACGATTTATAATCAGCTTGAATCCTATATCCGCCGCCGCATTCAGGGAGATGGATATGTCGAGGTCAAAACGCCGCAGTTGATCGATAACCGTTTATGGGTCGAATCCGGCCATTGGGGCAAATACCGGGAAAATATGTTCGTGGTGCCGGACGAGGTGCCGGGCACGGATGACGACAAGCCGGTGCTTTCCGGCAAGGGCCGTTTGATGGCGCTCAAGCCCATGAACTGCCCGGCCCATGTGCAGATCTTCAAGCAGGGCATCAAATCCTACCGCGACCTGCCGATCCGCATGGCGGAAATGGGTTGCTGCCACCGGAACGAGGCGCATGGGGCGCTGCATGGATTGCTGCGCGTGCGGCAGTTTACGCAGGATGACGCGCATATTTTTTGCGCGGAAAGCCAGATAGAAACGGAAGTAAAACGCTTCATAGAATTGTTCTATGACGTTTATAAGGATTTCGGGTTTACCGATATTAAAATCCTGCTGGCGACGCGTCCCAGTAATAAAGTTGGCTCGGAAGAAATATGGGACAAAGCCGAAAAAGCGATGGCTAAAGTCCTTGAAGATCTGAAAATCCCCTTCGAGTTCGCGCCCGGAGAAGGCGCGTTCTATGGCCCGAAATACGAATTTCATCTTAAGGATGCCATTGGCCGGTCCTGGCAGATGGGAACATGTCAGCTGGATTTCAATCTGGCGGAACGGCTTGACGCTTCTTACATTGGCGAAGACGGACAAAAGCATCGGCCGGTCGTGATCCACCGCGCTGTCTTCGGCACGTTCGAACGCTTCATGGGGGTCCTCATTGAATCGACGGCAGGCAAGTTCCCCCTGTGGCTTGCACCTGTGCAATGCGTGGTCGCGACGATTACGTCCGAAGCCGACGAATATGCAAAAAATGTTGCGGCAAAACTGAAACAGGCCGGCATCCGCGCCGAACTCGATCTGCGTAATGAAAAGATCAATTACAAGGTGCGCGAGCATTCGCTGGCCAAGGTGCCGGTCATGTTCGTCGTCGGCAAGCGCGAGGCGGAGGAGGGTAAAGTGGCGATTCGCCGTCTGGGCCATAACGACCAGCAGGCGGTTGAAGCCTTGGAAGCGGCAATAGAAAACCTCGACCGGGAATCAAAGGCGCCTTATTAGAAGCAGGAAAGAAAATGCATCTGGTTGATACCGTCAATGAACTGTTCGATGAAATTCTGCCTGAGTTGAACCTTGCTTTTAAAAATACAGAGGAATGTCGCAGGTTTTCTGAAACGTATAACACGCTTTCACAAGCATCTTACAAGGGGATAGGCGCCCTGGCCGGAGATATGGCCTACAGGCGGTTCAAGGCCGTTCAGTATCATCGTTGCGCTGCCTTGCACGCCGTATCGGGACCGGCGACGTCCCGCATCATGCTGACTCCCGCGGATGGCTTATGGCTCACGGAATTGTCCGAACGCGACGCCTTGTACAGAACCCACAGGCTTCTGAGCCAGATGCATAACCAGGAACCCACCCTTTTTGGCGATCTGGAAATGAATGCAACGCATGTGAATGTCCGCGATGCGATCAGGGCAGGCCGGAAAAAACATGCCCAGGATCTGCTCATGAACCAACCCGTCTCTTTTGCGGCAATGCCCGATGCAACGAGAAGGTATGCCCTTCAGGCGAAACATCTTGGCGCTTTCAAGGATGATATTAACGGCCGTGAATGGCGGCCCGTGTTTGTGAGCCTGGAAAAACGGGATATTCTCGATCTGGGATGGGCATTTGGAGAAAACAGCTTCGGCCCAAATCGCCAGACGCTGGGGAAAGGCCACATGTTACAAGATGCCGATTTCTGCCCCTCTATCAGCCATCAGCTTGAGATTATTACTCTCTGGGGCCAATTGCCTGATTCCACCAGAGCAGCGACATTTTCCGATGAGCTGGAACGCCGTAAAATGACACGGACCAAATTCCTTGAAGAAGGGCTGAATGCAAGACGCCATGCGGGCGCGCTGACGGACTCCCCAAAGGATGCCGTATCCTATCTCTTGCACAGCCCGCAAATCCCCCGTATGTAATAGCTTTGAAGTTTTAAGACAGTAAGGAGAACGCCTATCCGTAAGCCTGATTTACCGCCGCGCCGGCCAACATCCGACGGGCCCCGCGTCAACGAACAGATCCGCGTGCGCCAAGTGCGCCTGATCGCCGCCGATGGCGAGCAGGTCGGTGTCGTCGATATCGGCGAAGCCTTGCGCCGCGCCGAGGAAGCGGGCCTGGATCTGGTCGAGATTTCTCCCAATGCCGAGCCGCCGGTCTGCAAGATCCTGGACTATGGCAAGTACAAATACGAGCAGCAGAAAAAGGCCAACGAGGCGCGCAAAAAGCAGAAGACGATCGACCTCAAGGAGTTGAAGCTGCGCCCCACCATCGACAAGCACGATTACGATGTGAAGATGCGCAACGCCCGCCGCTTCCTGGAAGAGGGCGACAAGGTGAAGATCACCATGCGCTTCCGCGGCCGCGAAATGGCGCATACGACGATCGCCATGGAAGTCATGGCCCGCGTCAAGGCCGAACTGGCCGATCTCGGCAAGATCGAACTGGAGCCGAAAATGGAAGGCCGCCAGATGATCATGGTTCTGGCGCCGGCGGGAGCCTAGGCTTGTCTTTTAACACCAGAGCCAGACAGAGTCACATTGTTGTCATCCTGAGCGGAGCAAAGGATGCAATGTTCTTATGATAGCCAAGCCCCTAATAATCGAAAGGCAAAGCCCTCCCCCTGAGGGGGAGGGTTGGGTGGGGGTGTCCGATATTCCGCGCTTGAGCGCCCGGCATCGCACACCCTCCCCCTGCCCCTCCCTCAGGGAGGGGGGACTCTATCAGTAATGACAAGTTTGTTATAATTCTCTGTCTGGCTCTGGTGTTGATTTTTTTCTTCCTTGAGATTAAAAGAGTGCCGTCAACGATTTTTTGCTGCGTTGCGGCAGAAAGCGGCGGATTAAAATGGACTTCGATCCCCTTCTCCTTTCGCGCATCCAGTTCGCCTTCACGATTTCGTTCCATATCACTTTTCCGGCCTTCACCATCGGCCTGGCCAGCTGGCTGGCCGTGATCGAATGGCGCTGGCTGCGCACCGGCAATCCTGTCTACCGGGAGATTTACCGTTTGTGGAGCAAGATCTTCGCGGTCGCTTTCGGCCTGGGGGTCGTGTCCGGCGTCGTCATGTCCTACGAGATCGGCACCAACTGGGCCGGGTTCGCGGACCGGACGGGGAACGTGCTGGGGCCGCTGCTGGGGTATGAGGTCCTGACCGCGTTTTTCCTGGAATCCTCTTTCCTCGGCATCATGCTGTTCGGCTGGAACCGCGTCGGGCCGCGCATGCATTTCACGGCGACCTGCTGCGTCGCGGTCGGCACGATCATTTCCGCCTTCTGGATCCTGGCGGCCAACAGCTTTATGCAGACGCCTCAAGGGTTTCGCATCGGTGAAGACAGCCTGCTGTATCCCGAAAGCTGGCTGGCGATCATCTTCAACCCATCCTTCCCCTACCGCTTCGCGCACATGGTGACGGCGGCGTTCCTGACCACGGCGTTCAGCGTGGGCGGCGTCGGGGCGGCCTATCTCTGGAAAGGGCGGTACGTGCCGCATGCCCGCATCATGCTGGGCATGGCGATGATCATGGCCGTGTTCGTCGCGCCGCTGCAAATGCTGATCGGCGACGCGCACGGGCTGAACACGTTGCATCACCAGCCCGCGAAGGTGGCGGCGATGGAAGGAATCTGGGAAACGGAGAGCGGCGCGGGCCTGCGCCTCTTCGGCATTCCGGACCAGGAGGCGGAGGAAACGAAATACGCGATCGAAATTCCGAAACTCGCCAGCCTGATCCTGACCCACGACCTGAACGGCACGGTCCGGGGCCTCAAGGAATGGCCGAAGGAGGATCGTCCGCCGGTCGCCATCGTGTTCTGGGCGTTCCGCATCATGGTCGGAATCGGCCTCGCCATGATCCTGACCGGAATCATGGGCGCGGTGCTGTATCTGCGGAAACGCCTTTTCGATACGCGCTGGTTCCAATGCTGGTGCATGGCGATGACCCCCGCCGGGTTCATCGCCATCCTCGCCGGCTGGTTCGTGACAGAGGTCGGACGCCAGCCCTACGTCGTTTATAATGTGCTGCGCACGGCGGACGCGGTGTCGCCGGTCATCGGCCTGAACGTCGCTTTATCCCTGCTGGCCTTCATCATCGTTTACAGCGTCATCTTCGGCATGGGCACCTATTACATCATCAAGCTGCTGGCCAAGGGACCGGGCGGCAGCAAGGACGAACCGTTCAAGCTGCACAGCCGCACCGCCACCCCGTTCAAGCCCGAAGAAACGCAGGAGAAAGGGAAGTGATGCGGGAGCACAACCGTATAAGTTTGAAACACGGCGAGCACGGCGGACACGGCGATGCCGAGTCTGATGGGCTGCCATTTTATATTTCAGCACCGCAGGCAGTTGAATTTGAGCCTTGGATGAAGCGGTTATGTATCAATATCGCTGTGTCCGCCGTGCTCGCCGTGTTTCAGCATATTATTCGCAACTGCTGAGGAGAAAACAGACATGTTCTCGTTCGCTGATGCCATCGACCTTCCGCTGATCTGGGGCGGGCTGATCGCCGTCGCCGTGCTGCTCTATGTGCTGCTGGACGGGTTCGATCTCGGCGTCGGCATCCTGTTTCCTTTCGCCCCGTCCGACCGCTGCCGCGACCGGATGATGAATTCCGTCGCGCCGTTCTGGGATGGCAACGAAACCTGGCTGGTGCTGGGCGGGGGCGGGCTGTTCGCGGCGTTTCCGCTGGCCTATGCCATCGTCATGCCCGCCCTGTATGTTCCCATCATCCTGATGCTGCTCTGCCTGATCTTCCGGGGCGTCGCGTTCGAGTTCCGGTTCAAGGCCGACCGGTCGCGCCTGATCTGGGACGGCGCGTTCCATTTCGGGTCGCTCGGCGCGTCCTTCCTGCAGGGGATGATCCTCGGCGGATTCATCCAGGGCATCGAGGTGGAAGGGCGCAGCTTCGCCGGCGGGCCGTTCGACTGGCTGACCGGTTTCAGCGTCATGTGCGGCATGGCCGTCACCTGCGGCTATATCATGCTGGGCGCGACCTGGCTTGTGATGAAGACGGAAGGAGAGACCCAGGCCTGGGCGCGCAGGGCCGCCGAATATATCTGGGTCTTCGTCGCCTTCTTCATGGCGCTGGTGTCGCTCTGGGTGCCGTTCCTGGGCGAGAATATCCGCGGCCGCTGGTTCACGGACAATCATTTCCTGTTCCTGCTGCCTTTGCCGCTGATCACGGGCGGCGTGTTCATCCTGCTGTGGCACAGCCTGTGGAAGGGGTTTGAGACGCTCCCCTTCGCCTGTGCCATGGCGATATTCCTGCTGGGTTATTGCGGCCTCGGGATCAGCCTGTGGCCGTGGGCCGTGCCCTTCGCCGTCACGCTGCACCAGGCGGCCGCCGCGCCGGAGTCGCTCTCGCTGCTGCTGGTCGGCGCCACGATCATGCTGCCGGTCGTGCTGGCCTATACCGTCTATTCCTATTACGTCTTCAAGGGCAAAAGCTCCCATGAGCCCCTTTATTAAGCAGTGGCTCTGGTTCTGGGGCCTGTGGCTCGCGGGCTTCTGCGCGCTGGGTGCCGTGGCGTTCGCGATCAGGCTGGTTATGGGCTTGGTTTAGCCTGCCTTGAACACCAGGCAGTGCGTGTGCCGGTCATCCGGTCTGCCGCCTTCCCATGAAACAATCACTTCGCCGTCCAGCCGGAAATGCTTTTCGGCGGCGAGGCCCAGATCGCGCACAAGCGGCGTATAGGTTTTGCCCGGCAGGTTGTCGGCCTGCAGCACGAAGACCGCGTTGCGCTTCATGATTTTTCGCAGTTTGCCCAAGATGAACGCCATGCGCTTCAGGTAACGGCCGTATCCCGCGTGCTTCGGGTCGCCGCCGTAGAGCGGGTTCCATTTATGATGCTTCGGCATGTAGGGCGGCGACGTCATGGCGAAATCCATCTTCGGAAAGCCGAACGACAGCATATCCGCCGTGTCCCCACGCTTCAGATTCGTCCACTGTTTCAATTGCCCCGCCACCCATTCCTGACGGCCGCCGTCATGCTCGACGCCGTAAGGAATGCGCCCCATTTCCTCCGCCACGAACAACGTCGTGCCGAGTCCCGCGAACGGGTCGAACACACGGTCGCCGGGCTTCGTGTATTGCCGCAAGAAATGCCGCACAAGAGATTCCGGATACTTGACGTCATTGCCGGGCTCGAACGGTGGGGCGGAACGTTCGAGGCGGTACGGGAGAGTGATGAAAAGGGAAGAATTCATAAAGTTTTCTACCACGAATGGACACGAATAAGCACGAATATGGACAGCGCCGCAGGCATTTTTAAAATTGAACCGCAGAGACGCAGAGGCACTGCACTTCTCTGCGCCTCTGCGGTTAAAATCTTTACTGCGCTGCGCGCGGCTATTCGCATTCGTGGTTATTCGTGCCCATTCGTGGTTAAAAAATATTTGGCAAAATCCTTTTACCCCTGCTACAAAGGCGGCCTGTTTCTCTCCAACAAGACAAAATGGGGTGCCATAGATGTCTAAGAACGCCGGGGCCAGAGCGCCCAAAGTCCTGATCGCCGACAAGATGGACAAGCTTGCGGCCGAAATCTTCCAGAACAACGGAATCGAGATCGATATCAAGCCGGGCCTCAGCCCCGAAGAGCTGGCGCAGATCGCGGGCCAGTATGACGGCATCGCGGCGCGGTCCTCCGCCAAGATCACCGCCGCCGTCATTTCCGCCGCCGTGCCGCGCCTGAAAGTGATCGGGCGGGCCGGAATCGGCGTCGACACGATCGACGTGCCGGCGGCGACCAACGCGGGCGTCGTCGTGATGAACACGCCCTTCGGCAATTCCATCACCACGGCGGAGCACGCCATCGCGATGATGTTCGCGCTGGCGCGCCAGATCCCGCAGGCCAACGCGTCCACCCACGCGGGCAAATGGGAAAAGACCAAATTCATGGGCGTGGAGCTGTACGCCAAGACGCTCGGCGTCATCGGCTGCGGCAATATCGGCTCCATCGCGGCGTCCCGCGCTCTTGGACTGCAAATGAAAGTGATCGCCTACGATCCGTTCCTCACCCCCGAACGCGCGGTCGAGCTGGGCGTGGAGAAGGTGGAGCTGGACGATCTGTTCGCCCGCGCCGACTTCATTACCATCCACGTGCCGAAAAACGACAAGACCGCGAATCTGATCAACAAGGACTCCATCGCGAAGATGAAAAAGGGCGTGCGCATCATCAACTGCGCGCGCGGCGGCATCATCGTCGAGAAGGATCTGAAGGACGCGCTCGATTCCGGGCACGTCGCGGGCGCGGCGCTCGATGTGTTCGAAACGGAACCGGCGACCGAGAACGTGCTGTTCAACCACCCGAACGTGATCTGCACGCCGCATCTCGGCGCCTCGACGAACGAGGCGCAGGTCAACGTCGCCATCCAGGTGGCGGAGCAGATGTCGGATTTCCTGAACTACGGCGCGGTCGCCAACGCGGTCAACATGCCCTCCATCTCCAGCGAGGAAGCGCCGCGTCTGAGGCCCTATATGAAACTGGCCGAGCAGCTGGGCAGCTTCGCGGGGCAGATCACGGAATCCGCGATCAAGAAAGTGGAAATCGAATACCAGGGCCTGGTGACGGAACTGAACGTGAAGCCCCTGACCGCCATCGTCGTGGCCAGCCTGCTGAAACCCCTGTTCGATTCGGTCAATATGGTGAACGCGCAGGCCATCGCCAAAGCGCGCGGCATTGCCGTGGCCGAAACACGGATCGAGGACGCGGGCGATTTCCACACGGCGATCAAGCTGACCGTCACGACCGAGGCGCGCACGCGCACCCTGACCGGCACGCTGTTCGCGGGATCGGAGCCGCGCATCGTCGAGATCGAGGGCGTGCCGATCGAGGCGGCGGCCACGGCCAACATGCTGTTCATCCGCAACGACGACAAGCCGGGCCTGATCGGCGGGCTTGGCACCATTCTCGGCAGCGCCGGCCATAACATCGCCGATTTCCGCCTGGGCCGGGTCGAGGCGGGCGGCACGGCGATCTGCCTCGTCTCGGTCGACGGCGCGATCCCGGACGACGTGTTCGCGAAGATCGAGGCCCTGCCGCAGATCAAGCAGGCGAAACGGCTGGCGTTCAGTATCTGATTAGCCTGTGGCCCCTCACCCAAACCGTCTCAAGGGACGGTTTGGCCTCTCCCAAGGGAGAGGCAAGGAATGGAGTTCTATGTTTGCTTTTCCTTTACCTCTCCCTACGGGAGAGGTCGAAACGCCTCTTGGCGTTTCGGGTGAGGGCAGCGCGCTAAAAACCCAAAAGCCCCGGAGCCTGTCCCCTTGATCCGCCCGCGAGGGTGAGGATCGAAAGGGCCGCTCCGGGGCCGTTTGGGAAGCAAGGCCTGGTCCTGATCTTAAGGCGGCAGGGCCGCTTAAGACAGGCCGGCGTCATCGCTAACCGATAACCGTCCGGTTTTGCACGCGTTCCCGCGAAGAACGCCTGTCCGGCCGGGCTGCATTGGCCGAAGCCGCCGCAATGTTTATCGTGGGTATCAGCCACGCGCGTGTCAGGCGAACCATGGGCCTGCCGCATTTCGGAACGATCCGTTTAAGTGCGGGAACCTTTTACAAACCCGCATCATCCGTACAAACGTTTTTACGTGCGCGACCACGGGCCGGTGATGCTTTCATTAAAGGCGGTTCCACGCCGGTCGTCCCTGTAAGCCTGGCGGTCTGAACCTGAAGACACTGCGCGGGAGCCGTGCAACCCCGTTAAGGAGTAAACTTCCGCCGCTTCTTCCGGCCAGCCCGTCGGGAAGCGAACCTCCGTCCGGGAAACCGTCAAACCCCGGATGCCTGCCAAGGCATCCTGTCCGTCAGGGAACCGAGCGCCGGATCTTTCGATCCTTGTCTGCGGCGTCTTCGTTTCCGAAGACCAAGTCCCTGCCGACACCCTGATGCTGACTCCGTTCCCTAGCGGAGTCGAGTCGGTTTTTTCGTGTTTTCGAAGGGTCTGTTTTCACCCACAGCATGGGGAAAATATTACAGGTGCTTTCGGCGCGCCGATCAATGGCGGAAAGGAAAAGATATCCACAAGATATCCACACAATGATATTTTATTGCTTTTTTAATGGCGGGGATTCCGCAGCCTTTTTATAAAGCAAAAATTTTAAAACACCAGAGCCAGACAGAGATAAACAGGGAAGGATAACGCGAAGGCCCGAAGATCCGAAGGTTGATCGCGTCTTCCTTCGGATCTTCGGGCCTTCGCGTTTATCCATTCTCTATTCTTTTCTCTGTTTATCTCTGTCTGGCTCTGGTGTTCATTTTTACTTAATTCATTAAAGAACCTTTGTTCGCGGCTCCTGCGCCTTATATCCTCGAAAATGAAAGAATTCATGATTCACGACAAGGCGTATATCGGCGGGCAATGGCGCGGGGCGGACAGCGGCGCGACGTTTCCCGTGACCGATCCGGCGACGGGGAAAACCCTGGCGCAGGTGGCGGATATGGGACAGGCGGAGACGGAGCGCGCGATCGCCGCCGCGAAAGAAGCGTTCCCCGCCTGGGCGAAGAAAACCGGCAAGGAGCGCGCTGCGATCCTGCGCCGCTGGTTTGACCTCGTGACGCAACAGGTCGATTCGCTGGCCGAGCTTCTGATGCGCGAGGGAGGAAAGCCGTTGAAAGAGGCGAAGGGTGAGATCGCATACGGTGCCGCCTTTATCGAATGGTTCGGGGAGGAGGCGAAGCGCGCCTATGGCGACACGATCCCCTCCTTCAAGGCGGATGCGCGAATCATGACGATCCGGCAGCCTGTCGGCGTCGTCGCGGCGATCACGCCGTGGAATTTTCCCAATGCGATGATCACGCGCAAGGTTGCGCCCGCCATCGCCGCGGGCTGCACGGTGGTTCTGAAACCCGCCGAGGACACGCCGCTTTCCGCGCTGGCCCTCGCCGCGCTGGCGGAACAGGCGGGCCTGCCGCCCGGCGTGTTCAACATCGTGACGACGTCGGACGCGAAAACAGTCGGCAAAATTCTCAGCACCCATCCCGACGTGCGCAAGATATCCTTCACCGGATCGACGGAGGTGGGCAGCCTGCTGATGGCGCAGGCGGCGGGAACGATCAAGAAGGTGTCGCTGGAACTGGGCGGCAACGCGCCGTTCATCGTGTTCGAAAGCGCCGATCTCGACAGGGCGGCGGATGGCGCGATCATCTGTAAATTCCGCAATGCGGGGCAGACCTGCGTATGCGCCAACCGGATTTATGTACAGGATTCCATTCATGACGCCTTCGCCGAAAAACTGGCGGCGCGGATCAAGGCCCTGAAGGTCGGGCCGGGGGACCGGGAGGGCGTGGAGATCGGGCCGCTGATCAACGAACAGGGTTTGAAGAAAGTGCAGCGTCATGTCGGCGACGCACTGGAGAAAGGCGCGGCGCTCGTATGCGGCGGCGCGGTCGATTCCGCCGGGCCGCTGTTCTATCAGCCGACGCTGCTGACCGGCATGAAACCGGGCATGATCCTGAAAGACGAGGAAACGTTCGGCCCCGTGGCCGGCCTGTTCCGGTTCAGGGACGAGGCGGAGGCGGTCGCGCAGGCCAACGACACCCGGTTCGGTCTGGCCTCCTATTTCTACAGCCGCGACCTGGGGCAGTGCTTCCGGGTGGCCGAGACGCTGGAATACGGCATGGTGGCGGTCAACGAACCCATCCTGTCATCGGAAGTCGCGCCGTTCGGCGGCGTCAAGCAATCCGGCATGGGCCGCGAGGGCTCCAAATACGGGCTTGAAGATTTTACCGAAATCAAATACATTCTGGCCGGATTTCAAGGGTCATGATCATTCTGCGAAGGCGCCGGTTCAAAGGGGGAACCGGAGCGGTTTCTCAGGAGTTTAACGATCGGAAAAGAAGCGTTTTTTTCAACGTTAGCCGATCAGCATGAAAAATTTTACCATAATGTTTGACAATGCCCCGCCAAACGGTATAAAAGTAATGACCCTGACAGAATTTTCATATTATTTTAACCGTGTCCCCACGGGGCGTAGTCTGGATATAAAGGAGAGGATGAATGCCTGATCAGAACACAGCGGCCACACTGAAAACCGCTTCGGGCAACGAAACCCATATGGCCCTGGCCGAGAACGGCGGAGCTTCCCTCAACATCGGGTCATCCGATATCCAGAGCATGACCGTCAGCAATGGCGCTCTGGTCATCACCTTCCAGCCCGAAACGGGCCGCGAACCGCTGATCATCGACAACTTCCGCGCGCTGGCGCAGAACAAGGCGTCCATCGCCCTGAATGACGGCAAGTCCATCGACGCCGCCAGCCTGAACCAGGCTCTGGCCCATCAGGCGCCTGCAGACAGCGGCGCGGACACAGCGAACGCCGTCGAACTGCATCGCCCGAAGGCGGGCGAGGTGGTGACCGTCACGCTCGCGAAAGGGCAGACCTACGAACTGCCCGACGGGCTGGACGGCGCGCGCGTCGTTGAAAAAGGCGGCGCCCTTGTCATCACCTTCGGCGACAACGGCATCCTGGTCCTGACCAACTTCGCCGCCGCCATGCAGGGCGAGGACGCGGCCCGCATGGCCGCGGAAGGCAAGACATACGACCTGCTCTCTTTCCGCAACGAATACCATCTGGCGGGGACGGAGAACATCGAGGTCGCGAAAAACGACGCGATGGATCAGCTGGCGAAACAGCTGGCGGGCGTCGAGCCCGCCGCCGGCCCGAACGGCGCGGGCGGGCAGGCCAGCGCCGGCGGCTTCGGCTTCCAGAGCTCGATCACCCCGACCGATCTCGGCACCATTCCGCCGATCGGCCCGATCGGCCCGACGGCGCTGCAGTTCGGCCTGCCCGAGGTCACGCACGACCGCTTCCTGGTGGAAAGCCAGGATGTCGACGCGTTCCCGCCGGGCATCAGCGTCAACAACAGCCTGACCAACGCCGTTCAGGCGCCGGACGCCATCGTCAAGGAAGACGGCTCGATCTTCGTGCCGATCCAGGCGACGCTGGACCCGCAGGGCTCCGCGAACCAGGTTCTGACCGTCACGGTCACCGGCATCGACCCGGCCTGGAACATCACCAACACCGACGGGACCTACGATCCCGCGACCGGCACCTGGACCATCACGCTGGCGCCGGGCCAGAACTACAATGGCGGCCTGACCTTCGCGCCGCCCGCGAACACGGATATCGACCTGAGCGGCATGACCGCGACGGCGACGTCGTTCGATCCGGCGGCGAATGAGTCCGCTTCGTCTTCCACCGGCTTCAACGTCATCACCGACGCCGTCGCCGATATTCCGGATCTCGACGCCGCCGCGGCGACCGTCGAGGAAGGCAAGACGGTCGCGCTGCACATCCAGACCGCCGTCAACGACACGGACGGCTCGGAAGCGATCACGAAAATCACCATCGAGGGCCTGCCGACCGGCGCGACACTGAACCACGGCACCGTCTCCGGCGGCGTGTGGACTCTGACCCCCGCCGACCTGACCGGCCTGACGCTGACCGTTCCCGACAACCGCGACGGCCATTACGACCTGATCGTCAAATCCTATGCCGAGGAAGTGAACCTGTCCGGCAAGGAAGTCGATTTCTCGGACAACATCGCGGTCGCGACCGACACGCTGAAGCTGACCGTCACCAATGACGACGAGCCTGTGCTGACGCAGCCTGTCATCAAAACCGTCGACGAAACGGACCTGACTGCTTCGGGCATTACTGTCGGCGGCACGCTGACGGCCAATGTCGGCGCGGACGGTCCGGCGAAGTTCGATTCGACCGGCGCGTTCTCGGCCAGCACGGCGCTGACCTCCGGCGGCCAGGCCGTTACGGTCGCACTGAATGGCGACGTCTACACCGGCACGGCGGGCGGCCATACGATCTTCACCCTGACCGTCAACGACAACGGCACCTACAGCTTCAAGCTGCTGGATACGCTCGACCACCCGAACACGGGCAACCCGAACGACTCCATCGCGCTGAGCTTCGGCGTGCAGGTGGGCGACACGGACGGCGACACCGCCGCCGGCAATATCGTCATCAACGTGCTGGACGACGGCCCGGTCGCGCATGACGACGTCAACACCTTCGAAGCCGATAACGGCGCGGCCACGGGCAACGTCATCACCGGCCTCAACGGCGGCACGGGCGCGGCGGACACGCTCAGCCAGGATACGCCGAACACGGTTTCCAAAGTCTCCTTCGGCGGCACGACCGTCGATGTTCCGGCCACCGGCACGGCATCGATCCAGGGCTTGTACGGCACACTGACGATCAAGGCGGATGGCAGCTACACCTACACGCTGAAATCCGACTGGATGGCGAACGTTCCGGGCAAGAGCGAACATCTGGCTCCTGTCGCGGCTGACGTCGCGGGCACGCAGACCAGCTTCACGAAAAACGGCATCACGGTCACGTCCCTGACGGGCGGCGACCTGGTCTGGACCGTGCGGTCCGACGGCACCGGCATCGGCGTCGCGGGCGGCGGAACCGACAAGATCTTCAAGGGCGGCGAAGGGCTGAACGTCGATTTCGCGCCTGCGGATATCGTATCGATCAAGATCGCGGATATCGGCACGTCCGATCTGCAGTCGGTCATCGGCCTGAAAGTCTGGGTCGAGGGCAACCCGAACCCGATCACGCATAACATCGATCTTGCCACCACGACCCCGGTCAACGGCTACGTCACAATCAGCCTCGACGGCGCGGATTTCGGCGGCCAGATCACGAAGTTCGAGATTTTCTCGACCCTGAGCACGGCGAACGGCAAAGAGTCCAGCTTCATGCTGGCGGACGTGACCACGATCGACAATTGCGGCTGCGGCTGCCCGACCGACCAGTTCACCTATACGCTGAAAGACGGCGACGGCGACACCGATCCCGCCACGCTGTCCTTCGCCTGCGCGCCAGACGACCATCCGGTCGTGACCCAGCCGATCACGCAGACGGTCGACGAAACCGCCCTGAAAAACGGCGACCAGACGGTCGGCGGCACCATCACCGCCGATTTCGGCAATGACGGCCCCGGCACCTTCGCGGGCACGGGCACCTTCTCCAGCAGCGCGCCGGTTACCTCCAACGGCGTTCCGGTGACCGTTTCGCAAACCGGCAATACCTATACGGGCACGGCGGGCGGCACGACGATCTTCACGCTGGTCGTCAACCCGAACGGCAGCTACACCTTTACGCTGAAAGAGCCGATCGACCATCCCGACGCCACGAATCCGGATGACGCCGTCTCGCTCAACTTCGGCATCAAGGCGACCGACAGCGACGGCGATTCCTCCGGCGGCACGATCACGATTCGCGTGCTGGATGACGGTCCGGTCGCGCATAATGATGTCAACACGTTCAACGCCACGGTCGGCCTGGTCGAAAACGGCAACGTGATCACCGGCGCCAACGGCGGCGCGGGCGCGGCCGATACCAAGAGCCAGGACACGCCGAACACGGTCACGAAAATCAGCTTCGGCGGCACGAACGTTACGGTTCCGGCCACAGGCGAAGCCACGATCAACGGCGACCACGGCGTCCTGAAAATCAAGGCGGACGGTTCCTATACCTACACCCTCACCGATACCGGTTCGGGCAGCAAGGTCACGGACCAGTTCACCTATACGCTGAAAGACGGCGACGGCGACACCAGCACGGCAACGCTGAAGCTGGAAGGCAGCGTCGGCGACACGACGGTCACCATCGTCGTGAAGGATCCGGACGGCCATGTCATCGCCGACGGCGGCGACACGATCGTCAAGGAAGACCATTCCACGCTGATCAGCGTGGCGGTGGACGGCACGGGTTCGGGCACGCAGGTGCTGACCGTGACCCTGACCGGCATCAACCCGGCCTGGGGTTTCCAGTCGCTGAACGGCGGCACCTACAACGCCGCGGCCGGCACCTGGACCGCGACCCTCGCGCCTGGCCAGGACTTTAACGGCACGTTCCGTTTCGCGCCGCCGCATGACAGCGACCTGGATCTGAGCAACCTCAAGATCACGGCGACATCGAACGACGCCGCCATCGGCCGTACGGCTACGGCCAGCGATATGTTCAACATCATCACCGATGCCGTCGCCGATGCGCCGAATCTGTCGGCCTCGGGCTCTACAGGCGAAGAAGGCACGGCGGTCGCCCTGCATATCAATACATCCGTCACCGACACGGACGGTTCGGAAGCGATCCAGAAAGTGGAGATCAGCGGCCTGCCTTCCGGCGCGACGCTGAACCACGGCACCGTCTCCGGCGGCGTCTGGACCGTATCGAAAGCGGATCTCGCGGACCTGAAGATCAACATCGCCGACGGCACGCATGACGGCAATTACACTTTGACAGTCAAATCCTATTCCAAGGAAGTGAACCTGGGCGGGACGGAAGTCGACCTGACCGACAACGTCGCGACGGCGACCACGACCCTGAACCTCTGCGTCACCAAAGACGACGTGCCTGTCATCACGGATCCTGCCGTCAAGACGGTCGACGAATCCGATCTGACCGGTACGGGCATTACGGTCAACGGCCATGTCGATGCTTCGTTTGGCGGCGACACGGGATCCATTGCCGGAAGCAACACCTTCACCAGCACGGTCGCCCTGACATCCGGCGGCGTACCCGTGATGGTTTCGCAAACAGGCAACGTTTATACAGGCGTTGCGAACGGTCATACGATCTTTACGCTCACGATCAACGCCAACGGCGATTACAGCTTCAAGCTGCTGGACACGCTCGACCACCCGAACAAGACCGACGCCAACGACGCGATCAACCTGAACTTCGGCGTCAGGGCAACGGATTCCGACGGCGATGCCGCCAACGGTCATATCGTCATTAAAGTGCTCGATGACGGCCCGGTCGCGCATAATGATGTCAACACGTTCAACGCCACGGTCGGTCTGGTCGAAAACGGCAACGTCATCACCGGCCAGAACGGCGGCGCGGGTGCTGCAGACGACAAGAGCCAGGACACGCCGAACACCGTCACGAAAATCAGCTTCGGCGGCACGAACGTTACGGTTCCGGCCACAGGCGAAGCCACGATCAATGGCGATCACGGCATCCTGAAAATCAAGGCAGACGGTTCCTACACTTACACCGTTACCAATACAGGCACCGGTCATGCCATTGCCGACCAGTTCACCTACACGCTGAAAGACGGCGACGGCGATACCAGCACGGCGACCCTGAAAATGGACGGCTGCGTCGGCGACACGACCGTCACGATCGTGGTAAAAGATCCGGACGGCCATGTCATCGCCGACGGCGGCAATACCATCGTCAAGGAAGACGGCTCGACACTCGTCAGCGTGGCGGTCGACGGCACGGGTTCAGGCACCCAAGTGCTGACCGTGACCCTGACGGGCATCAACCCGGCCTGGGGCTTCCAGTCCCTGAACGGCGGCACCTACAACGCCGCGACCGGCACCTGGACCGCGACCCTCGCGCCTGGCCAGGACTTCAACGGGACGTTCCGTTTCGCGCCGCCCGCGGACAGCGATCTGGATCTGAGCAACCTGAAGATCACGGCGACCTCGAACGATGCCGCAATCGGCCGCACGGCGACCGCCAATGACACGTTCAACATCATTACGGACGCCGTCGCCGATATTCCGAATCTGTCCGCCTCCGGCGCGACGGGCGAGGAAGGCACGAGCGTGGCGCTGAACATCAACACCTCCGTCACCGACACGGACGGTTCCGAAACCATCCAGAAGGTGGAAATCAGCGGACTGCCTTCCGGCGCGACGCTGAACCATGGCACGGTATCGGGCGGAGTCTGGACCGTTTCGAAAGCGGATCTCGCGGACCTGAAGATCAATATCGCCGACGGCACGCCGGACGGCAACTACACCCTGACCGTCAAATCGACCGCGAAGGAAACCAATCTGGGCGGCACGGAAGTCGACCTGACCGACAACACCGCGTCGAAAACCGTGACCCTGAACCTGTGCGTCACGAAGGATGATGTGCCGGTCATCACCGACCCGGCGGCGAAGACGGTCGACGAATCCGATCTGACCGGCACGGGCATCACTGTGAACGGCCACGTCAATGTCGATTTCGGCAGCGACACCGGCACGGTCAACGGCAACAATACGTTCTCAAGCAGCGTCGCCCTGACTTCCGGCGGCCAGCCTGTGAGCGTGACCCAGACCGGAAACACTTATACCGGCAAGGTCGGCGCGACGACGGTCTTCACCCTCGTCATCAATCCGAACGGCGACTATACCTTCAAACTGTTCGGCACGCTCGACCATCCGAACAAGCTGGACGCCAACGACGCGATCAGCCTGAATTTCGGCGTGAAGGCCACCGACAATGACGGCGATACCGACACGGGCAACATCGTCATCAAGGTTCTGGACGACGGCCCGGTCGCGCATGATGATTTCAATACCTTCAACGCGACGATCGGCGCCACGGACAGCGGCAACGTCATCACCGGCGCCAATGGCGGCGCGGGCGCGGCGGACGCAGTCAGCAAGGATCTGCCGAACACGGTCACGAAGATCAGCTTCGGCGGCACGGTGGTCAATGTTCCGTCCTCCGGCGAGGCGACGATCGATGGCGATCATGGCATCCTGAAAATCAAGGCGGATGGATCTTACACTTACACGCTGACCGACACGGGCACGGGTTCGAACGTCACCGACTCCTTCACTTATACATTGAAAGACGGCGACGGCGACACCTCGACCGCATGCCTGACCCTGAAAGGCAATGTGGGCAGCGTCTCGGTCGATCTGAACGTCAATAACGGCGCCGAGGATGTGATCGTCAAGGAAGACGGCTCCGTGATCGTCAATGTCACGGCCGATGGAACGGGATCCGGCGCGCAGGTCATCACCCTGACCCTGACGGGCATCAACCCGGACTGGGGCTTCCAGTCGCTGAACGGCGGCACGTACAACGCGGCCACAGGCACATGGACGAAGACCCTGTCCGCGGGCGAGGATTTCAACGGCAATTTCCGCTTCGCCCCGCCGCATGACAGCGATCTTGATCTCAGCAACCTGAAAGTAACGGCCACCGTTACCGATGCGGCGCTGGGACGCACGGCCTCGGCCAACGGCACGTTCGACATCATCGTCGATGCCGTGGCGGATGTTCCGAACCTGACGGCATCGAATGCGTCCGGCGAGGAAGGCAAAACCGTTGCCTTGAATATCGCGACGTCGGTCACCGACACGGATGGTTCCGAAACCATCCAGAAAGTGGAGATCAGCGGACTGCCCTCTGGCGCGACGCTGAACCATGGCACGGTATCGGGCGGAGTCTGGACCGTTTCGAAAGCGGATCTCGCGGACCTGAAGATCAACATCGCCGATGGCACGAATGACGGCAACTACAAGCTGAACGTGAAATCCTACG
>JBDHTS010000031.1:0-23967 GCA_039808845.1 Alphaproteobacteria bacterium | reverse complement strand
CATTTCCGCGTCGAAATGCAGGGGCAGGGCGTCGACGTTGATGACGTCGATATCGCATTGATAGAATTCGCGGAACCGTCCCGCCTGCGGGCGCTCGCCGCGCCAGACGCGCTGCATCTGATAGCGCTTGAACGGGAAGACCAGTTCGTTGAAATGCTGGGCGACGTAGCGCGCGAGCGGCACCGTCTGGTCGAAATGGAGCGCGAGGCGCGCCTCCTTGTCGTTCTCGTCCTTGTGCAGACGCTCGATAACGTAGATTTCCTTGTCCACCTCGCCCTTGGCGCTCAGGACGTCCAATTCCTCCACCGACGGCGTCTCGATGGAGCAGAAACCATAGGATTCGAACACTTTCCGGATATGGTCGAACCATTGCTGTTCCACCAGCCGCACTTCGGGCAGCCATTCGGGAAAACCGCTCACCGGGCGGGGCTTGTAGACGGATTTTTTCGTGTCGCTCATAAGGCCGTTGTTAAACGAAAACCCTTGGCGGAACAAGAGAATTTGCGGTTCAGGGCGGCAAGCATGGCGGAAAATAGTTGACGCGGCGGCGGGCGGTATGGTCTGGTTGGCCAAAAGAATAAAAAAGCATCTGAACAGGGTTTTATACATGTCAGTCTGCAGAAGGAATTTCCTCGCGTACGCGGGCGGCCTTGCTTTGGCTGGCGGGATCGGCGCACCGTTCCGGTTGGCCGCCGCTTCGCCTCCGGGCCAGGACTCGCAGTCGTTCGCGGATCCCTATGAGCCGCCGCCGGAAGACCCGCTGGCATACCGCCATCCCGTGCTGGCAAGCCGCTCCTCCGCGCCGGTAGCCTCGGCCATCGCCCTGGCGATCGACACGAGCGCCTCTATTACCGACGAACTGGAATATCCTTTTCAGTGCGAAATGTATGCGCGCAGCCTGACGCCGGGTTTCGGTTTTTATGCGGACGGCTCGCCACGGCAGAGTCTCGTTGAGGAAGCCATTTGTCACAAGGCCGGGAATAAGGCGGTTGCGGTCTGTGTCGTCGATTTCGGGTCGCGGCCCATGTTGCGCATTCCTTATGTGGATCTGCGGGCGGATGACCCGCACCTGAAATGGAAGATGCTGGGGCTGGCCCAGGAAATCAGAACCCTGCCGCGCCGGGAAACCGGCTCCACAATGTTCGCCTCGCTTTTAAAATACAGCAGAGGCGTTATCGGTTACTGCCCCTGGCCAATAACCGAGCGCCGGATGCTTGATATCTGCAGCGACGGAACCGCCCAGGATTTTGCGGCATTGTATAGCGAGCGAGAGGCATTGGCGGAGATGGGCGTAACGATCAATGCCCTGGCCATCGGCAATCCGGATGAAGATCTGGGGAGCTATTACGCCAGAAACCTGGTGACTCGGCGGGAAACGGAAAGCAGGGACGGGATTGATTCCATGCCCGGATATGTATGGTCCGTTGCCAGGAAAAGGACGATAGGGGCCAAAGGCGTTCTTGCGCCGGATCTCAACGAAGCCGTCCGCGCCATGAAAATGAAGATCAGCATCGAGGTCGCAGGGATAGAAGATCTGGGGCGAATTGCCGGGAGAGGATTGGCCCGGAACGGGACATTGCGGCGCCTTTATCCCGGCGAACATTCAGCCGTGCTTCGCGCCTTTACTTGATAGGCAGTCAGGCGTATTTTTTTAATCTAAAATCAGACAGGGAGAATAATAATGCTGAAACGTTTATGCCGGGACTTTGCTGCGGCTTCCGCCAGCGCTGCTTTATTCCTGATGCCCGTACAAAGTTCGGCCCAGCCTCCGGAACCGGGATCTCCTCAAGCCGAGGCAATAAAAAGAGCCTTTCCTCCGGGAACGACAAGCGATCAGATCGGTGAGCTGTTCAGGAACCTTGGTAAGGGAAAAGGGGTTGATTGCTGCGATGTGGCAGATTGCCGCATAGCTGATTTCCGGCATGTCTCAGGATATGGCGATGATTATAAAGTCTATGTTGATCATGAGATCTGGGATCAAAGCACGTCAGGAAATTTAAAAGCGCAATGGATGGCTGTCGATCCTGACCACATCATTGACAGGAAAGACTTAAGAGCCAGAGGATTTAAAAATCTGCCTGATGAAGCCATAGCGTGCGCAAATGACTATGAGGTTACTTGTTTTCTGCCGCCTTTAACCCTGACTCAGGATGAAGCTCCTTGGATCGTTCGCTTTAAAAACGGTTGAAACCGGCAACCTGAATTGGCGGCATGATCCGCATTATTCCTCGAACAATTCCTCCAACCTGTGCGTCAGCGCCCCGGCCAGTTCGTCGGCGTCGGCGATGGTGACGGCCTTGCGGTAATAGCGCGTGACGTCATGGCCGATGCCGATGGCCGTCAGCTCGATGCGCGACAGGCTTTCGATCCACAGGATCACGTTGCGCAGATCCTGTTCCAGCAGGTTGGCAGGATTGACGGACAGGGTCGAATCGTCCACCGGCGCGCCGTCGGAGATCACCATCAGGATCTTACGCTGCTCGCCGCGCGCGGCAAGACGGTTATGCGCCCAGACCAGCGCCTCGCCGTCGATGTTTTCCTTCAGCACGCCTTCCTTCAGCATCAGGCCGAGATTGCGCCGCGCGCGCCGCCAAGGGGCGTCCGCCGCCTTGTAGATGATATGGCGCAGATCGTTCAGGCGGCCTGGGTGCGGCGGACGCCCATTCTGAATCCACAGGTCGCGGGATTTCCCGCCTTTCCATGCGCGCGTGGTAAAGCCGAGAATTTCCACCTTCACCCCGCAGCGTTCCAGCGTCCGCGCCAGGATGTCGGTGCAGATCGCGGCGATGGCGATGGGCCGCCCCCGCATCGATCCAGAATTGTCGATCAGCAGGCAGACGACGGTGTCGCGGAAATCCGTCTGGCGCTCCTGCTTGAAGGACAGCGGCACGGTCGGGTTGGCGACGATGCGGGCGAGGCGCGCGGCGTCCAGCATCCCTTCGTCCAGATCGAACTGCCATGTCCGCTGCTGCTTCGCCATCAGTTTTCTTTGAAGCCGGTTGGCGAGCTTGGTCACGACCTTCTGCAGGCTGGACAGCTGCTGGTCCAGCATGGCGCGGAGGCGGTCCAGTTCCTCCGGCTCGGCCAGATCCTCGGCGCGGACGATCTCGTCGAATTGCGCGGTATAGACGGCGTAGCGGCTGCCATGCGCCGAAACCGGCTCCCGGTTCAGGCGCGGGTTGCCGGCGGCATCGTCGCCGCCCTCCATGACATCGTCGCCTTCCGTGGCGGACAGGTTTTCGCCGCCGGTTTCCGCCTCGTCCTCGATGGTGCTGTCTTCGGCGGCGTCGAAGGCGTCCGATCCCTGGCCGTCCCGGCCGGGCTGGTCGCCGGCTTCCATGTCCTGAAGTTCGTCGGCGGGCTCAGGCGGGGTGGAGGAGTCGCTGGCGCTCGGTGTGCCGGTCTCGTCTCCCCCGGACCCCGATTCCATATCCATTCGAGCGATCAGGCGCCGCGCCAGTTCCGCGAACGCTTTCTGCTGATGCAACAGCGGCTTCAGCGCGGCAAGGCCGTCCGGCCCCAGACGCTCTTTCAGCCAGGGTTTCCACAGGCCCACGATGCTGTGCGCGTGCTGCGGCACATCCTCCCCCGTCAGCGACAACCGGGCCATCAGGTGCAGGGCGTCGCCCAGGCTGGCGTCTTCGCGTGCGGCGATGCTGGCGAAATCGAGCCTTTTGCATTTGTCTTCCAGCGCGGCGTGCAGATTACCGAACACGCCTGCCATGGCATTCATGCCCAGCGCCTCGACCCGCGCCTGTTCCAGCGCGTCGAACGCGGCCTGCGCGGTCAGGTCCATGGGCGCATTGGCGCGGTGCAAATCCGTGTCGTGATGGCGAAGGCGCAAGGCCTGCGCGTCCGCCGCGCCGCGCACCATGCCGACGCTCTCCCGGCTCAGCTCGGCGTCCGGCGCGGGCAGGCGGGGGCGCTCCGGCCCGCTACCCAGATTCAGGCGCTGCGCCGCCGCCTCCATCGACGTGAACCCGACATCGAGATCCCGCCGCCCGGACATGGCCCGCATGGCGGCGGCGGTCGCGGTCTTAAATTGTTCCTGATTTTTATATATGCTCATTGAATAAACAGAATGCCGTGCCTATGCATCTTTTTAAAGATAAAATATTATTGGAATAAATTATGAGTTACAGAATTTCGATCAGGAAGAATGGTATGGACCCAATAATAAAATATGTAAAAGGATCTTTTAAGGCAGCCTATTTTTCTGAAGATACGCAAGACTACTATCAAAATTCAAAAAAAGCCGCCTTTATAAGCTTTTTTGTCCCTTTTGCCTTGCTTGTCTATATGGGAATGATGTTTTGTAATCTTGAAGGTGTATGCCACGAGGTAGAGCAAACTTTATACTATCTATCCGCTGCCCACATCGCTTCTTTCTTGGTTGTTTTTCTCATTGCAGCTCCTAAGTTTCCAATTTTTTTCGGGCTTGTATATAACCTTTGTCGCTTATTCAAATCCAAAGATTATTTTTGGGCTTTTGTCACTGCCAGCAATTGGTTTTATGTAGTTTATGCGCTTATTCTGGGATTTAGATTGTCGTTTCTTCCAGGGTATTTACAGCCTCTTTGGTTTTTAGCTGAAACGTTTTATTTTTGTCTCGTAGCCTTTTTCCTTGCGCATAATGTTTTGAAACTCCCACAAGAAATTGCATGGATTGTGCCTATGGCCGCCTTGTTTACTCATGCAATCATACTGGCAGTAACAACCAAACATGGCGCAATGTTTGTTTTTTAGTTTCGTGTCAGATCCACCCCGAAGCAGCGCTGGTAATATTCCGCCACGGCAGGCCGCTCCGCCTCGTCGCACTTGTTCAGGAAGCTCAGGCGGAAGGCGAATTCGCGGTCCTTGAAGATTTTCGTGTTCTCGATCCAGCTCAGGACCGTCCGGGGGGACATCAGGGTGGAAATGTCGCCGTTGATGAATCCTTCGCGCGTCATGTCCGCGACGCGGACCATCGCCGAAATATCCTTTTTGCCCGCTTCGGTGTTCCAGTCGGGGTTCTTGGCCAGCATGATGCCCGCTTCCTCGTCATGGGGAAGGTAGTTCAGCGTGGCGACGATGTTCCAGCGGTCCATCTGGCCCTGGTTGATCTGTTGCGTCCCGTGATAAAGCCCGGTCGTGTCGCCCAGCCCGACCGTATTGGCCGTGGCGAACAGGCGGAAAGCGGGATGGGGCCGGATCACTGTGTTCTGGTCCAGCAGGGTCAAATGACCTTCGGATTCCAGCACGCGCTGGATCACGAACATCACGTCCGGACGCCCGGCGTCGTATTCGTCGAACACCAGGGCGACAGGGTTCTGCAGGGCCCAGGGCAGCATGCCCTGCTTGTATTCCGTGATCTGCTTGCCCTCGCGCAGGACGATCATATCCTTGCCCAGCAGGTCGAGGCGGCTGACATGACTGTCGAGGTTGATGCGGATGCACGGCCAGTTCAGACGTGCGGCCACCTGCTCGATATGGGTCGATTTCCCGGTGCCGTGATAACCCTGGATCATCACGCGGCGGTTATGTGCGAATCCGGCCAGGATCGCGAGGGTTGTGTCGTGGTCGAACAGATAGGACTCGTCGACCTCCGGCACGTTGCCGTGGTCGGTGGCGAAGCCCGGCACCTGCCAGTCGATATCGAGGCCGAACGTCCTGCGGACGTCGAACGCCTTGTCCGGGATGGAGGTATGCTTTCCGGATTGCGCCAGCTGGGTCACGTCGAACGACGCCGCCTGCGGCTGGTCCTTGAACTTCTTGTCGGCCACGCTGTTATCCTTCGCCCGCGATCCGGGCATATTTCTCATGGGCTAGCTTCAATATGGTATAGGCCATATTCACGCTTTTGAGAACATCTTCCGCCCCGGGGTCGTCGCGGTTGATGTCGGGATGATATTTCTTCACAAGCTCCTTGTACCGCGCCTTGAGCGCGTCGAGATTCAGCGGCGGCTCCAGCCCCATAATCGCCATGGCTTCGTATTCGGGGGTGTTGCGGTTGATCCCGTTCATCCGGCTTTTGCGGGCGGAATCGTCCTCATCGGGTTTATCCTTATGGGAGTAGGTCTGGCGGGCCTTGCGGTACAGTTGCTCCTTCAGGTCGGCATAGGAATGGAAGGGACGGGTCGGGCGGTCCCATAAAGCGCCCCGGATGATCTGCTGTTCGATCTCGGCATGGCTCATGCCGGCGAAATAGTCCCAGGCTTTATTGTACTCCTGGACATGTTCCAGGCAGAACCAGAAATAATCGTTTTCTTCCCGTGATTTAGGGGCCTTGTACTCGCCCGCGCAGGCGCATCCCGGCATGTCGCAGAGGCGATGGACAGGGGCTTTTTTGCCGGTCTCGGCATATTCCGGCGAGTTCGGTTTCAGCTTTATTCTGGGCATATCTCTTAATTATGATGATTCATATCGAAACAAACAAGATTCGGGAAAGCATCTTATGTCAGGCGAAACGCCGGTTGCAAATGCCATGAAAGCGGTGCTGGAAGCCGAATTCCAGCCTGAATTCCTGGCCATCAGAAATGACAGCGGCCGGCATAAAGGCCATGCCGGGGATGACGGCAGCGGGGAAAGTCATTTTCACATCACGATCATTTCCGGAGCGTTTGAGACGCTGAACAACCTGGCACGCCATCGTATGATTTACGCTGCGTTGGACCGTTTCATAAAAAATGAAGTTCATGCCTTATCTATCAAGGCTTTAGCGCCAAGCGAAAAAAGTTCCACCGCTACGCTGGAGTAATTGTATTTTTTTCATCTGTGCACTTTTAAGTTGCACGAAGGGCATTTTTGACCCAAAGTCGTTGGCGTGTGGTGCGAATATGCCGGATGAAGGAATAAGCGGGGGATGCAGCTATGAGAATGCTGGGTGTGGACGGTCTGGACGGCTTTAGAAAAAGCAGCCTGATCAGCAGGAATATCACAGTCGTCGGTCGCCGGACATCTGTCAGGCTTGAGCCGGAAATGTGGAATGCCTTGCGGGAGATCGCGCGGCGGGAGCAATGCACGATCCACGATATCTGCTCGTTGATTCATTTGCGGAAAAGCCCTTCGACATCTCTCACGGCGGCGATACGTGTATTTCTGATGCTGTATTACCGTGCCGCCGCGACCGAGGATGGCCATGTCCGCGCGGGTCATGGCAATTTCGACAATATGGTCAATCGCGCCCGCATGACGCCGGACATGCTGCGCCGCCCGATTATGTCCGCCCATGCCATGCAGCCCCAGCACCAGCAGGCGAATTGATATACACCTTACACGTCATCCCGGACAAGCGATGCGCAGCGAGCGCCAATCCGGGATGACAGAAAAAGATCAGGCCGCTCTTCCCATTTCAATGAATTTGTCGTAGCGGCGGGAGAGCAGCTTGGCGCCGTCCCACGGGGTCAGTTCCTTCAGGGCCTTTTCAATCCGCAGACCGACCGTTTCAATCGTTTCCTCGCGTCGGCGATGCGCGCCGCCAAGCGGTTCCGGAATGATCCCGTCGATCAGTTTCAGGTCGTAAAGATCCTGCGCCGTCAGCTTCAGCGCGGCGGACGCGTCGTTGGCATGCGCTGCGCTGCGCCAGAGAATGGAAGCGCAGCCCTCAGGCGAAATCACGGAATAGATGGCGTGCTCCAGCATGTAGATCCGGTCGGCGGCGGCGATGGCGATGGCTCCGCCCGATCCGCCTTCGCCGATGACGACCGAGACGATCGGCACCTGGATCTGCAGGCAGGTTTCGATAGAGCGGGCGATGGCTTCCGCCTGGCCGCGCTCCTCAGCGCCGACGCCGGGATAGGCCCCCGCCGTGTCGATCAGCGTGACGACGGGCAACTGGAACTGGTCGGCCATTTTCATCAGGCGCTGCGCCTTGCGATATCCCTCCGGACGCGCCATGCCGAAATTGTGGCGGATGCGGCTTTCGGTGTCGGCCCCTTTTTCGTGGCCCATGACAACGCAGGAGCGTCCGCGAAAACGCCCAAGCCCGCCGATCAGGGCCTGGTCCTCGCCATAATTGCGGTCGCCGGCGAGAGGGGTAAAATCGTCGATCAGGGTTCTGATATAGTCATTGAAATGCGGGCGTTCCTGATGGCGCGCCACCTGCACCTTCTGCTGCGGGGTCAGCTTGCCGTAGATCTGCTTCAGCAGCTTGTCGGCCTTGGCCTGCATCCTGGAGATTTCGTCCGCGATATTCAGCTTCCCCTCGCTGCTGACATTGCGGAGCTCCTCGATCTTGGCTTCGAGTTCAAGGATCGGTTTTTCAAATTCCAGCTTGCTCATATGCTTTACTTCGATTTTGCCTCACAAAAGAATATCCCGGCTTGAGGCCGGGATATTCTATGAAAACGGTGCGATCAGCGTCCGGCGTTTTTCCGGGCGAGAGGGTGTTTTTCCTCGACGGTCTGCTTCGCCTTGTCGCCAACGATATGGGTGTAGATCTGGGTCGTGGCGATGTCCGCGTGACCCAGCATTTTCTGGACCGATCGCAGATCCGCGCCGCGGCTCAGCAGATGCGTTGCGAAGGCATGGCGCAGCACGTGCGGGCTGACGCGGCCGGCTTCGATCTCGGCGTTGTCGGCCAAGTCTTTCAGCAACTGGGCAAAACGCTGGCGGGTCAGGTGGCCGCTTTCCGACGTGCGCGACGGGAACATCCATTGCGCCTGCTCGCCCTTGTCGTCCGGCGCGATAAAGCTTTGGCGGACATCCAGATAGTTGCGGATGGCGCGCTGCGCGGGTTCGGTCAGGGGCACCATGCGCTCCCGCCCGCCCTTGCCGGCGACCATCAGGAACTGGGTGTCCTCGCCGATGGCGGAGAGGGGCAGCCCGACCAGCTCGGAAACGCGCAGGCCGGTGGCGTAAAGCATTTCCAGCAGGCACACAAGGCGCACACTGTCCGGGCCGCCCGTTCCGGCGGCGGCCTTGATCAGGACGTCGACTTCCGACTCGCTGAGCGTTTTCGGCAGGGTGCGGACCTGTTTCGGGCTGTCGATCGACGCCGTGGGGTCGTCCTTGCGGATGTTTTCGGAAACCAGATAGCGGTAATACTGGCGCAGCGCGGACAGGCGGCGGGCGACCGTGCGGGTCGCGATCTGGGCGCTGTTCTGGCCCTTGGTATGGATTTTCACCCCAAGGTCCTCAAGATAGGATTTGATCTCGGAGGGCTCGGCGTCAACGATCTCTTTTTTGAAGCGATTTCGCAGATAGAGGCTGAAATCGGCAAGGTCGCGCCAGTAAGCCTGGCGCGTGTTCATTGCTGCACCGCGTTCGGTGGTCAGCATATCCAAGAAGGAATCGACCAAAGGGTGAAGCTTTGGTTTCGGCATAGCCGGGCGACCTGGACGGGCCATTAACTTGTTCTCCTTTTCAATGACTTAACCCCAGGATGGCTTCTGTCGCCAGGGCCCGGGCTTCTTTCGTCAAACCCACTTTTTTCCAGCCATCAATAATCTCCTGCATCAACCCGGGATTGACGGAACCAGGTTGTGCCCCCTGGAGTGCGATGGCGCTTAACAGTACGGATTCCCCCAACCTTCTATCCTTGAACGCCTGGGTAAGACGCCCTGTTAAGTCAGTAGAAGGCATTACATAATCTTCAGTTCCTGTCAAGTCTAAAAATTTTTCATAAGTTTCCGTGTCTATATAATTATGTAATTTACTGTCTCTGTTAAGCTTTTCATAGATGGCGGCGATCAGCACTTTTTCGCGAATTCCGAGTTTTTCAAAAAGGTTTCTGAAAGACGCAACATTAACCTTTGAATCTGTGGATAAATCCGAATTCATCTCTGCGGCGATGAAAAACAACAGCGAATTGCGGTCGCCGATTCCCTGCGACAATCGGTTGAGCCAGGAAGCGGGAACTGTTTTGTTCGCCGCCATCATGATGCGTACGGCCAGCTTGACGTCTTCCGGCCCGAAAGCGCCCGGATCAGCCTGAATCAGCATATCGGCAAAAGGGGACAGGGCGTACGCGCCGCCGTAAGCCCGGCCCAGCGACAGGGCATTGGCCAGAAGGGCGTTTTGCGCAGGTCCGGGATCCGTCGTATCCGCCAGGCGGTACAGCGTGGCCAGTTGCCGCCAGCCTGTCGGTTTTTCGCGGGTATTGTTCTTGAACAGGTTATATTGCTCCTGCACGCTGGAAAGGGGCTTCAGCCCATAGGCGGCGGAGCCGGCCAGAACCGTGAAGCGCATGTTTTCGCTGATATTTCTGGCCCCCAGGATGACGCCGAAGGCGGCGGGGGAAACAGGGGATTTGGGGTCGAAACGGAACCGGTCGAAAACGAACGCGTCGCTGGTCTGAAGGGCGGAACGTTCCACTTCGCTTAAGGAAGCGATATCCGCCTGGCTGCGGGCGTGGTAGACGAAGCTCTGTTTGCGGGAAAGCTGGGACAGGATGGCGCTGCCGCTGCCGCTGAGGTCGATATCGTTGACGCCGAGGCCGGTATGGCGATCGCCGCTCAGAATCCCCTCAGGGTTGGCCAGCCGGCGCAGAGCGATATCGCAGACGGCGTTCAATGTCTGCCACAATTCCAGTTCCCCGAAGCGGTTCATCACCGTGCGGGTTTCCAGGCAGCCGAGCGATCCCTTGCCGCCCTGCATCATGCTCAGGACGCCCGCGCGGGCCAGTTCTTCATGGTAGGGTTCGTCGACGATGCGGCTGTAAAGCTTGATCGCCTCCTGATACAGGCCCATTTCCTCCAATTTCTTAATGCGCAGGGTCAGCATGTCGCGGCCCGGCTGCGGACGATTGCCGTTCCGGTTGAAATATTCCGGCTTGGCGGTGGTGAGGTAAAGGCGGCGGAGCAGGTCCTGCACCACCGGGAAATGCGTGATGGATGGGGTTTCCAGCATCCGGGCCGTAATGAAATCGCGGTCCGAGCCGTACCAGACATCCTCGCCTAGCCCGCCGCCCGATCCGTCGGCGATCAGGCCGATCGGCTCGATATCCTTGAAGTCCTGATGAAGCGTTCCGGGGGCATCCTGGGGCCGCAGATCCTGATTTTGCTGGGTTGTCTCTTCCGCACCCTCATGGACGGCATGGGGTCTGGGCGGCGGCGGCGGTTCCTCATCCTCCGAAACGGGGGAAGATCCGGCCATGCGGTCGTCGTCCATAAAATCCGTTTCCTCGTTGCCGGTGGAGGCGAAGGCATGGAACGATCCGGCCATCAGGGTCAGGACCGCCGCCATGGACAAAAGCAGGGCGGTTTTTTGAAAACGGCCCGTCATTGCGCGGAATGACTGCTGTCGATGGTCTTGCGGACTTCCGTCTGGACGACTGGCACGTCGGTCAGCGCCACATAAAGGAATCCTCCTATAAGCGCCAGCAGAATGACAGGCAGGACGAATTTGGCGATTTTCATGGCGTGGATCCGGTTCGCGTGCGACTGAAAGAAGTCATTACGCTAACTCAAGCCTGTCCGGATTTCAATGCGAAACACATGCGAAAGGATTGAGTTTGCTGACTGTCTGGGGCATAAGCATCGCATGAGCATCGTGATCGACAGCCGCACCGTGGAGTCCATCCGGTCCAGGCTGGACAGGCCGGTTGTCCTGATCGGCATGATGGGCGCCGGCAAAAGCCGGCTTGGGCGGTTGCTGGCAGAGGCGCTCAACCTTCCCTTCGCCGATTCCGACGAGGAAATCGAAAAGGCGGCAGGCTGTTCGATTTCTGATATTTTCGAACGCTATGGCGAGCCGTTTTTCCGCGACAGGGAGCGGCTGGTTTTGCAACGGCTGATCGAGGATGGACCAAAGATTATTGCCGCGGGTGGCGGGGCGGTGATGCAGCCGGATACCGCCGAGGCCATCTGGAACCATGCCGTGTCCCTTTGGGTCCGCGCGGAACTGCCGGTTCTGGTGGAGCGTACCGCGCGTAATGCCAACCGTCCCTTGCTGAGGAACGGCGATCCCGCCACGATTCTCGGAAACCTTTCCGCCAAGCGCGAACCTGTTTATTCCCGTGCCGATGTGGTGGTGGAAAGCCATCAGGGGCCTGCCGGGCCGATTCTTGAATCGGCCCTCGAACGGCTTGATGATTTCCTGCGGAAGGAAAAGCCATGACGGTCCGGACGGTCACAGTCGGTTTGGGGGAACGATCCTATTCCATCGCTATCGGCGCGGCGTTGCTGCGCGATCCGCAAGGTTACCTGCCGTTTTCTCTCAAGGGCAAAACCGTTTTTATCTTGACCGACGATCATGTGCGGGACCAGCATGCCTTGCCGTTGCGTGACGTGCTTGCGAAAGCAGGCGCGCGATCGACAGAGGTTTTGTCCCTGCCGCCGGGGGAGCAGACGAAATGCTACGCCCGGCTGGAACAATCGCTGGATTGGCTGCTTGATCATCATCCGGACCGCAAGTCGATACTGTTTGCCGTTGGCGGCGGGGTCATCGGCGATCTGGGCGGCGTTACGGCGTCTCTGGCGTTGCGCGGCATTCCATTCGTCCAGGTGCCCACGTCCTTGCTGGCGCAGGTCGACAGTTCGGTCGGCGGCAAAACCGGCATCAACACGCGTCATGGCAAAAATCTGGTTGGCGCGTTTTATCAGCCTCTGGCAGTTCTGTGCGATCTGGATGCTCTCAAAACCCTGCCGCGCCGCGAGATTCTGGCGGGCTATGCCGAAATCGCCAAATACGGCCTGCTGGGAAATGCGGAGTTTTTCAGCTGGCTGGAGACGAACGGCAAAAAAGTATGCGCGCTCGATCCTGACAGCGTCGCACAGGCCGTTGAGACCTCCTGCCGCATGAAAGCCGATATCGTGGCAAAGGACGAGCGGGAGCAGGGCCTGCGCGCGCTGCTCAATCTCGGCCACACGTTCGGCCATGCGCTGGAGGCCGAGGCGCGGTTCGACGGACGCCTGTTGCATGGCGAGGCCGTAGCCATCGGCACCGTTCTCGCCTTTCAGCTGTCGGTCCGGCGCGGCCATTGCCTGCCGGACGCGCTGCGGCGTGTCGAGAGCCATTTTCGGGACGTAGGCCTGCCGGCCCGCATTGCGGACATCTCCCCCAGGCTGGAGTGCACGCCGGACGGTCTGATCGCCCATATGAACCACGACAAGAAAGCCGAAGGCGGCAGGCCCGTCTTTATCGTCGTCGACGAGATCGGCCGCGCCCGTGTCGACCGTTCGGTCGATCTGCGCGATGTCGGGGCCGTGATCCGGGAGTCCATGCAGGGATAACGCCATGGGCATTGCCGCATCGATCGTGATCGTCATTATCCTGCTGGCGCTTTCAGCCTTTTTCGCCTGTTCCGAAACCGCGCTGACGGCCGCGTCGAGCGCGAAGATGCACAGCCTTGAAAAGGAAGGCGACCGGCGCGCCCGCCTGGTCAACCGCATCCGGCAGGACAAGGAGCGCATGATCGGTTCCCTCCTGCTGGGCAACACTCTGGTGAATATCCTGGCCTCGGCCCTGGCGACCAGCGTCATGATCCGTGTGTTCGGCGAGGCGCGCGGCGTGGTGTATGCCACGGTGCTGATCACTATCGTCGTGCTGATCTTCGCGGAAGTCCTGCCCAAGACGATCGCCTTTCACAATGCCGACCGGGCGGCCATGCTGCTGGCGCGGCCCGTCCGCGCTTTCCTGGTCGTGTTGGCGCCCTTTACGACGGCGATTACGTGGATCGTCCGGATGATCATCAAGGCTTTCCATGCCGATCCCGGCAGCGTCGAGATCGGCGCGGACATCGTCGCCCTGCGCGGCGCGATCGATCTGCATCGCGGGCCGGAGGAGGGGGTGGACGTCCAGAGGGCCATGCTGCGCTCCATCCTGGACCTGGCCGAGGTCGATGTCAGTGAAATCATGACTCACCGGAACAAGATGGAAATGATCGACGCCGGCGACCCCCTGCCGAAAATCGTCCAGCATGTGCTGCAAAGTCCCTATACCCGCATTCCGCTCTGGAAAGACGATCCAGAAAATATTGTCGGCATTATTCATGCCAAATCTCTTTTCCAGGAGATGCAGGCGCACGGAGGCCAGATTGGCGGCATCGATATCACCACCATGGTGACGGAGCCCTGGTTCGTGCCCAATACCACCAGCCTTGCCGACCAGCTGCAGGCTTTTCGCGAGCGGCGGGAGCATTTCGCTCTTGTGGTCGATGAATACGGCACGCTGATGGGCATGGTAACGCTGGAAGACATTCTTGAGGAAATCGTCGGCGAAATCGACGACGAACTGGATGAAACCGTGGCCGGGGTGCGGCGGCAACCGAATGGCGCTTGGCTGGTCGACGGCACTGTGACGATCCGTGACCTGAAGCGCGAATTCGAATGGGATCTGCCCGACCAAAACTATTCCACTCTGGCGGGCCTGATCCTTTACGAATCCCAGCGGGTTCCCGAGGCTGGGCAATCCTTTACCTTTTTCGGCTTCCGCTTCGATGTCGTCCGGCGCCAGCGGAACCAGATCACACAGGTGCGCGTGATGCCGCCCCGGAAACACGACAGCGTAGAAGGAGAAAAATAATGGTCGCGATCACGGTCGATTATCAGGGAGCCCTGCGGTGCCGGGCGGTGCATGGGCCTTCGGGAACGGAGCTGTTGACGGACGCGCCCGCCGACAATGGCGGAAACGCCGAAAGCTTTTCGCCGACCGACCTGACGGCGACTTCCTTGCTGAGCTGCATCATGACGACGATGGCGATCTACGCCCGGCGTCACGGCGTGGAACTGGACGGCATGCGCGGCAGCGCGGAGAAGGTGATGGCCGCCAGCCCGCGCCGCATCGCCGCCGTCAACATGACCATCGCAATGCCCCTGTCTGAAAGCCATCCCCTGGCCACGGGCCTCAAAGCCGCCGCCCTCGGCTGCCCCGTCCATCACACGCTGCACCCGGATACGCAGATGCCGATTGTGTGGAAGTGGAAATAAATTAATTTTAATTTATTTCTCTAAGCCAATTCGTAACAAGATCGATTTGATCTTCGGCAATCAGGCCGGGCACATGGCCGCAGCTTTTAATGATCTCCAGCTGCATTTTTCCTTTCGAACCAGGACCGCGCCGTTTCATGTCATCGGCGATCGACTGAGGGAACAGGGTAGAATTTTCGCCTCGCAGAACCAGAACGGGGCAGTCGATGGTATCCCACAGAGGCCATAAATCCAGTTCGCCGATGGGCTCCTTCACAAAGACGTCGGCGATGCGCGGATCATAGGTGTACGTAAATTTTCCATTTTCTTGCCGTGCATTGTTTATAGCGAGTGCATTCCATTGTTCATCGGTCATAGGCCCTATGGAAGGGCCCCGGCCAATGCGCAATGACCGTTCAAGATCTTTTAGCGAGTCAAAGAAATAACTTTGCATGATATGCCCGTTGATCATATCCAGATCGGCCTGAGGAACAGAAGGGCCGATATCGTCCAGAACAAGGCGGCGAATGGGACTTCCAGGCATGCCGGCCAGGCGGATGCCCAGAAGGCCGCCCATGGAAATGCCGATCCAGTCCACGCTCTTCGGTTCATTGATGCCGAGATGGGCCATCAATGCGCAAAGATCCTGAACATATTGAGCGTAGCAATAATCGTCAGCATTACTCAGATAGTCGCTGCGGCCACGGCCCGGCATATCGACGCTGATAACGTGATATCCGTCCTGGGCTAACGCAGGGCCGAGCCAGTTGAAATCATGGCCGTTGCCGGTCAGCCCATGTATGCAGATGACAGGTGGCCCATTCTCCGGGCCCCACGCGCTATAAACGACACGGCTGAATCCCGAAGAATTCAGGGTGAGATAAGAGTGTTCCGTTATGCGATCCATGCAAGAATTATGCGGCGAAGGCCGCGGGAGCGCAACCTGATGCCATAGAGGAGCGTTTACTGCCGTGGACAAAGCCATGCGGACGTATCACGCCATTCAGTTCATCACGGGGATCGAATGTCGAGCGCTGGCCCAGATGAAGGCCGTGTTGCATCACCCACTGCCTGGCGGTTTCAATGCCAAGCGCGCGTTGCTGCTGCAGGAAACGCATATCGAGATTGTCACAGCTTGTTCCATCGAGATGGCTTTGAACAGGACGTACAATGCGGTGGAGATTGACGATGCGCTCGCCGATTTTATCGGGGTCGGCCTTGCCGTCGCGCAGCAGATCGTTCATCCGTGCGAGCCACGCCATGTCTTTGTATGGCCCTGATGCATAAAGGATTTGCTGCGTTCTTTTTTCGATTCCACCGGGATCTTTGGGAATCGAATCGATCTCCGAAGGGGTGACCATCACAAGGATGATATCGCTGACGTCGCTGTTCTGGGACAGCGGGGTCACGCTTGGGTTTTCCATGAACCCCCCATCCCAGTATTCCTCGCCGTCGATCAAAACGGGGGGCATCATCTTGGGCAGATTGGAAGAGGCGGAGACCGTATCGATGTTGATCATATCTCCGGTAAAGACGCATAGCCGTTCATAACGCGGGTTGACGGCGCTGACAAAGAGATCGAACCGGGAACTTTCCCTGATTGTCTGGAAGTCGATAACGGCTTCCAGCACTTCCCGCATGGGATGTCGTCCTGAAGGATTCCATGCGCTTGACGGCAGACGATCGACAATCTTTCAAATCCCTTGTAATAGGGATTTGAAAGATTGGGCCATGTTCCCGCGAAAGAGTCGTAAAGCGTGGCATGGAAAGGGGTTCCGTAAGCCATTTTTGAAAGGTGGCACCATCCTTCGTGCATAGTCTCCCGCGCAAGATCGCGGTTTCCTGTCGCCAGGCCATTGGCGGCCAGAACACCGTTAAAAGCCCCTGAACTGGAACCGGAAATCGCGCCGATGTTGATGCCTTCATCTAGCAGTCCTTCAATAACGCCCCAGGTAAACGCGCCTTGGGCGCCTGCTCCCTGGAGCGCCAACCCCACTTTTGGCCTGACTGGAAGCGTTCCCTGCGAGGAAAAATCCGATGATAAAAAATCCATGGCGATCCCCATTGTGCGCTGCACAAAAATATTAAGTCTTACAATGACTTAAAGAGTATTAATCTCGAAAAAAGGGCAATGCCAGAGGATTCTGCAATCGGTATGACGGCTGGGTAATGCCAGTACTTATTTTATGGGTTTGGGAGAGGCTGCCCTGCTCAAGCCAGCTGCCCGTGGCAATATTTATACTTTTTCCCTGAACCGCAGGGGCAGGGGGCGTTGCGCGGCGTTGTGGCCGCCCAGGTTGCGGGATCCTGCGGGTCGAAGGCGCGGTTGCGCATCGTCTTGCCGGGCAGGGGGCTTTCGCGGCGGCTGCCGAGCGGGTGGACGTTGTCTTCATTGCCGCCCGCCAGCGCCGGATCTTCGCGCGTCTCATGCGTTTCCTGGCGGGAAATGAACAGATCCTCGCTCGGCGCAATGTTGAATTCCACGAGACTCAAGGTCTGCGTCACGTTTTCGCGCAGGTGGTTCAGCATCATCTCGAACATGCCGAACGCCTCTGTCTTGTATTCGTTCAGCGGATCGCGCTGACCGAAGGCGCGCAGATTGATGCCCTGGCGCAAATGGTCGAGGTTCAGCAGATGCTCTTTCCAGTGCTGGTCCAGCTGCTGCAGCACCATCGCCTTTTCCATGCGGCGGAAGATGTCGGGGCCTGCGTTGGCGACTTTTTCGGCCATTTTGCGGTCGGAAGCATCGGTCAGGCGCTCGCGGATCTCGTCATCGGCGATGCCTTCCTCCTTCGCCCAGTCGGCAAGCGGCAGGTCGAGATTCAGAAGGCGCAGCGTTTCGCCCTTCAATGTCTCCATGTCCCACTGCTCGGCATAGGTGCGGGGCGGGATGCAGCGCGCGACCAGGTCGTTGATGACCGAGTGGCGCATGTCCTTGACCAGCTCGACCACTTCGTCCAGATCCATGATTTCGCGGCGCTGCTCATAGACGACCTTGCGCTGGTCGTTCATCACGTTGTCGAATTTCAGCAGATTCTTGCGGATCTCGAAGTTCTGCGCCTCGACCCGCGCCTGCGCCCGCTCCAGCGCCTTGCTGATCCACGGATGGGTCAGAGCCTCGCCATCGCGCAGGCCGATCGTCTTGTTCCCCAGCAGCATCTCCATCTTGTCGGAGCCGAAGATGCGCATCAGGTCATCTTCAAGAGACAGGAAGAAGATGGACGCGCCGGGGTCGCCCTGGCGGCCCGAACGGCCGCGCAGCTGGTTGTCGATGCGGCGGGATTCATGGCGTTCCGTGCCGATCACGAACAGGCCGCCGGACTGGCGCACTTCTTCGCTGTCCCGGATCACTTGCTGGCGGATGTCCTCGATGGCATAGGCCTTTTCGCGCTCGCCCCAATCCGGGCCGACTTCATGCTCGACCCGCATTTCGAAGTTGCCGCCCAGCTTGATGTCCGTGCCGCGGCCCGCCATGTTGGTGGCGATGGTCACCGCGCCGGGGCGGCCCGCCTGCGCCACGATATAGGCTTCCTTCTCGTGATAGCGCGCGTTCAGCACTTCATGCGGAATGCGGCGCCTGGCGAGCAGGGCGGACAGGCGCTCGGATTTCTCGATGGATGTCGTGCCGACCAGCACCGGCTGGCGGCGGGCCAGGCACTCCTCGATCTGCGCGGCGATCGCCTCGTCCTTTTCGCGCAGGGATTTGTAGATCTTGTCGTCATGGTCGATCCGGCTGACCTTGACATTCGTCGGCACCTCGACGACGCCCAGCTTGTAGATCTCCGCGAATTCCGCCGCCTCGGTCAGGGCGGTGCCCGTCATGCCCGCCAGTTTCGGGTACATGCGGAAATAATTCTGGAAGGTGATGGAGGCGAGCGTCTGGTTCTCGTTCTGGATTTTCACCTGTTCTTTCGCTTCCAGCGCTTGGTGCAGGCCCTCGGAGAAACGGCGGCCTTCCATCATGCGTCCGGTGAATTCGTCGATGATGATGACCTTGTTGTCCTTGACGATATAGTCCGTATCGCGGTGGAACAGCTTGTGCGCGCGCAGCGCCTGGTTGATGTGGTGGACCAGCGCGATGTTCTGCGCGTCATACAGCCCGCCCTCGGTCAGAAGTCCGGCGGCGGCGACCAGTTGTTCGATATGCTCCGTCCCGTCCTCGGTCAGGGTGACGGTCTTCATCTTTTCGTCGATCTCGAAATCGTGCTTTTCGAGTTTCGGGATGATCGTATTGACCGCGACATAAAGTTCGGAGGAATCCTCCGACGGGCCGGAGATGATCAGCGGCGTGCGCGCCTCGTCGATCAGGATCGAGTCGACCTCGTCCACGATCGCGAAATTGAACGGACGCTGAACCATCGCGTTCAGGTCGTACTTCATGTTGTCGCGCAGGTAATCGAAGCCGAATTCGTTATTGGTGCCGTAGGTGATGTCGGCGGCATAGGCTTCCTTACGCTCCCGGTCCGACAGGTCGTGGACGATGCAGCCGACGCTCATGCCGAGGAAGTTGTAAATGCGTCCCATCCAGGCCGAGTCGCGCTTCGCCAGATAATCGTTGACGGTGACGACGTGGACGCCCTTGCCGGACAGAGCGTTCAGGTAGACGGGCAGGGTGCCGACCAGCGTCTTGCCTTCGCCGGTTTTCATTTCGGCGATCCGGCCATTATGCAGGGCCATGCCGCCGACCAGCTGGACGTCGAAATGCCGCTGGCCCAGCACACGCTTGGCGGCCTCGCGCACGACGGCGAAAGCCTCATGGGCGATGTCGTCCAGCGTTTCGCCCTTCGCCAGCCGTTCGCGCAGCAGGGGGGTCTGGGCGCGCAGATCGTCGTCGCTCATCGCCTGGAAGCGCGGTTCCAGCGCGTTGACGGGCGCGACGTGGCGGAACAGGCCTTTCAGCTGGCGGTCGTTGGATGAGCCGAAAATCTTCGTGGCAAGCGCAAGCAACATTATACCTCTTTGATGTGCCCGTCTGATATAAGCCGCAAGCGGCCCGGCGTCAAATAAAAGCGTTGCGGGGATTATGCCTAGAAAACTCTTTATTCCGCCATAATGCAGGCGTAGATTATGCAAGATTTCGGTCCGAATCATGCGGGCCGGATCGCCGTTTCAATATTTTAGGGAAATCCCGTCTATGACATTCACCATCATTGGCAAGGCCGCCTTTGCCGCGCTGCTTCTGTCCGCCGCCCTTGTGCCGTCTGCGCGCGCCGCCGACGCCGCGAAACCTGCCGAAGCCGCTGCGCAGACGCCCCAGCCGGTTGTGATCAAGGACCCGAACGCCAACCCTGTCGTCGCGACCGTGAATGGTAAGGAAATTCACCGCGGTGACGTGCTGGAGTTCATTAAGCAACAACCGGACAATGTCCGTGAAATGCCCACCTCCAATATTTTCCCGCTGGCTCAGGAACAAATGGTCCTGAACCAGATCGTAACCGAAAAAGCCGACAAGGCTGGCATTCCGGACGACAAGGAAGTGCAGGATCTGGTCGCTCAGGCGAAGGCCCAGATCGCGCGCAACGTGTTTCTGGAACGCCAGGTCAAGGCACAGATGACCGATAAAAGGCTGCGCGACTCCTATAAAAAGGCGGTCGCGGCCATGAAGGATGTCGAGGAAGTAAAGGCCCGCCACATCCTGGTGGACTCGGAAGAAAAAGCGAAGGAAATCATTGTCCAGCTTGATAAGAAAGAGCCGTTTGAAAAGCTGGTGAAGGAAAATTCGAAGGATCCGAGCGCCGCGCAGAATGGCGGGGATCTCGGCTATTTCGCCAAGGGCGAAATGGTGCCTGAGTTCTCGGATGCCGCCTTCGCACTCAAAAAAGGCCAGTACACCAAGACGCCTGTCAAGACCCAGTTCGGCTGGCATGTGATCGAAGTGGAAGACCGCCGCAAGCGGGCCGCCCCGAAATTCGAGGACGTGAAGCCGCAGGTCGAAGCCCAGGTCCGCCAGGAAATCGTCACCGGCCTGATCAAGCAATGGCAGAAGGAATCGAAAATCGAAACCTTCGATATCAACGGCGACCCGGTCAAGGAAACGAAATCCAACTGACCTTTTCGAATTCAGAAAAAGCCGCGGCGCGATCCGCGGCTTTTTTATATCGTCTTGATGCTGCGGGCCATGGCTTCGCCGATTTCCCGCGCGCCCGTACTCGCCATATGAACGTTTTGGCTTCTGAAATAATCCATTTCCTCGTCATTATGGGCACGGACCATGATTTTCACGTCGGGCTGGAGGGATCGGGCGGCCTGAAGGATGCGTTGCGCCTCGAAGTAATCGGGGACGGCGATAGCCAGGGCTGCAGCGGTTTCGATACCGCATTCCTTTAGAACGTCTGGGTCGCTCGCATCGCCGACAATCGCGATATAGCCTTTTTCACGCAGAGTGCCGATCCGTTCCCTGTTGTTATCGATCACGACGACGGCGCGAGAATCCGTCTTCAGGCTTTTGCAGACATGCTTGCCGACACGGCCATATCCCGCGACGACGACGTGGTCTGAAAGGATTTCCTTCTGGCCGTCTTTCAAGTGAGCAAGATCGTCGTTCTTCAGGTTGAAATGACGCCGAAGATGCGGATTTCGCGCAATGAAAGCATAAAAACTATTTGCCCCATGGAACATCAGCGGGTTTAAAGCTATGGAAATAATGGCTCCGGCCAAAATCAGATCCTGTCCTTTCTCCGGCAGCAATTCGTAATTCACGCCGAGCGCGATCAGGATAAACGAGAACTCCCCGATCTGCGCCAGCCCCGCGGACACGATAAGCGCCGTCTGGAGAGGGTAGCGAACCAGCAGCACGATTCCGAATGCCGCAATGAATTTTCCCAGCATGATGATCGCCACCACGGCCAGGACGCTAAGCGGCGCTTCCATCAGAATCCCTGGATTAAACAGCATGCCGACAGAAACAAAGAACAATACGGCAAAGGCATCCTGGAACGGCAGGGCGCGCTCTGCCACCTCGTGATTTAAATCGGATTCACGGATCATCATTCCGGCGAAAAATGCGCCCAGGGCGAAGGAAACGCCGAACAGGGCCGATGCGCCGTAGGCAATGCCGATGGCAGAGGCAAACACACACAGGGTGAACAGTTCGCGCGATCGCGCTCTGACCACTGCTTCGAGAATGCGTGGCAGGATATGACGTCCCGCCGCTAGCATGACGATGACGAACAATCCGATCTTGCCGACCGTCACGCCCAGCTGCCGAACGGCGTCCCCGGCGGAGCCGTCGCCGTTCCATGTCGCGAGGACGGGGATCAGCACAAGCGCCAGCACCATGAACAGGTCCTCGACGATCAGCCATCCAATGGCGATATGGCCGTTCATGCTGTGCTGGATGCGATGCTCTTCAAGTGCGCGAAGCAACACGACTGTACTTGCGACAGATAAGGCAAGCCCGAAAATCAGGCTTGTCAGCATCGGCCATCCCCACCACCAGGCCAGCCCCGCACCCATCGCTGTTGCCGCCGCGATCTGGACGACCGCCCCCGGCACGGCAATGCGGCGAACTTCCATCAGGTCCCGGATCGAGAAATGCAGACCGACGCCGAACATCAGCAGCACGATCCCGATCTCCGAGAGCTCTTCGGCGATTTTCAGGTCGGCGACGAAGCCGGGGGAATGCGGGCCGAGAATAATACCTGTCAGCAGGTAGCCGACAATAGGCGGGATGCGCAGCCGGGACGCAACCATGCCTGCGACGAAAGCGATACTGAGACTGGCCGCAAGGGTGGAGAGAAGGGGCAGATCATGCTGGATGGCCATGGTCGATCCTCTCTGATGCGAAATCGATAATTCGTCTAGTAACTTAAGACAGGAAACGAGGATTTCAAAATCTGTGCAGGAATTATACGGCAAAAAGGAAAAAATGTATTTCCGCGCATGCATTGTTCGCGCTAAAGCTGGACAATGGTGACGTTTACGAAAAAATCTGTCGGCTGTTCTGAGGCGCTTGATTTGCCGCCGCCTGCCTGTGCGATCAAAAAAACCGTTCTGGTTGCCGCTGCCGCCCTGGTCGATCCCGACGAGCGCGTGCTTCTGGCGCAGCGTCCGCCGGGCAAGCCGATGGCGGGGTTGTGGGAGTTTCCCGGCGGCAAGGTTCATGAAGGCGAAACCCCTGAGTTCGCCCTGATGCGCGAATTGGAGGAGGAAACCGGAATCACGACCCGTCCCTGCTGTTTTTCCCCGGTGGCCTTCGCTTCGCACAGCTATGACGATTTCCATCTTCTGATGCCGCTGTTTATCTGCCGCGTCTGGAAAGGTATTCCCCAGGCAAGGGAAGGGCAGTCTTTCAAATGGCTGAAGCCGCAGGAAATGTTCTCCCTGCCGATGCCCGAAGCCGATTTGCCGCTGGTCGCGCAGTTGCAACAGGCTTTATAGTCAAGGCATGGCCTACAGCGTTTATGACATGAAAGTGTTTTATCAGGGCCGCGCCGGACGCCTGGTGCGGCGTCTGCTGGATGGGCATGTGCGGCAATTCTGGGCGGAAGCGAACGGCCTGTCGATGCTGGGGTTTGGTTATGCGGTGCCGTTTCTGAAAAGCTTCGAACGGGAAACCGCGCGGACCATGGCGCTGATGCCTGATACGATCGGCGTGCATCGCTGGCCGGAGGATGGCCTGTCCCGTTCGGCGCTGTCGGCGGAGTCCGAATGGCCGCTGGAAACCGAATCCGTGGACCGTATCCTGATGGTGCATGCCCTTGAACATGCCGACCATCCCGAAGAAGTGTTGCAGGAAGCATGGCGCGTGCTGAAAAGCAATGGGCGGTTGCTGCTGATCGTGCCGCACCGGATGGGGCTGTGGGCGCGGGCGGACTGGACGCCGTTCGGCCATGGGACGCCGTTCACCTCGGGCCAGGTGCGTAACCTTTTACAAGGCAGCCTGTTCGTCAGGGAACGTTCGGACCGCGCCCTGTTCATGCCGCCGTTCAGATCGTTTTTCGCGCTGCGTTCCGCCTATCAGTTCGAGGCGTTCGGGCGGTATTTTTTCTCAGGCCTTTGCGGCGTATACATCATCGAGGCGTCGAAACAGGTTTATGCGGGCACGGCGGCGGCAGCAGGGGCAGGGCGGCGTTCGGGAAGAATTGTTCTTGCCGGTTCGCCTGCCGGGCAGGCGTGATTCTTTTTCTTTGATCTTAAAACG
>JBDHTS010000030.1:0-24574 GCA_039808845.1 Alphaproteobacteria bacterium | reverse complement strand
GCAAGGAACGTCCGGCCGTAATGGGTTCCGATGCGTCCGCATGGGCCCAGAACCGCCGCGCGGTGACGGAAGTCAACTAAGGCTTGAAGGATGAGCGGCATCGCTGCACACCTTGAAATCCGGAAGGCGCAGGGCGTCAAAGCCCTGCGCCTTCTGGCGTTTTCCTCCGCGCTGGCGCTGTCCGGGCATGGCGCTCTGGCGCAGGACGATACGGGAATGATGCCGCCGGACGTTTCGCCCTATCAGGTGGATTCGCCATCCGGCATGCCGCAGGAACAGGACGTTTCGCCCCAGGGGCAGGCCCAGCTGCAGGTGCGCCTGTCACAGCTGGAAGGCGAAATCGCTTCCCTGACTGGACGGATCGAACAACAGCAGCATCTGCTGCAGACCCTGCAGACACAGCTAGATGACAATTTCAAACGCCTGGATCAGCGTCTGACGGCGCTTGAGCAGTCCACGCCGCCTGCATCGCCGCCGGTTTCCGCCGGAATGCCGCCGCAGCCGGGGCGGGCTCCCGCCGGGCTTGGGCAGGAAGATATGGGCGGGCCTCAGGATTTCGGCGGTGGAACGGCGACGATCAATCCCGACGATCCGGCGCCCGCAGGAACGGCCAATACGCTGGGAACGCTCAATCAAACGACCGGCGCGGTATCTGCGCCTCCCGCCGCCAGCGGAGATATGAGCCCCGAAGCATCGTATGAAGCCGCCTATGCCGCGCTGAAAAACCGCCGCTATGACGAATCCGAGCGCCGCTTCAAGGATTTCCTGGGCAAAAATCCGGCGCATCCTCTCGCCGCCAACGCCACATACTGGATGGGTGAGACTTATTATGTGCGCGGCCAGTTCGACCAGGCGTCGCGCGTGTTCGCGGAGGCCTATCAGAAATATCCGCAAAGCCCGAAAGCGGCTGACGCTCTATTAAAACTCGGCCTTTCCCTCAACGGCATGGGCAAAAAGAATGAGGCCTGCCTGACCTATGCCCAGTTCAGGAAGCAGTTTCCCGCTGTCGGCCCGGTAGCCTCCCGCGCCGCGCAGGAAGCGAAGAAGATCGGGTGTTCCTAGAGCCTTCCGGTTTCCGGGACTGCATCGACAGGCTCGATCTCCGGCCAGACCATGTTCCGGCAATAGCCGTGGCCGTTTCCGGCGGGCCTGACAGCATGGCGCTGGCGTGGTTGCTGTCGCGCCTTCATGCGCAGGGCGTTTTTCCCAAAATCGATGCCGTCACCGTCGACCACGACTTACGGGCCGGATCGGCGGAGGAAGCGCGGCAGGTCGGGTCGTGGCTGTCCGGCTGGGCAGGAGTCTCGCATACTGTGCTGACCCGTCCGGCTCCGGAGGAAAAAACGCGGATCATGGAGCGGGCGCGGCGCGACCGTTACCGGCTGCTGCAGGCATTCTGCCGCGAGAGAAATACCCGGCACCTTTTCGTCGCTCATCATGCCGACGACCAGGCGGAGACGTTCCTGATGCGGCTCGCCAAGGGGTCCGGCCTTGATGGCCTGGCGGGGATGAAGCCGGTTCATCGAAAGGATGGCGTGGATATCTGCCGCCCCTTATTGCAGGCATCCAAAACGGAACTGGTTACTCTCTGCGAACATGAAGACATTCCTTTTATCATCGATCCCAGCAACGAAAATCCGGCTTATGCACGTTCCCGTCTCAGGGCTGTGCGGGACGCGTTGAAAGCAGAAGGCCTGACGGCGGATCGCCTGGCCGTTACGGCGTCCCGCATTGGGAGGGCGCGCCAGGCACTGGAATTTTATGCAGAAGAAACAGAGCGGAAGGCGTTAATAGAAAACGATAGAAGTCGTATCTTATTTGATATGAAAATTTTAATGTCTGCGCCGGAGGATATCCGGTTACGCGTTATTTTGCGGGCCGTGCGGGCGATACGGAACGCTTCCGGTTCCAGAGAGGATCATGATTACGGGCCGCGCATGGACAGGCTGGAGGCGCTTGCCGGATGCCTGTTTTCATCCGATCCTCCGGCCAGTGTCACGCTGGGGCGATGCCTGTTTAGAGCCGATATCAAACAGAATTATTTAACAATTGAATCTGAATGACATTTTCGTCTTTGTTCTTCATAATTGCAGAAGAGCCGAAGAAACGGTTTTTACGGTTGTTTTTAACGGTAAAAACCTTAATTGTTTTTTGTGATATAATTGAGTTCTTTCCAACCGAAAGGCGTCCTGTGAACAATTTCAGTCGCAACCTGGTTTTCTGGCTCGCGGTCGGCCTCGTCCTCGCGTTTTTGTTCAACGTCTTCCAGAACGCCCAGCAAAGACAGACGGACGGGCGCGAACTGATCGCCTACAGCGACTTCATGTCCGAGGCCTCGGCAGGCCGCGTTTCCGACATCACGATCAAGGGGCAGGAGATCGAGGGCACCTATGCCAGCACGGGCAAGCCGTTCCGGACTCTCGTGCCTGAAAACGAAAACGTCGTGGACCGGCTGGATAAGTCCGGCGTCCGCATCACGGCGGAGCAGGACGATCCCCAGAAGATCAGCCTGATGAGCATCCTGCTGTCCTGGTTCCCCATGCTGCTGCTGATCGGCGTGTGGATCTTCTTCATGCGCCAGATGCAGGGGCGGGGCGGCGGCGGGGCGATGGGCTTCGGCAAAAGCCGCGCGCGCCTGCTGACGGAACAGCATGGCCGGGTGACCTTTGAAGATGTCGCCGGGATCGACGAAGCCAAATCCGAACTGCAGGAAGTGGTCGAGTTCCTGAAAGACCCGCAGAAATTCCAGCGCCTCGGGGGCAAGATTCCGAAGGGCGCTCTGCTGGTCGGCCCGCCCGGCACGGGTAAAACCCTGGTCGCGCGCGCCGTGGCGGGCGAGGCGAACGTGCCATTCTTCACCATTTCCGGTTCCGACTTCGTCGAGATGTTCGTCGGCGTCGGCGCGAGCCGCGTGCGCGACATGTTCGAGCAGGCGAAGAAGAACGCGCCCTGCATCATCTTCATCGACGAGATCGACGCGGTGGGCCGCCATCGCGGCGCGGGCCTCGGCGGCGGCAACGACGAACGCGAGCAGACTCTTAACCAATTGCTGGTCGAGATGGACGGGTTCGAGGCGAACGAGGGCGTGATCCTGATCGCCGCCACCAACCGTCCGGACGTGTTGGACCCCGCGCTGCTGCGCCCCGGCCGCTTCGACCGCCAGATCGTCGTGCCGCTGCCCGACATCAAGGGCCGCGAAAAGATCCTGACCGTGCATATGAAAAAAGTGCCGCTGGCCAAGAACGTCAATCCCGCCGTCATCGCGCGCGGCACGCCGGGCTTTTCGGGCGCGGACCTCGCCAACCTTATCAATGAAGCGGCATTGCTGGCCGCCCGGCGCGGTAAGCGCGTCGTGGGGATGGAGGAGCTGGAGGATGCCAAGGACAAGGTGATGATGGGCGCGGAACGCCGTTCCATGGTCATGACCGAGGACGAGAAGAAGCTGACCGCCTATCATGAGGCCGGCCACGCCATTCTTGCCGTCCATCTGCCGGATTCCGATCCGATCCACAAGGCGACGATCATTCCGCGCGGCCGCGCGCTCGGCATGGTGATGCGCCTGCCGGAAGGGGACCGTGTCTCCGTCTCCCGCGCCAAGCTGAAGGCGGATCTCGCCGTCGCCATGGGCGGGCGAATCGCGGAGGAACTGATCTTCGGCCACGACCGCGTGACGACCGGCGCGTCGAGCGACATCCGCATGGCGACCGACATGGCGCGCCGCATGGTGACCGAATGGGGCATGTCCGACAAGCTGGGCCCCCTGCATTACGGGCAGGACCAGGAGGAAGTGTTCCTCGGCCATTCCGTCGCGCATTCCAAGAACATGTCCGACGACACGGCGCGCGAAGTGGACAGCGAAATCCGCATCATCGTGGAAGAAGCCTATAACAAGGCCATGCAGATCCTGCGCGACCGCCTGAAGGACTTGCATGCCCTTGCCAACGCCCTGCTGGAATACGAAACCCTGAACGGCGACGAGATCAAGGCGCTGCTGCGCGGCGAGCCGATCATCCGCAACGACCAGGACGACGAGCCGGCGGACAGCCGTCCGCGCTCCTCGGTTCCCACCGGCGGCGGCCTGGGCGGCGTGGGGGGATTGCCGCAGGGGGTTTGACGCAGCAGTTCGTCATCCCCCGGCTTGTCCGGGGGATCCATAATCGTGATGGATGCCATTGAGTCTAAAAACCAGATATCCCGATTATGGATCCTCCGCCTGCGCGGAGGATGACGGTGTTGAGTGGATTGAGCTAAACTGCGGAACGCTCTGGAAATTCAAATGACTTTCGGGTATCAACAGCCTTATGACAGACAGATTTTTCGGGACGGACGGCATTCGCGGGACGGCCAATGTGTGGCCGATGACGGCGGACATGGCGCTGAAGGCCGCGATGGCGACGGCGCTGGCGCTGGAACAGAACAATGGCGGCCTCCATACGCGCCGCGCGGTGATCGGCAAGGATACGCGCCTGTCGGGATATATGCTGGAACAGGCGATGGCGTCCGGCTTCGTGGCCATGGGGATGGAGGTCGTGCTGGTCGGGCCGATCCCGACGCCCGGCATCGCCATGCTGACCAGGACCTTGCGCGCCGATGTCGGCGTGATGATCTCCGCCTCCCACAACCCGTATCAGGATAACGGCATCAAGCTGTTCGGGCCCGACGGGTACAAGCTGAATGACGGGCTGGAATCCGCCATCGAAACCCTGATCCGCCGCGACCTGACGGCGGACCTGCCGGGGCCGGACCGCATCGGCAAGGCCAGCCGCCTGGACGACGCGACGGGCCGCTATATCGAATACATCAAGGCCAGCCTGCCGCGCCGCCAGACGCTGGACGGCATGAAGATCGTGCTCGACTGCGCCCACGGCGCCGCCTACAAGGTCGCGCCGCAGGTGCTGTGGGAACTGGAGGCGGAGGTCGTCTCCATCGGCGTCAACCCGAACGGGCGCAATATCAATGACCGGGTGGGCGCGACCTCGACCGAGGCGCTGCAGAAAAAAGTCATCGAGGAAAAGGCCGATATCGGCATCGCGCTCGACGGCGACGCGGACCGCCTGATCATGGTGGACGAGAAGGGCCAGAGGATCGACGGCGACCAGCTGATGGCCCTGCTGGCCGTCACGATGCAGGAGGCAGGAACGCTGAAAAACGGCGGAATCGTCTCCACCGTCATGTCCAATCTGGGGCTGGAACAGTTCCTGAAGAAAAACGGGATCGATATGGTGCGCACCGCTGTGGGCGACCGCCATGTCGTCGAACGCATGCGGGCCGAAGGTTACAATCTCGGTGGGGAACAGTCCGGCCATATTATCCTGTCGGATGTCGGCACGACCGGGGACGGCCTGCTGGCGGCTTTGCAGGTGCTGACCGTTCTGCGCCAGAAAAAGCAACGCGCCAGCGAAACGCTGAACCTGTTCACGCCCCTGCCGCAGATCCTGAAAAACGTGCGGTTCAGGCAGGGAAGGCCGCTGGAAAACCAGAAGGTGCAGGATGCGATCAAAAAAGCCGAAATGGCGCTGGCCCGCGAAGGCCGGCTGCTGGTCCGCGCCTCCGGGACGGAACCGGTGATCCGGGTGATGGCGGAAGGTCCGGATCAAAAACTGGTCAATGCGGTCGTCAACGACGTTTGCGCCGCTGTCGAAACCGCTGTACGTTAATATAATCATATCATTAGATTTTTTATTGCGAACCGGCTAATTTTAATATACATAATATTTGATGGTGAATCTAACATTTGCACAACAGGCGAAAAAACCTCCTTCGGGCAAACGGAGCATTTCGAAAAAAGAGGCTCTTTCCCTTATAAGATCCGCGCGTTCCGGCTTTTATTATGACCATGAAGATTTCTGGACGGAGCTATTCAGCAAACTTGATCTGCCAAATAATTTCGATTTGAGAAAAAGCGGCCCGACCGGTCGATTTTTCAGAGATATGCTGGTCGCTTTTCCAGCAGCCGCAAAAGTCGATGTTCAGGATGTCGTGCGATGCATAAGCCGTCTTGGATATAGCGATAGTAGAAGCATTCTTTCCCTTCTTCTGCAGCTTCATAAAAACGAGAAAGACGCGAAGATCGGCCCAAGGGAACGCCAGGCAATCCTGGACAGGCTCAAGGCGCAAATGTTCGTGCATACTTTCGACGAGTCGCAGATATCCAGCATGGACGATCAGACGCAATACAATATGTTCATGACATATCTTTCAGGGAGCGCTCGCTTACAAGATGTACTGGATGCTCGCGCCCTTTTTTATGCGTGCGCCCGGCTGCCGGAAGCGCTGAAATCTCATCATGCGGAAAATATAGAGCGTATGGGCAGGTTTTTTGCGCAGATCGAGGATCCTGAGCTTCTGGCCAGGGTTTTTTATGCCATGGGTTTTTTAGAAAAAAACGGCATGGATTCAGAAAAGGCCCGCGACGTCATCTTTGAGCTGGCGTCGGCGACAGCCAGCATAATCGCAAAAGTACACGGCATTCCCGAACCTGAAATTGACCGGCAAGAATACGCAGATTGGGGAGGTGCTGTATGCGTTTTCGGCGCAGCAAATACTTTGCAAAGCAAAATTCAATATAAGCTGAGGGGCAGACATGGCGCGCACGATGTTGTGTTTTCGACATTTCATGAGGTCGCGGGCCATGCGGATGAGCTTGTCCAGGCAAGGCGCAGTCATAAAAAAGCATGGCTGATGCTGGATGAGGCCACCCGTCAAGCCTACCCCCTTCTGGATCCCAAAACTCCTTTGTCCGGGGGCGCGCTTATGCTTGCATTCAATAATGCTGTAAATCATGGAAACGGTCATTACTTCAGACCTGAAGCAAATGAGACGCATTATGGAAGCCAGCTTAGTGAAAAAAATGCCTGTTATGTCGAGTCAAAAGCAGGATGGTTTTTTATGGAAGCAATGCAGCGGCTTGGTGAAGCATTGGAAACACTTGGGCGCCCGTATTTTCCTTTACGGCTCGCTGTTTCAAAAGGAGGACTCTCCTGTAAAAAGCTCGCGGAAGAGCTGGAAGACGGGGATCTTAAAAATTATCTTATCGAATCAGCTGAACGATTGTCTGTTCTGAAAAGCAGACTGGATAATCCGGACTTGAAATGCAGCGAAGATCCCGGTTTCAGAGTGGCATGCCTTGAATTGCTGGAAGAAATCCGGAAGTGCACGGAAGGAGCGCATTCTTGTCCTTTCAGTGACAGGTTTTCGGTCAATATAAACGAGTGCATAGGGTTTATAAATTTAGGCGGTTATCCTCCAGAACGCCTGCGCCTGCTGGCCGATCAGATCAAAAGGCTGGAAATCCATGCCGCATTTGAAAGCGATGATAAAATGCTTGTCCCCGCCTGCAAGGCCGCCTGAACCGCAAGCCTCCCGATGGGGAGGCGAAGGAAAAATCGTCGACTGGCTGTCCGCCCGCGCGGATATCGTCGTGCGGTTTCAGGGCGATCCTGTCTTGCCGCTGCTATCGGATGAAATCAGCGGCCTGACCGTGGCGCAAATATTTTTCCATAGCTTGTCCCGGGCACAATCCATGTCGTAATGCCTTTGCAGGTTCATCCAGAAATCGGGCGACATGCTGAACAGGCGCCCCAGGCGCATGGCGGTATCGGTCGAGATATCCCTTCGTCCGCGCACGATATCAAGCGTGCGGCGCCTGTCCACACCGATCAGTCCGGCCAGCCGGCCCGGCGTGATTCCCATCGGTTTCAGGAAATCCTCAAGAAGGATTTCACCGGGATGGATCGGGGTAAAGTTTTTTTCCGCCATGTCAGCCTCCGTTAATGATAATCGACAATCTCAACATCCCAGGCGTCGCCGTCTTTCCAGACGAAGCAAATGCGGAACTGACGGTTGACCCTGATGGAGCACTGGCCCTTCCGGTTTCCCGACAGCGCCTCCAGCTGATTGCCCGGCGGCACTTTCAAATCCTCAAGCCTGACGCTTGAATCAATTTGCAAAAGCTTTCGCCGTGCCGCTCTTTGCAATTCGTCCGCCATGTTCCGCACACGTTGCCGCGTAAAAATCTTTTCGGTGCGGCTGTCTTTAAAGCTGCGGATCATGAAGTAGTATACCGCACAACATGGCTGCGGGCAAGATTTTGTTGTTCATCGCACAACTTTCTTGCCGTAGCTATGATTGATATGAATTGGTATGAGTAAGCTTCAACTTGGAAACGGAACACCATGCCAAACGTCGCTGTCATAGGCTCCCAATGGGGAGATGAAGGAAAAGGGAAGATCGTCGACTGGCTGTCGGCCCGCGCGGATATCGTCGTGCGGTTCCAGGGCGGGCACAATGCGGGGCATACGCTGGTCATCGACGGGGTGGAGTACAAGCTGAGCCTGCTGCCCTCCGGCGTGGTGCGGCAGGGCAAGCTTTCGGTCATCGGCAATGGGGTTGTGGTCGATCCCTGGGCGCTGCTGAAGGAAATCGAAAAGGTCCGCGACAAGGGGGTGACGGTGACGCCGGAGACGCTGCTGATCGCCGAGAACGCCAATCTGATCCTTCCCATCCACCAGGCGGCGGACAAGGCGCTGGAGGCCGCGCGCGGCGCCAGCCTGATCGGCACGACCGGGCGCGGCATCGGCCCGGCCTATGAGGACAAGGTGGCGCGGCGCGGCATCCGCGTCTGCGACCTGGCGCATGACGATCTGCTGAAAGACAAGGTCGAGCGGCTGATGATCCACCACAACGCGCTGCTGAAAGGTCTGGGCGCGGAAGCGCTGGATCCGAAGACGGTTCTGGATCAATTGAAGAGCGTTGCGCCGGAGATCCTGAAATTCGCGGCCCCGGTCTGGAAACGGCTGGAGGAAGCCCGGCGGCGAAACGAGCGCATTCTGTTCGAGGGCGCGCAGGGCGTGATGCTGGATGTCGATCACGGCACCTATCCTTACGTCACCTCCTCGAACACTGTGGCGGGGCAGGCGGCCTCGGGCAGCGGCGTCGGGCCGCGCGCGGCGGGTTATGTCCTCGGCATCACCAAGGCCTATACGACGCGCGTCGGCACGGGCCCGTTCCCGACGGAACAGCAGAACGAGACCGGCGAATTGCTGGGCAAGCGCGGCCATGAATTCGGCACGGTGACGGGGCGCAAGCGCCGCTGCGGCTGGTTCGACGCGGTGATGGTGCGGCAGGCGGTGAAAGTCTCCGGCATCGACGGCATCGCGCTGACCAAGCTCGACGTGCTGGACGGGCTGGACGAGATCAAAATCTGCATCGGCTATGAACTCGACGGTAAATCCTTCGACCATTACCCGGCCTCGCCGGTGAAACAGGCGGCGATCCGCCCGGTTTACGAAACAATTGAGGGCTGGAAGGACTCGACGCGCGGCGCGCGGTCCTGGGCGCAGCTGCCCGCCGCCGCCGTCAAATACGTCCGCCGCATCGAGGAGCTGATCGAGGCGCCGGTGGCCATGCTGTCGACGAGTCCGGAGCGGGACGATACCATTCTGGTGGCGGATCTGTTTCTGGCGTTTTGACCCTTCGGTGATATATCCCCTCTCCCTCTGGGAGAGGGAAGATAATAGGACGGCTCCTGATAATTCATATATTCAACCTTTAATGATAATGCTTTAGAATGAGGACCGGCTTTCCAGAGCCCTTTCTTTTCCGGTTTCCTTATGAACAGCGATCAGACCAGCAGTGACGGCACGACCGAGGGCCCGGACAAACCGGAGCGCAAGGGCAAGGACCACAAGCGCGGCGCCGCGGTGGACCAGGCTTTCCGGCGCACCGGCAACACCACGCAGGCCATCCTTAACGACGCGATCGAGATCCTATACGACAAAAGGATGCCGCATCTCGACCATGGCCCGGTCGCGGCCTATGGCGCGCGAAACAAGGGAGAGGTGGAAGGCTTTCCCTATTTCGCCCTCATATGCGAAAACAACCTCGTTCCGCGGACGCGCCAGGCGCCCCTGATCGCCGGCATCAACAGCCCAGGCCTTGCCCGGCTGATTGCTTCGGGGGTCTGTTACTGGCCGCCCGGCGGCGGGGAGCGTTACGCTTTCGTTTACGAAAACAATCTCGGCCATCCGATCCTGAAGCCGGGCGACAGTGGCCTGGGATGGCGCGCCGAACAGGTGCTGCAGACGGTCATCCGGCCTGCCGTCCTGGCGTTGTCCGATCTGCGGGACGCCGACGTCTACCATGGCAGCATCCGCCCCTCGAACATGTTCGACGGCGGCGCGAAAGTGGTCGAAAGGGTGATTTTCGGCGACTGCCTGTCCACGCCGCCATCCTATACGCAGCCGGCCGTCTATGAATCCATCGAGCGCGCCATGGCGGACCCTCTATCGCGCGGGCGCGGGACGTATGAGGATGACCTGTATTCCTTCGGCGTCAGCCTTGCCGTCCTTCTTCGCCACAGGGACCCGATGGAGGGCATGAACGACGAGGAGATCGTCAAGCACAAGATCGAAAACGGAAGCTACACGGCGCTGACCGGAAACGAGCGGTTTACCGGCGCCATCCTCGAACTGCTGCGCGGGCTTCTGTACGACGATCCGTCCCAGCGCTGGACGCTGGCGGAGATCAGCAGCTGGCTGGACGGCCAGCGCCTGAGCCCCAAGCAGATCACGAAAAAGATCAAGGCGGCGCGCCCTCTGCAGTTCAACAACGACAAATATTTCCGGCCGTCCATCCTGGCGATGGACCTGAACAAGAACCAGCCGGAGGCCGTGCATATGGTCGAGAACGGCGCGCTCGGCCAATGGATCGAGCGGTCGCTGGAAGACAGGACGATCAGCAACCGCCTGCAGGAATCTCTCGACGCGGCGCAGGAGACGGGACGGGGGCCGGGATACTGGGACCGGCTGCTGGCCCGCGTGTCCATCGCGCTCGATATCTCCGCGCCTCTGCGGTACAAGGGGCTGGTGCTGAATCCGGACGGCATCCCGTTCGCCATGGCGGACGCGATGATCCGGAAGAAAGACATCCAGCCCTATATCGACATCATCAACCAGCAGCTCGTGACGTACTGGGTGACGATCCAGAACGACGCGCTGGTCGACATCGGCGCGCTGGTATCCCGGTTCGACAGCAGCAGGGCCTTCCTGAAGCAGCAGACGATGGGGTACGGGATCGAGCGCTGCCTCTATTTCCTGTGCCAGGAAGCGCCGTGCATCAGCGACATCCTGAAAGGCTATTACGTCCGCAGCCCGGAGGATCTGATGTACGCCTATGAGGATATCGCGAAGAAGCCGAACAGGCCGCATCTGTTCATCGACCGGCACATCGCCGCCTTCCTGTCCGTCAAGGACAAGCGCGTGATCGATCCGTTTCTGGCCGACCTGAACGCGGGGGAATTCCACCGGCGCATCATGGGCAACGTCAAGGTCCTGGCTTTGCTGCAGAAGCGGTCGCATATCGACAGCCTGCCCGGCGTGGCGGCGTGGGCGGCGGAAATTCTCAAGCCCGTCTATGAGCGCCTGCATGACCGCCACCTGCGCGAGAAGCTGAAGCAGAAAATCGACAGGACCGCCGCCGCCGGCGATCTGAACCGTGTGGCGGCCATTCTGGACGACCCGATGATGCGTCAGAACGACATGCTGGAATTCAAGCAGGCCATGCGCGATTACAGCAGCATGCGCGACGAGCTGGCAAAGCTGGAAGCCGATTTGTCGAAACCTCAGAGTTTCGGGCGCGAGGCCGGCCATGAATACGCGGCCATCGCCTCGGCGGTGATCGGCGGCATCGCCATTATGGCCGTCGCCTTCATGCATTTCATGAAAGGATCATCCTGATGGCCCGGCGCAGGGGAAAGCTCAGCTGGCGCGCCCGGATCCTGGGGATCGGATTCCTGGTCATGGGGATCGTCTTTATTCCTTCCGCGATCATGCTGGGGATCGGCATGCTTCCGACGGTCATTGCCGCCTTGCTGGACCAGACGAAAAAAGGCCTGAAAGGGCTGACGGTCGGAGCCATGAACATAGCGGGCTGCGCGCCCTTCCTCGTCCAGCTCTGGACGCATGGAAACAAGGTCGAAACGGCGCTGGGCATCATTACCAATCCCCAGACGGTGATCGTCATTTACGGGGCGGCCGGCGCCGGGTACATGGTCGACTGGGCGGTCACGGGGATCGTTTCCACGCTCATGACCCAGCGCGGTCAGGCCCGGCAGAAAGAAATCGTTAAGACACAGGCCAGGCTGGTCGAGCGGTGGGGGCCGGAGGTGACGGGCGAAATTCTCCTGGATTCCCACGGTTTTCCGGTGGGCCATGACGAAGCCGTCAAAGAGCGCGTCAAATAAAGATAAAATTTTCTGTAAAATAAACAGTGCCTTAGCGTTTCCGTAGGATAATGGTTCATGGCCGCCCGTCCGGGGCGTGGCGGCGCATGGGGATTTTATGATGAAACATCTGTCCAGAATACGGCGCAAGATACGGCAATGGCTGCGTTCCGAAGGGGGGACGACAGCGATCGAGTTCAGCGTTCTGGCGGTACCGTTCACGATGTTCCTGGTCGCCATTATCGAACTTTCGATGTATTTCGCGGCCAGTTCGTTGATGGAAGGCGCCGTCCAGGATGCCGCGCGCCGCATCCGCACCGGCGAGCTGCAGCAGACGTCCGGGCAGGATCCGGCGGAAGTGTTCAGCGATGCGCTATGCGCGAATTCCCTGTATATTCTCGACTGCAGGAAGTTCCAGTTCCAGGTCCAGACCCTGGACAGCTTCTCGGATTTTGAAACGGTCACGGCCCCTGAATTCGATGAGGACGGCAACCTTATCACACCGCCCTTCGATTCCGGCGGGTCCGGGGATGTCGTCATGATCCGCGTGTTTTACCGCTATCCGATGCTGACTCCGCTGATCGGGCAGTTTTTTTCGGATGGCCCCAATCATACCAAGCTGATGATGTCTACCGTCGTCATGCAGGTTGAACCGTATCAGGCATAGGGCAATGGCGATCCGCATCTTGAAAGCGCTGGCAGGGTGGAAGAGGGACGAGGGCGGCGTCGCCTATATCGAATTCGCAATGATTTTTCCTGTGCTGATGCTGATGCTGATCGGCGTGTTCGACATCGGCAACGCCATTCTCCTGAACCAGAAGACGATCTCTTCGGCCCAGATGGTGGCGGACCTCATTACGCGCGAGGAAGATGTCAGCGAGACGGAGCTGAATCAGGCCATAACAGGGGGGCAGCTGGGGATCATGCCTTTCGCGACGGCGCCTTACGGGGTCGACATCATCAGCTATTCCTATGACCAGAACGACGATCCGCAGCAGCTGTGGCGGGAGACAAGGAACATGACGCCTGTCACCAGTCCCGACGACCAGGTCGCGCCCCTGGGCGTGGAGGGGGACGGCGTCGTCATGGTGACCGTAACGTATGAATACAGCCCGACATTCTGGAAGAGCATTTTCGGCAACATCAAGATGTCTGAAACGGCATTCGCCCGTGGCAGACTGTCCGCGACCGTCACAAGGGGGGCCTCATGAACAGCTTCATCCTCACGAAAAGAGCAGCGCTCGGATGGGTTCATTCCGTACGGGGCAGCATTCTCGTGACCTTCGCGGTCATGGCGCCGGTCCTGCTGACCGCCATCGGGTTCTCGATCGACCTGGGCGAGGCCTACCTGGTGCGCCAGCGCCTGCACGGCGCGCTTGACGCCGCCGCCCTGGCTGGCGCCGCCTCGTCGGAGGATGAAAGCGTCATCGAGCAGAAAATCACGGATTTCTTCGCCGCCAACTATCCCGACATCAAGATCGGCACGGCGCACGGCCTGCATGTCCAGATTTCGGACGCGACGGTCACCGTTTCGGCGCAGGCCATGTTCCAGACCAATTTCATGTGGATCATCGGCAAGGACACGTTCACGGTATCCGCCGAGACGGAGGTCAGCAAGGATGCGAGCGGCCTGGAAATCGTCATGGTGCTGGATAACACCGGCTCGATGGATGAATACGACAGCACCGGAAACAAGAAGATCGCTTCCTTGAAGCTTGCGGCGAAAACGCTGATTAACGCCGTTCTTCCGCAAGGCGGAGAGTCAGGCGTGCGGGTGGGGCTGGTGCCGTTCAGCAATTCCGTGCGGGTCGGGAAATACGGCCTTGGGGAGACGCCTTCAGGCGGGGTCTATAATAACGGCGAAACGTTCGTAACACTGCCGTCGGGAACGGCCTATACCACCAGTCATGACACGACGACGACCACGAAATGGTACGGCTGCATCATCGAGCACAACGCCGACGGCTGGAAATTCAGCACGACGGGGGCAACGTCAGGCGTTACGGCTGACAAGCTGGTGACGGACAATGATCCCCATCCCGACGATGTCGAGGACAATTACGAGGGGCCGTGGGATATTTACAAATATTCCTACCGGAAACAGACGAGCGTGACCAAGCAGGTTCCCGTCTATAAGACGGTCTGCACCGGAAAAGGCGCGAACAAGGTCTGTACGCAGCAAATCGACCACTATGATTCGGTGCACGATTACTATACCTACAGCATCGAGCCGAAGATTCCGGTGAACCAAGGATGCCCTTATGCGACCGTCCGTCCGCTTACCAACAATAAAACGGATCTGAACAGCACGATCGACAGCATGCAGCCGGAGGGCAACACGCTGGGCAATATCGGCATGATCTGGGGCTACCGCATGATCTCTCCGGAACCTCCTTTTACGGAGGGCACCGCCTGGGATAACAAGGCATGGAAAAAAGCCGTCGTGATGATGACCGATGGTTACAACACCAAGGACTCCAACTACTCGGCTTTGTGGCTCAACAAGGCGAACGCGTTGACGACGAACGACTACGATGACCGTTTCCTTGAGGTCTGCCAGGCCCTGAAGGACAAGGACGTGCTTGTCTATACCATCATCTTCGATACGGGCAGCATCAGCAGCCCGGACGAGAATACGATCCAGCTGTACAAGGATTGCGCGACGTCCGAGGACCAGTATTACTACGCCCCGACCCAGGACAAGCTGGTCAGCATCTTCGAATCCATCGGCGGCCAGCTGAGCACGCTGCACATCTCGAAATAGCGTGTCATGATACGCGAGGCGGAAAGTCCACAATTAACGGACTTTCGTAGGCAATCTCGTTAAGGCCCGCACGTCATCATCCGGCTTGTCCGGATGATCCATAATCGGGCTGTCTGAAATTTAAATCCAGATTATGGATTCCCTGCCTGCGCGGGGAATGACGAATTTTGCCAGATCGTTCTATTTTCAAACGAAAGTCTTCATATCAATAAGTGCGATAATATGAAAAAATTTATTTTCCACAACTGTGTATAATTCTGATTCTGCATGCGTTTATATATACAAAGCCATCTTTTTTTAACTGGCCTTTAAAATTATTGGGTGTATGATGGGAATTGTGGGTTCGGCATCTTCCGTCCTGGCGGATGCGGGAATTTAACTGAAACAACTTGCTGAGAAACGTTAAAGGAGAAATGAGTTATGACGAAGCTCATTGCGAAAATTCAGGCTTATGTCTACAACAAGGACGGCGCGACGGCCATCGAATACGGCCTGATCGCCGGCGGCATCTCGCTGGCCATCGTTGCCGCGGTCTTCGCTTTCGGGGACGATCTGCGCAACGTGTTCAACAAGATCGGCAGCGCGATGTCGAGCGTTGCTTCGAACGTCGAAGCCAACCAGTAACCGGTTTTCCGAATGGACGACGCAAGCCCACCCCCTTCCGGGTGGGCTTGCGTCTGAGAAGGGCCTGCCATGATCCTCCTCGTCCTGTATCTTCTGTGCGTCCTGGCGGCGCTGGCGGTGGCAGCAGCCGCAGCCTATAGCGACGTTCGCCGGATGAATGTCTCCAATCTCCATTCCCTGATCGTCGCGGCGCTGTTTTTCCCTGCCTGGGCGGCGGCTCATATCGCGGGCGCCGATGTCATGGCCGGCCTTGGGCCGCATCTCATGACGGGCGGGATCGTCCTGGCCGTCACGATGGTTATGTTTTTCATGCGCCTGATGGGCGGCGCCGATTCCAAGCTGGCCGCGGCCTACGCCTTATGGGCGGGAGGGCAGGGGGTCTCGTTCTTCCTGCTGTCCATGGCGTTCGCCGGGGCGGGCCTGAGCGCCGCCGCGCTGTTGATGCGGAAATACAAGCCTTTCAAGAGCTTTAAAGAAGGAAGCTGGGTCGCGCGAGTTCAGGGGGGCGAGGCGGTCGTGCCCTATGCCGTGGCGCTGTTCATCGGCATCGCCGTGGCGTTTATCAAGCTTGGGATGCTCTCGCCCGCCCGGCTGCAAAGTTTTATTGGAGGCTGACATTTTTCCGGCAGCCGCTTTTATGGAGTATGCTAGACTGCACGGCGTAACGTTCGGGGTATGGCCATGAACAAGAATGTCATCATCGTTTTGGCGGGAGGCCTGGTCGTGGCCGTTCTGGCGGCTCTGCTGGTTCAGGCAACCTTGAGCGGCTCCAAGAAGAAAGAGGTCAAGGCGCAGAAGATGCCGACCGTCATGATCGCCGTGGCGTCCAAGCCCATCAAAATGGGCGAGGCGGTGACGGCGGCGAACGCGAAATGGCAAAGCTGGCCGCAGACGGCGATGTTCGATGCCGCCATCGTGCGCCAGGGCAGCAAGCCGGTGGCGGAGCAGCTGTCCGGCAAGGCTCTTCGCAACATCGTCGCGGGCGAGCCGATCATGAAGCACGTTCTGGTGCCGAAGGACAGCCCGAACTTTCTGGCCGCCGCCCTGACGCCGGGCATGAAGGCCGTGGCCATTCCCGTCAGCGCGACATCCATGGCGGGCGGGTTCATCGCGCCGGGGGATCGCGTGGACATCATCCTGACCTATTCGGGACGCATCGAAAATCCGGATCAGGATCCCGTTCTGGAGCGGGTGCTTAAGGAAAATTTCAATCGCATGGCGACCGAGACGATCATGCAGAATGTCAAGGTTCTGGCGGTCGACCAGCGCATGGCGAACAGCGAGGACGGCAAGATCAAGATCGGCAAGACCATCACGGTTGAGGTCGATCAGCGCGGGGCCGAGAAGCTGGTGCTCGCGCGCAAGCTGGGCGACCTGAGCCTTGCCCTCCGCTCCCTGGGCGATGAAACGCAGACCCATCTGACCCCGTTGACCACCGACGAGCGCCTGACCTCCGTCCGCGACGACCTGGAAGCGGAAGTCAACAGGGAGCGTCAAAACGGCACTGGTCAAACCGGCAATAATGTGCGAATCTATACCGGTAGCTCGGTCCAGCAGGTTCGCGTTACGCAATAGAGTACTCCACAACGTTCTTCATCTTTTACCTTCCTGTTCTTTTATAATTCCTTGAGTTTGTTCACATGTCCGTCTTGTCCACAAGATTATCCCCGTTGATGCGGGGATTGATGATTCTGGGAGTGATGGCCGCCGCGTCGTTTACGGCGATCCAAGCGCATGCCGATAAGGCAAGGCCGGAAACCCTTGCCGGTTTCCGCGCGCCGGAGTCCGGTCTGAACCTGACGCTCGGCAAGGCGGAGATGGTGGATGTGCCGGGAATGGTCTCCGATGTGATGGTCGCCAATCCGTCCATCATCGACGTCCAGGCGGTTCAGGCGAACAAGCTTTATATCGTCGGCACATCGCTGGGTGACACGAACATCATGGCGCTGGATGAGGGCGGAAACATCCTGAAGCGTATCAATGTCCATGTTCACATTGACGAGTTGACCCTGCAAAGCAGCCTCGATCAGCTGTTTCCCGAAGAAAAGGTCCGCGCCAAGACGGTAAATAACCAGGTCATCCTGACCGGCGAAGTCTCTACACCAAGCAATGCCAGCAAGATCCAGGATCTCGCGACCCGCTTCACAGGCGATTCCGCCGGCATCATCAATATGATGACCGTAGGCGGCGAGCAACAGGTGATGCTGCGGGTCCGCATCATGGAAGCCTCGCGCAACCTGTTCCGGGAACTGGGCGTCGAAACGGAGATTACGGATATCGGCGATATTCTGGGCAACGGCGTTGAGGCCAGCCTCGGTCTGCGCGATGCGGCCGGGCTGACGCGTGATGCGTTCGGTGTCGGCACCGCCACAATTTCCAAAGGCGCGTTCGGCCCGATCAACACGGTCATCCGCGCTCTGGAAGAGGACGGGTTGATCAATGTCCTCGCAGAGCCCAATCTTACTTCCATCTCCGGCGAAACCGCCTCATTCCTCGCGGGTGGCGAAATTCCCGTGCCCACCGGGCGGGACACGCAGGGCAATATCCAGGTTCAGTACCGCGCCTTCGGTGTGCGGCTCAGCTTCCGCCCGGTCGTTCTGTCCGACGGGAGGGTCAGCCTGCAGCTGAACTCGGAAGTGTCTTCCCTGAACGATGCCAACGCGGTGGCCGGTATTCCCGGCCTCGATACGCGCAACGTCCAGACCACGGTCGAACTACCCAGCGGCGGCAGTCTGATGATCGCGGGACTGCTGCAATCGCAGACGGCAAAAAGTATGACGGGCCTGCCGGGCATTGCCAGTGTTCCCGTACTGGGCGATCTGTTCAAATCCAAAAGCTTCCAGCGGTCGGAGACGGAGCTGGTGGTCATGATCACGCCCTACCTAGTGAAATCGATCGAGGACAAGCAGCAGGCGACCATGCTTCCGGTAAAGGCCGATCAGCCGCTGTCCCGCGCCTTCGCCTCGAACATGCGCCGCATCTACGGCAAGACACGCCGGCTTCCCAGCGAATTGCTGACGCCGGACCAGCCATACGGCTATGTCATCAACTAGGGAGCGCGCTATGAAGGGCGGACGTCATACTTTCATCCTGTGCTCGGCGCTCCTGCTGACGTCATGCCTTTACCGCGAAACGTCCATGACGCCAAACCGCATCCAGCTGGTGGAAAAGGCGGATGAGCAGGATTACCTGACATCGGAGATGACGGATGCACGCGTCGCCGACATCGCCGATCATCATGAACACCACGGCAACGGGCCGCTTGAAATAACCGTGACTTACGATCCTCTGTCATCCGTCAATACCGCCCGTCGCGCTTCGGATCAGGCGGCGCTCCTGTTCCGCACGTTTTCGGAAAACAGAACGGCCGCGAACGTCAACGTCCTGCCGGTGAACGGGCAGGGGGACGTGTCTCATACCTATGTCTATTATAAATCCATCGACGCCCTGCCGCCGCCCGGCTGCACGGAACTGTTTGACGGCACCCGGAATACGGGCGCCACGTCTGACGATTACGGCTTCGGCTGCACGATCGAGACCGCTGTATCGCGGCAGGTATCGCGCCCCGCCGATCTTGCCGGGCGCAAGGATGACAGCGCGGGCGATGCCCAGCGTCAGGACGCGATCGTGGATACCTATCGCAGCGGCAAACCCAATGCCGTTCTCCCGGCCGCCAGCAGCGACTGATAGTTCTGTAAGATCATAGGGTTATATGTGTAACATCCCGCAACAAAGCGTGATTTGTTAAGGCCGCCTGGCCTGCCTATGTTGATACTCTGGGCGAAGGCCCTTTGTATAACTCAAACGGCGCGGGCCTTATGCAACAAACACTTGCCAGATCCTTGACCATCCGGGGCGTCGGCCTTCATTCGGGCGCGGTCGTAACGATGACACTGCGGCCCGCTGCGGCCGATCACGGCATCGTTTTCGTCCGGACGGATGTGACGGATCGCGGCAATACGATCCCGGCGCGCTGGGACCATGTCGTGGATACGCGCCTGTGCACCGTGATCGGCAATGCGGACGGCGTGACGGTCGGCACGATCGAGCATCTGATGGCCGCTCTGCGCGGCTGCGGCATTGACAACACGGTGGTTGAAATCGACGGTCCGGAATTGCCTGTTATGGACGGCAGCTCCGCGCCCTTCGTCGCCCTGATTGACGAGGCCGGTGTCCGTGCGCAGGCGTTGCCGCGCCGTGCGATCAAGGTTTTAAGGGAAGTCTCCGTCGAACAGGACGGCAAGCGCGCCACGCTGAAACCGGCGGAAGGCAGCGTCTTCGCGGGAGAAATCGATTTCCGCCATCCCGCCATCGGTGTCCAGTCTTTCGAGACCCATCTTTACAACGGCAATTTCCGCCACGATCTGGCCGAAGCCCGCACCTTCGGCTTTGTCGAGGAAGTGGAGGCGCTGCGCAAGATGGGCCTGGCGCGCGGCGGTTCTCTGGACAATGCCATCGTGCTGGACCGTGAAACGGTCCTGAATGCCGAAGGCCTGCGCTTTGCCGACGAATTCATCCGGCACAAGCTGCTGGACGCGGTGGGCGATCTGTATCTGGCCGGAGGTCCGATCCTCGGCGCCTATGAAGGCACTAAGGCCGGGCACGCTCTGAACAACGCCATCCTCCGCGAGTTGTTCGCCACGCCGGGCGCCTGGGTTCTGGTCGACCAGTACGGCGAAGAGGCTTCTCCCGCCTTATCCCAAACCCGCCCGCTGGCACGCGTGGCTGTTGCCGCCTGAAAAAACAAGCTTTTTGACCTGAATATTGCTATAAACCTTTCGTTTCAAGCGAAAGGTCAGGGGCATGTCCGTACCAACATTTCTCAGCCAGTGGGTCAAAGAAACGGGACCTGCCGCGCAGGGACCTGCGAAACAGCACGAATTTTCTGTTTACGTGCCGCCGCTTATGGAGATGCTGGCTCGTCTGGGTGCGAGTAGCATCGTCGATTTATGGGCAGATGAAGGTATCGTTTCAGCGGCATTTTGCGCGCAGACCCCTCAAAATATGTCGACTTTTGTTCTTCCATCTGCGATGGATGATCCGCACGGATCGTTTAGGGAAATGGCTGAAGCGATCACGGCTTCATTCCGCGAAGCCGGGCAGATCAGGCTGGTTGCAGATATCCGTGAAATAGATCCGGCGAGTGCCGATGCCATCTTGTTCAATAATATTCTCGGCTGTCAGGGAAGTCTTGAAAATATCGACCTCATTGTCGGCATGGCGGCGGATGTGGTGAAACCGGGTGGCCATGCCATCGTGACCGTCCCCAATCCCGATGGCATGGAATTTTCTTCTTATTCCTGCTCGGACCTTCCGCCGGATCGCTGTCATGGCGGCACATATCGTTTTCAGATGCGGGGCGAGGACGATTCTTTCGTCAATCTTTATTTAACGAAAAAAGGACTCTCCCGCATTTTCGATGAACATGGATTTAGCTTGATCGCTGATAAAGACATCCATGACCGCCCGTGGCAGGCCAAAGTTTCGGAACAACCGGCATTCCGGCAATACGTTTTTGAAAAACGGCCTGGATGATGACAACACCTGCACAGCCTGCTCCACTCCAAAATGAAGATCTGCTCGACGCCGTGCGCGCCGGTTTCGCATGGGTCGCGCAAAGGGCGCGGCATGTGCGTATTCACGAGGAGCGGCTGGCCGATTACGCGCGTGCGCTGCCCAACCAGCCGCCCGTCAATCTTTATGATCCTGACCATCATCTGATTGGCACTGCGGAAGAGACCGCTGCCTACAGTCTGACTCTTAGCGCGATCAATTTCGGTTCAGGTTTCAAGGACGATCTGGTCGCCGAAGGCTGGCCGCTGATCGATAACTCGATTTATTATTCCATCGCAACGCCGCTTAAGAAATATATACGGACAGTCGGTCTGATCTCTGCTGCGGATATGGCGAAAACAAAACCGGAAACGGTTGAAGCCATGCTGAGCCTCCCGCGCGGTACGCCGGAGGCAGAAAAATTTTCCCGGCTCTGCGCAGAAAACCTGAGGGAATTTGGCGTCTATATCACGGATGCGCATAGCGGTTCTTTTCTGGAGTTTATTCGAGCGGCGCAAGGATCTGCCGAGCGGCTGGCGTCCATGCTGGCGCGGTTGCCGTCATATGCAGATGTTCATGATTATCATGGAACCATGGTCAGTTTTTATAAACGTGCGCAGATCGCTGCCGGAGATCTGCAGTTGGCTTTTGGAAAGCTGGGCGAAACCCTGTTTAATGATATCCATCGTCTCACCATGTTTCCGGATAACGGCGTGCCGCATGTGCTGCGTATCGACGGTATCCTGGAGTATGATGCCGTTCTGGCTGCCAGGATCGATGCAGGACATGAGATTGCTTCAGGTTCCGATGAGGAAATTGAAATCCGTGCCTGTGCGGGCCAGGCAGTCGAATATCTGGCGGCACTGAAGGGCAAGGCTGCAACGGATATTGATTACTTACTCTGGCACCGGAGCGTGGAAGGCGGGCGTTACCAGAGTCTTCCCGCTCACCGCACGAAAACGGTTTTTTATTGAGACGCGGGTTCCTTATGTTTCCTGAGCCAGGCGGCGGCGTAGCCGCAGACGGGGACGATGTCCAGATTTTGCCGCCGGGCATCGGCCACGATTTCTTCCATCAGATGGCCTGCCGCGCCCGTGCCGCGCAGTTCGGGCGGCGCCTCGACATAGAGAATGGTCAAAACCTTGCCCTCGCGCCGGTAATTGGCGAAAGCCGTATGGCCGTCCACCGTATACTCGTAGCGTGAGGCCTGTTCATTATTGATAACATCTACCGTCATGACTGACCAACCGGGGAAAAGAGCGCTTTGTTCCTGCTGTGATTAAACGCTTTTCCGCTCTTTCAATCCAGCCTGAACACGGCTATTCATAAGACATCGGCAAACAATCAGGTGACGGGCGATGAAAACGGTCTGGCATATGGCAGTTCTGGCAGTGGCGGCGGTCGTTCTGGCCGGATGCGGTTCCGACCCTGACAAGCCCCAGCCGGAGCGTCCGGTCGGCACGCTGTATAACGAGGCCGCATCATCTCTGGATCAGGGCAATTACAAGGAAGCCAGCACGCTGTTCGACGAAGTGGGGCGTCAGCATCCGTATTCCGAATGGGCCACCCGCGCCGAACTGATGGCCGCGTATGCTCTATACAAGGACGGCGATTATGACGAGGCCGTCAGCGCGCTGGACAATTTCATCGAGCTTCATCCCGGCAACAAGGATGCGGATTATGCGCTGTATCTGAAAGCGCTTTGCTATTACGAGCAGATCACCGACGTGGCGCGGGATCAGGAAATGACGAAGAATGCGCTCGACGCCTTAAACGCGCTCATCCAGCGTTATCCGGAAAGCCAGTATTCGCGCGACGCGACCCTGAAACGCGACCTGACGCTGGACCATCTGGCAGGCAAGGAGATGGAGATCGGGCGATATTACCTGAACCGCAAGGAAATCAATGCCGCCATCAACCGATTCCTGACGGTCGTGAAAGATTACCAGACGACCACCCATGTGCCGGAAGCGCTGCATCGTCTGGTGGAGGCTTACATGACCCTGGGATTGAAGGCGGAGGCGACCCGCGTGGCCGCCGTTCTGGGCTACAACTATCCGGGCAGCAAATGGTATACGGAGTCCTATAAACTGCTGGATGACAAGCAGCGTCAGGACATCCTGAATGGCCGGTCCTTCGTCGACCGCACGGTGGAGTCGCTGTTCAAGCCGGATTGACGGGTTTTGCGGATGAAGAGTTTGGATATTTCTCCCCCCTCCTGCGCAGCGGGAGGGGGGATCAAGGGGGGAGGGCCTTCTTGTTCTTCCTTCGTTGAAGAAAGCCCTCCCCCTCTAACTCCCCCTCCCGCTGCGCAGGAGAGGGAGGACAGGATGGCGAAAGCTTAGACCATGCTGACCTCCCTCACCATCCGCAACATCGTTTTGATCGAACAGCTCTTGATTGATTTCAGGTCTGGTTTTTTGACGCTCACTGGCGAGACGGGGGCCGGGAAGTCCATTTTGCTGGATTCCCTGGGCCTCGCCCTGGGCGGCCGTTCGGATTCCAGCCTTGTGCGCAAGGGCGCGGAGCAGGCCGCCGTCACCGCCGAATTCCAGCTTAAAAAAGATCATGCCGCGCTGGCGCTGTTGAAGGAGCAGGGGCTGGAGGCGGAGGATATCCTGGTCCTGCGCCGCGTCCTGACTCCCGACGGCAAAAGCCGCGCTTTCATCAACGACCAGACGGTGAGCGTCGGGCTGCTGAAGCATATCGGCGCGCTGCTGGTGGAAATCCACGGGCAGTTCGACACGCACGGCCTGTTCGATATCGGCACGCATCGCGGCCTGCTGGACGATTACGCGGGGATCGACGCCGCGCCGCTGCAGAAGACATGGGAGGCGTGGCAGAGTGCCGAACGGCACCTGAAACAGGCGCGGGAAGACGCCGAGCGGGCGCGGGCGGACGAGGAGTATCTGCGCCATGTCGTCGCCGAGCTGGACGAACTGAAGCCGGAGGAAGGCGAGGAGGAACGACTGGCGCAGCGGCGCGATACGATGAAGCAGCAGGAGTTTCTGTTAAGCGCCTACGCCGAGGCGTGGGAAGCGATCAGCGGGGAAGATGGCGCGGAACTGTCGATCCTGCGCGCCTCCAAAGTGCTGGACCGGCTGGGCAGCCGCGCGCCGCTGGAACTGAACGGCGTGGTCGAGGCGATGGACCGGGCGGCGGCAGAGCTGCAGAGCGCGGTCGGCCAGCTGGAGGCGATGCAGCGCGGTCTTGAAACAGAAGGCGAGTCCGCGGAAGCCGTGGAGGACAGGCTTTATGCCCTGCGCGCCGCCGCGCGCAAGCATGGCTGCCGCGCCGACGAACTGCCCGCGTTGCGCGAGACGCTGGCGGCGAAGGTCGGACTGATCGACCGCAGCGGCGAAGTCCTGAAAAGGCTGGAGGCGGAAGTGGCGCGCACGCGCGGGGCCTATATC
>JBDHTS010000029.1:0-25737 GCA_039808845.1 Alphaproteobacteria bacterium | reverse complement strand
CGTCAGCCACTTTCCTGACGACGCTGATCGACTTCACCGAAGTGGGCGATCTCCGGCTGTTCCTCGATAACCGCCAGCTTGACATCCTGGAAAAGGAAATGGCCGGAAAAGGCTATCTGGAAGGCAGCGCCCTGCGGCAGACGTTTTCCATCCTGCGCGCGAACGACATGATCTGGTCTTTCGTCGTGAACAACTACCTGATGGGGCGCGAGCCGTTTCCGTTCGACATCCTGTACTGGAACGACGACGCCACCAACATGCCCGCCGCGATGCACGCCTATTACCTGCGGAACTTCTATCACGACAATCTTCTGGTGAAGCCGGGCGGCCTGGTCATAGACGACGTGCCGATCCGTTTGCACAGGATCGAAACGCCCTCCTATTTCCTTTCGACCAAGGAAGACCATATCGCGCCCTGGCAATCGACCTACGCCGCGACGCAGATTTTCTCCGGCCCCGTCACCTTCACCCTCGCCGCCTCCGGCCACGTCGCCGGCGTCGTCAATCCGCCGGGCAAAAACAAATACTGCTATTGGACGGCGGAGAAAAATCCCGCCAAGCCGGGTGCATGGCTGGATAACGCAAAACAGTCCTCTGGCTCCTGGTGGCCGCATTGGCAGAAATGGATGGAAGAATTCAGCGGCAAAAAAATTTCCGCGGCCAAAGTTTTGAATACGATACCGACGGCAATTGAAGATGCACCGGGGAGTTATGTGAGAGGGAAGGCCTGAAGAATAAACGAATAAAGATCATATCGGCATAAAATCTCCACAGTTTACGGTCAGGTCAGGATTACGTTTCCTTACATTGTCTTTTTTGATCTGCAAAACAGAGCGGATATGCCGCAATGCCCTGATCTGGCCATCCGGAACCGCATTCGTCTGGTCTTTTGAAAATTCATACAAGGAGAGCAGATCACAAATGTTGCCGATGGCATCGGCTTCCCCAAAAGCTACGGCGGCGTCCGTTACAGCCACGCCAACCGGCCGGGCGATTTCGGAACTGGCGGCATGATATAGATTTTGCGCAGAAAGATGGCTGATATGGGCGCTGACAAGGAAATACCCTCTTCCTTCAAGAAACTCATGCAGCGGCACGCCGTTTTTTAATGGATCCAGCAATCTTTTGAAATCTGAATAAACGATATTCTCATCTTCTTCCGGATTTTCTTCACAGGCCATGCTTACGGCATTGTAAATATCGCAATAAGCCGCTCTGGATACGGATAGATCATAAGGAATATCGTCTCTCATTGCTGATGCTTCCCTGAAAGACCTTTATTATCGCTAAATATATCAGATAGAGTCAAAAAACCCGGCTGAAAGCCGGGTTTTTAAATACTGCATAACCAGAGCGCTTAACGCTTCGCCCACTGCTTGGAACGGCGGGCCTTGTGGAGGCCGACTTTTTTCCGTTCGACGACGCGGCTGTCGCGGGTCAGCATGCCGGCTTTCTTCAGGGCCGGACGCAGGGCCGGCTCGAAGTTTTCCAGCGCGCGGCTGATGCCGTGGCGCACGGCGCCGGCCTGGCCGGACAAACCGCCGCCCGTCACCGTGCAGACGACGTCGAACGAGCCGACGCGGTTCACGATCAGGAAGGGCTGGTTCAGCACAAGACGCTGGGTCTGGCGCGCGAAATAAACCGTCTGGTCGCGGCCGTTGACCGTGACCGTGCCACGTCCGGGCTTAAGCCAGACGCGGGCGACGGCGTTCTTGCGGCGCCCGGTCGCGTAGGAACGGCCCTGCGCGTCCAGCTTAGGCTCGCGCGGTTCGCGGGTTTCGACAACGCTTTCCGTGCCCGCCGCCGCTTTCGGCGCGGCTTCGGTTTTCAGGCTTTTCAGGTCCTTGAAGCTACCGCCCCGGTCCTTGCGGGGGCCTCTCGTCGATTTTTCTCTCTCGGCCATTGGTCTTAACCCCTTTTGTTCTTCGGATTCATCGCGGCGACGTCCAGCGTCTCCGGGTTCTGTGCTTCATGCGGATGGCTGGCGCCTGCGTAAACGCGCAGATTGCCGCACATCTGGCTGCCCAGCGGACCGCGGGGCAGCATGCGGCGCACGGCGTTTTCGATCACGCGCTGCGGGTGGCGGCCTTTCAACTGCTCGGCGGCGGAAATGCCCTTGATCCCGCCGGGATGGCCCGTATGCCAGTAGAAAACGCTTTGCTCGCCCTTGTTCCGGCCGTTCAGGCGGACTTTATCGGCATTGATGACGATGACGTTGTCGCCGCAATCGACATGGGGCGTGAAGATCGGCTTGTGCTTGCCGCGCAGGCGCAGGGCAATCACGCTCGCCAGGCGGCCCAGCACGACGCCGTCGGCATCGACCACCACCCATTTCTTGTTCACTTCGGCTGCTTTCGCAGAATATGTTTTCATGACAGCACCTTTTTAAAGATGGCGGTGTTATGCATGAATGAGGAAGATCCTGTCAATAGAAAACATAAAAACACAATGAATTTCAGAAGACTGGCCACGTGGTATTATGATACCTCATCCCGATCCGTTTATTTACATATATTATTGACAATATCCGGATTTAAATGCATAAATCCTTCATGACCGTTTTATCACAGACAATCGCCGCCACGATGGCTTTTATGATGGCAGCCGCCCCGGCGGCCTATGCAGGAAAAGCCCGGCCAGGCGATGCAGCGTTCAATGACTGCCAGGCCGCGCGCATTGAATTCAAGAAGGTCAAATATATAGCCTTCCGTTTGAGCTGCCCTCCCAAAATTCTGGGCGTCATGCCCGGCGACACCTTGCTATATCGATTTGAAAATGCTGTTATCGATGAAAATGCGACACTGAAATGCGAAAGGGCCGAAGATCAGCAGTTAAGTATGAGTGGTCATAACTGCACTCAATCAGCCGTGATTTGTGGAAAAACAGAACCGCCTGAGGATCTGGTTTTGAATTTTCGGTATATTATAGCCCGTCAAGATGCAATCCAGTCAATGTGCAACAATCCTTTTAAAAAATAAGGCTGCATTAGTTTAACAGACGCTATCGCGGAGAAGCCGTTCTGGTCATATGGCTGTAGCCATTGCTGTATGCAGGGCCTTGGCTTAAGGTGGTATCCATAAAACAGCAATCCCTATTCACCAGAAATTACTGTTACCTGAAATGAAAAATAGAGTGTCTTGGATTAATGCGGGCCAAAACTGAGTTGCAGCGGCACCCATCCACCTGGCCCTTTACACGTCAGAACGTCTTTGTACGCCCCAAATGGCCTCACCTGATCCACAACCAATCGGTTAACAGAAACGCAGGTTCCCGGTCCGCTGGACTGTTACCGTCCCGTGCGACAAAATGCAGCCTGTCATCGGCTTCACTCATGTCAACCGTAAGGTCCAGACCTAAAGCGTCCGTACGCATCTTCAGCTCTTTATAAACTCTCGCACAATCGGCAAAGACCGTAGATTTTGGAGAATTCAACACATCTTGAGGAGTGCAATATCTATTGAAGCTATCTGGCACCAGTTCGCGCAGACGATTCTCCAAATCAAGATTATAGGTAACCAGCCCGACACCTGGCACGGGTCCATATGCGGCATATAGGATGTTATCGCTTTTCCAGGCATCGGAAATATCCATGGATTTGATGATAAATAAAATTTTAGAATATGTCAAAAATGGTCGGAGTGACAAGATTCGAACTTGCGACCCCTTGCACCCCATGCAAGTGCGCTACCAGGCTGCGCCACACTCCGACTGACAGGTTATCTAGCGTATTTGCGCGGGCGTTGCAAATGTTAATGCCTTCATACAATCCGTCATCCCGGATAGTGAGCCGAAGGTGAGCGTAATCCGGGACCCAGCACAAAACTTGTGCCGCTTTTTCAGCGGCACTCTTTAAATGATTAAGACAGGCGGTGAAGAACGGCCTGAATCTTATGCTGGGTCCCGGATCGGCGCTCGCTCCCGCCTTCCGCCAAGGCTACGGCGGACAAGCCGTGTCGCTGGTCCGGGATGACGGAAATTACTCGCCCGCCAGCATAGCGCGCAGATCCTTAAGCTCGCCAAGCATCGCTTCAAGGGCGTTCCGCTGGCGCGCGCTGAGGGGCGCATTGGCCGCTTCCGGCTCGGTTTGCACGGAAACCGCTTCCTGATGGACGGGCTGGGCCATCGAAGCTTTGGGCGCAGATACAACAGGCTCGGGCGCCGCCAGTTGCTGACGCCCCTGCCCCTTCATCAGTTTCTGCACGCCCTTGATGGTATAGCCTTCGGTATAGAGCAGGTGATGGATCCGGCGCAGCAGGGCCACGTCTTCCGGCCGGTAATACCGGCGGCCGCCGCCACGCTTCAACGGTTTCACCTGCGTGAATTTGGTTTCCCAGAACCGGAGCACGTGCTGCTGCACTTTCAGTTCATCCGCCACCTCGCTGATCGTGCGGAACGCGGAGGGAGCCTTGCGCTGGCCGCGCGCCAGCGCGCCATCGTCATGGCCTGCATCGGCGCTGTCGTCGAAATCCTGATGTCTGAACTGCGTACTCATTTTTTATCTCTTGTTATTATGCTGGCGGAAGATCAGGCGCGGGCGTTGACCCGGTCCTTCATGACATGCGATGCGCGGAAAACCAGGACCTTGCGCGGCAGGATCGGAACTTCGACGCCTGTCTTCGGGTTACGCCCGATCCGCTCGCCCTTCTCCCGCACGGAAAAGCTGCCGAAGGACGAAATCTTGACGTTGCCGCCCTTGATCAGGTCCTGGGAAATTTCCTCCAGCACCATCTCGACCAGATCGGCCGATTCGTTGCGGGAAAGCCCGACCTGCTCATAAACGGCCTCTGCCAGATCGGCCCTTGTCATCGTGCGGTTGCTCATGCGCGCCCCTTCTGTCGAATGCTGTGATTAAAGCCTAACGCGCCAAATCAGGCGCGTCAACCAAGTCAATGCAAAATATAGCGATTTTCAACAGTCTGGAACCCCTCACCCGAACCGCCGAAGAAGACGGTTCGACCTCTCCCAAGGGAGATAGCCTACCTTGGGAGAGTCCAAAACGTCTCTTGAGACGTTTTGGGTGAGGGGCCTTAAAATCTCGCCAGCACGGCGCCCCAGGTCAGCCCGGCGCCCAGCGCTTCGAACAGGATCATATCGCCTTTTTTAATCCGCCCGTCACCCACCGCTTCACAGAGAGCAAGGGGAATGGACGCAGCAGAAGTGTTGCCATGCCGGTCCACCGTTACCACAACCTTGCCCATCGGCAGATCCAGCTTTTTGGCCGTCGCCTCGATAATCCGGATATTGGCCTGATGCGGCACCAGCCAGTCGATCTGCGCGGGCGCGATGCCGCTCGTGTCCAGCACATGATGCACGACTTCGGCCATGTACTGGACGGCATGGCGAAAAACCTCCTTGCCTTCCATGACAATGAACCCGCTGTCTCCGGTCGTCGACGGCCCGCCGCTGGTATAAAGGATTTCGTTCAGCGCGCCGTTGGCGAACATATGGGTCGCGTGAATGCCCCGGTCGGCCAGCGTCCCCTTGCCGCTGTCATCCGCCTCGATCACCACCGCCCCCGCGCCGTCGCCGAACAGAACGCAGGTCGTGCGGTCCTGCCAGTTCAGGATGGACGACATTTTCTCCGCGCCGATCAGCAGCACCCGCCGCGCCTTGCCGGACAGGATCAGGCTGTCCGCCACGGTCAGGCCGTAGACGAAGCCCGAACAGGCGGCCTGCAGATCGAAAACCGGCGACGGCTTGATCCCCAGCGCCGCCTGCACACGGATCGCGACGGAGGGAAAGGTCGTGTCCGGGGTCGATGTGGCGACGATCACGGCATCGATGCCGTCCGCCGTCAGGCCACCATTCTTTAAGGCCATCAGCGCCGCGGCGGTCGCCATGCCCGAGGTCGTTTGTCCCTCAGCCGCGATGTGACGCGACCGGATGCCCGTGCGCTGGACGATCCAGTCGTCGGACGTATCGACCATCTTTTCCAGGTCGGCATTGGTCAGGATTTTATCCGGCAGATAGCTGCCGCAGGACCGGATGACGGAACGAAAGGTCATGCGTCACCCGCGGGAACCGGCGTCATCGTTTCGAGGATCTTCTTTTCCTGGCCCATGATCTGCTCGATTTCCTGGGCCACGCGCTTGTTATAGCCGTTTTTGATCAGGTTCGAGGCCACCAGGATGGCCCGGGAAAAACCGTAGGAATCCATGCTGCCATGACTTTTGACGCAGATTCCATCCAGTCCCAGGAACATACCGCCATTATAACCCCGTGCATCAAACCGGTCCTTCAGCCGTTTAAGTGCCCCCTGCGCCAGCGCGGCCCCGGCCAGTGCCATCAGGCTGGAGGTCAGAGCATCCTTCAAAAAGCGGGAAGCGAGAGCGCCGACGCCCTCAGCCACCTTCAGAGCGACATTTCCAGTAAAGCCGTCTGTCACCACGACGTCGACCGATCCGCGCGGGATATCGTTCCCTTCGACAAAACCGACGAATTTACCGGGAAAATCCACCTTGGACAGAATGGCGGCTGCGGCACGTACCTGGTCGTTGCCCTTCATATCTTCCGTCCCGACATTCAGGAGCCCGACCGTGGGGTTCTCAATTCCCTTTACCGCCCGCGCATAAACCGCGCCCAGAACGGCGAACTGGACCAGCATATGCTCGTCGCATACGACATTGGCGCCAAGGTCCAGCATAACCGTATCGCCATTCATGCCCGGCATCACGCTGGCTATGGCTGGACGTTCAATCCCCGGCAGGCACCGTAAAACCAGCTTGGCCGTCGCCATCAGAGCGCCGGTGTTGCCCGCAGAGACGATACCCTGCGCCCGCCCCTCGCGCACGGCATCGATGGCCAGGCGCATGCTGGATTGGCGCCCGTTGCGCAGGGCTGCAGAAGGTTTTTCATCGCTGGAGATGACTTTGTCGGTGTGAATGATTTCAGAGGCTTTGGCCAGAGCCCTTTCTTTCTGAATCAAGGGCTTGATCCGGCGCTCGTCGCCGACAAAGATGAACTTCATGCCGGGCTGCTGCTTAAGCGCCAGCGCCGCGGCGGGAACGACGGCGGCGGGTCCGAAATCGCCGCCCATGGCGTCCAGTGCTATAGTATGAGAATCCGGCATCCGTAAAGCGCTGGCCTTAAAAGAAAAATGCGACAAACCGAAGAGTTGCCGCGCCGGGGGGAAATGTCAACCGCGTTGTTCGATGACCTGGCGGCCTTTGTACATGCCGGTTTTCAGGTCGATATGGTGGCGGCGCACAGGTTCCCCGGAATCACGGTCCTCGACCCAGTTCGTTGCCGTCAGGGCATGATGGGAACGGCGCATGTCGCGGCGCGACTTGGATTTTTTCTTCTTTGGTACAGCCATGATACTATCGTCCTGCTGGAAATTCAGTGTGCTTCCTTAAAGCAAAACTCCGGGCGCCGCAAGGAAATTCTTACCCCTGCAGAAGCGTTACTTTCCGCCTTTGCGCTCCGCTTTCCACTCCTTCAGGGCGGCAAAAGGGTTACGGCTGTGCTGGGAAACGCCTTTTTTCTCCAGCATTTCATCGGTTACCTCGAAAGTCACGCCCGGAGCGTGCGGATACGGATTGACGGCCAGGGACAGGTATTGCGCCGCCAGTTCCCCTACATCGATCTGGCCGTTAACGATCGGCTCCGGATCATCGCTTTCCTCAAGCATCGGCACCTCGCCATCGGCATGGCGGCTCAAGCGGTCGTGCCGGGCGCGGATCAGGGAAATAGCCGCATCCCTATCGGTGAACCATCCTTCGAAAGGCTCATCGATCAGCTGTTCGGTACTGGAGGATGTGACGACACAGGGCTGGATGACCCGCGCCCGCACAGTCCCGGACACGGTTACGGTATGACCGCCCGGAGCAAGCCCGATAGCAAATTCGGCATTCAGGTCTTCGATGGCCTTGACCCCGATACGGCGCGCAAGATCGCGGCATTCCTGTGTGGACGCCGAAATCGTCTTGCGCATGCCGCCTTCGGGAAGCGTTGTGACGTCGATGTTATGCGACCATTCCGCGTTCAGCGGCGTTTCTGTCGTTGTCATTATCCTGTTCCTTCGGAAATTCCGCGGCCCCTTCCAGCAGCGCCTGATCGGGCTGCGCGGCCAGCAAAACGCGGCATTGCCGGACATAAGCCTCCATTGCCCGCAACGTCGCGGGGTCCGCGCCTTGCCCGCCATAGATATTCCGTTCCAGCACTTTATCCAGCCCTTTCCCGGATTTCAGCACGTCGCTATACGCCCGGCTTCGTCCGTTAAATGCTTTCATCATTCGCCGCATGTGCTTTGGCACGCTCAGGTCGCCGATCCCCATTTCACGCACGGAACGATCCATGTCGAGAAACATCTGGTCGAATACGGCCTGCCCCAGCTTCCGCCCTTCGCGTCCCGCGGTGCCCAGCCGATCGATAACCAGGAAAACATGCAGACAAAGCAGGTCGAACCGCCCATCCACCGTGTCGGGTACGCCCATATCCTGATAAAAGATCGTCCGGCGGGACTGTCTGACCGCCGTTTGGTAGAGTTTGGCGCCTGTTTCACGGCTGGCGCGGCTCTGGAATGATAAAAACATGTTAAAAACCGTGATGCTTCAGTTGATTCATGTCCATAACGCGATTAACTATTGCTGGTATTCCTATATCAATCCGTTGCAGGTCCGACCATGAAAAAATGCGCCTTGACGTTTATAGCCCTGTGCCTCGCCGCCTGCACGCCAACCGCGGCCGTCAGGGGCAACCTGGTGGAGGATTACAGGCTGGCTGAGGTCAAAACGGGGGTCGATACGCAATCCGACGTGCTGCAGAAACTGGGATCACCCACCACCCGCTCCCCGTTCGACGATGGCATCTGGTACTACCTGGGCCAGCGCACGGAAAAGCGCGGCATTCTGGATCCCAAGATCGTCGAGGAAAAAATCGTCCAGGTGACATTCGACAAAAACGGTGTAGTCGAAGATATCCGGAAAACAGATCCCAAACGCCTCGACATCCCTTACGACCGCGACAAAACACCGACCTCGGGCCAGCAGATGACCGTCATCCAGCAGGCTTTGGGCAATATGGGCCGCTTCAACAAAAACGGAAGCGGTGACGAACACCACGGCAGCGGTGAAGGCACGAACATTCCAGGCCGGTAAGGCGCACTTATTGTTTCCTGAACAGCCCGACCAGTTCCGTATGGGCCGACCAGATGAACTGATCTACGACCTGTACTCTGTGAAGGCTGTAACCGCCCTTCTCCAAAATCAAAGCATCTTTTGCAAAGGTCGCCGGATTACAGGAAACGTAAACAAGAGCCGGAATACGCGACCTGGAAAGGGTTTCAGATTGTTCCGCCGCTCCCGCCCTTGGCGGATCCATAACTGCCGCGCCGAATGCGTTCAGTTTCTTCGTTTCTACCGGCGCCGTAAAGAGATTGCGCCTTTCCACAGTCAGTTTCAGACTGCCCTTGGCTTTATCCAGCGAGGAAACCGCCGCGGGATCCAGTTCGACAGCATGGACCGCGCCCTTCTCCACAAGCACACCGGTAAACGTGCCGCATCCGGCAAACAGATCGAGAAACGGCCCCTGCGCTTCGCCTAGCATGGACCGGATAGCCTCCGACAGCGCGTGTTCTCCCTCACGGCTCGGCTGAAGAAACGCACCCGGCGGCAGGTCGACCGTCAATGGACCAAATCGCGCGCGAACAGGATAGCGCTGTACGAGCGTTTCCGGTTCATCTCTTTGTTTTCCGCGCCATCCCAGCCGATGCAGATTGAGCGCATTTGCCCAGGTAATCATCGTTTCGGACATTGTGCGCGTGGGCGGCGCTATGCCGGTCAGAACGCCTTCGGCCTGCCCGTCCACAACCTGAAGAAACAGATCTGCCTGTCTGCCATCCCTCAACAGTTCACTCAGGAAAGGCTTCGATCCCTCAAGCAGTTCCAGTAATCGGGGATGCAGGAGCAGGCAGGAATCGATTTTGGTAATCCGATGCGACCGGCGCTCCTGAAACCCGCAGAAAATCTCGCGTCCCTTTTTCAAAACGGCGAAAGTAGCGCGCCGCCGTGTCGCCTGCGGAATAAAAACGGAATCGTCCCAGTATCCGGGCCTCAGTCCTGCTTTTTCCAGCAGCGATTTTATTCCAGTGGTTTTCCAGTCTTTGTAGGCTTCCTCCTTTATGTGCTGAAGGGAACACCCGCCGCAGGAGCCATAATGCGGGCAAGGCGGCAAATCGCGCATGTCTCCCGGACGCTCCATCGACTCCAAAACCGCGCGGAAAACATCACGGTCAAGCTGGTCTGTCAGCGTGGCCGTGACTGCCTCGCCCGGAAGGGCATCGGGAACATAAATCCTTTTGCCTTCAAAAAGAGCCAACCCTTCTCCTTCACGCCCCAGCGAGGTAATAGTCAGACTGATCGTTTTTCTTTCGCTGCCCGAAAGACGTCTTGGTTTCATGTTCAAACGCTTCAAAAAAGAAAGCCCCGAAACCGGGGCTTTCTGAAAACCGGATATCTGTTCCTGTCACATCATCAGCTTCGCGACAATGGCCACCAGCAAAATCGCCACGATATTCGCAATCTTGATCAATGGATTGACCGCCGGGCCTGCCGTGTCCTTATAGGGATCGCCGACCGTGTCACCGGTCACCGCCGCCTTGTGAGCATCGGAGCCCTTGCCGCCGTGATTGCCTTCCTCGATGAACTTCTTGGCATTGTCCCAGGCGCCACCGCCTGATGTCATCGAAATGGCAACGAACAATCCGGTCACAATGGTGCCCATCAGCATCGCGCCCAGAGCCTGGAACGCTGCGACCGGCCCTCCGCTCACGCACCAGACGATGCCGAACAGCAGGACGGGCACGACAATCGGCAGAAGCGAAGGCACGATCATCTCCCGGATCGCGGCCTTGGTCAGCAGGTCGACGGCCTTGCCGTATTCCGGCTTCGCCTTGCCTTCCATGATGCCTTTGATCTCCCGGAATTGCCGCCGCACCTCCAGCACTACGCTGGAAGCCGCCCGCCCGACCGCCGTCATCGACAGCGCGCCGAACAGATATGGCAGCAATCCACCAACAAAGAGCCCGATCACCACAAACGGGTTTTGCAGGGAGAACGCGAGTTCCGGAAGGTCAGGCATATAATGCCGGATTTCCTCCGTATAGGCCGCAAACAGCACCAGCGCCGCGAGACCTGCGGAACCGATGGCATAGCCTTTTGTGACAGCCTTCGTCGTGTTGCCCACCGCGTCCAGCGCGTCGGTGGTATGCCGCACGCTGTCGGGCAGGTTGGACATTTCGGCGATACCGCCCGCATTGTCCGTCACCGGACCATAGGCATCGAGCGCCACCACCATCCCGGCGAGAGACAGCATGGTTGTCGCGGCGATTGCGATGCCATAAAGTCCGGCCTGGCTATAGGCAATGAAAATGCCCGCACAGATGATCAGAACAGGCGGGGCTGTCGCTTCCATCGAGATCGCAAGCCCCTGGATCACATTCGTGCCATGACCCGTTTCTGAGGACTTGGCCACGGTTCTAACGGGGCGAAACTTTGTCCCCGTATAATACTCCGTGACCCAGACCAGCAGACCCGTCACACCCAGACCTGTCATCGCACACCAGAACAGCTTGACGCCGTTGATGACGATTCCGTTCGCCATTTCGATTTCCGTAAAGGCACCGAACCGTGCCACCAGCATGGCAATCAGGATACCGGCGAACAAGGCGCTGTAAACCAGACCCCGGTACAACGCGCCCATGATGTTGGTCGATCCGTTGTTCAGGCGGACGAAGAATGTCCCGGCGATGGAGGCCAGAATGCACAGCGCGCCGATGATCAGCGGCAACATCATCATGACCCCCTGCCATGCCGGCGCAAACACGCTGGATGCGATCAGCATGGTCGCCACCAGAGTTACGGCATAGGTTTCGAAAAGATCGGCCGCCATACCGGCGCAGTCCCCAACATTATCGCCCACGTTATCGGCGATCACAGCCGGGTTGCGCGGATCGTCCTCCGGAATTCCGGCTTCGACCTTGCCCACCAGATCGGCGCCCACATCGGCGCCTTTGGTGAAAATCCCGCCACCCAGGCGCGCGAAGATAGAAATCAGCGACGCGCCGAAACCCAGTCCCACCAGGCCTTCAAGCATCGGGCGGCCCGCCAGCCCCATATATTCCAGGGCCCATGCATACATCCCGACGCCCAGAAGCCCGAGTCCTACAACCAGCATGCCTGTGACTGCGCCAGATTTGAACGAAACGCTCAACGCTTCCGCCAGCCCCTCGGTCGCCGCCTGTGTCGTCCGCACGTTGGCGCGAACGGAAACGTTCATGCCGATATAGCCTGCCAGGCCCGACAGTACAGCGCCGATAATAAAACCGCCAGCGACATGCCAGCCGAGCAAAAGAAATAAAAGAATGGCCACAACAACGCCAACGATGCCGATGGTAGTATATTGGCGGTTGAGATAGGCCGATGCGCCTTCCTGGATCGCCGCTGCGATCTGCTGCATCCGGTCATTCCCGGGGCTCTTCGCCATGACCTGCCGCGCCGTAATCTGCCCGTAAATCAGGGCCAGCACGCCCGCGCACAATACCATTAGATAAACATACATGGTTTTGAATCCTCCGTTTGAACCACGGTGGATTGAAAATGAAGAATAATCTTTCATGTGGCAAGCGGGAGTTGAAAGCACTCACAATGAAAACATGCTGCAACGCAACTTTATTATTTTCCGAAAAGAATCCACAGCGTATCGTCATCCCGGATTACACTCGCCTGCGGCTCACTATCCGGGATGACGATAAATTTATCAGTGAGAGAAAAATCAGATGGGTCGCTGCTGGACAACCTGAAGAAGGACGTCATGAACGACATCATCTCCGAGAACCTGTTTGCTGATTTTGTTCAGGCGCTCTTTCAAAGGTCCGACTTGGATCATGCCGTCCTGAAGCGCGTTTTTCCGGCTCAGCATGCCGTACATATTCTGTATATAGGCGTCTTTCAGACGCGGGGTCAGGTGTTTGACTTCTTCCGCTTTGGCTTCGTCCGCCACTTCCAGCACGATCACAAGGCTGACCGTCTGGGTCGCGCCCTTCGCGCCGATGATCGGCAGGATTAACGGATCCATTTCCACGAATGCTGCCGCGGGTTCGCCTTCATCGCCATGACCTTTTTCGGCTTCCTTGGCGTCCTGATGCTCATCCGTTTCCCCAACCGACGCTTCCGCCGGATGCTGGAAATAGAAATAGGCTCCGGCGCCACCGCCGCCGAGCAAAAGCAAGGCCACGACTATGATTATGACCAAACGCATGTTAAAGCGACTACCCCTGAAGAAAGGTCCCCTTAACATCCAATTTTAGGCAAAATTGATTAAGACGGCGTTGAAGCCCAGCGGTATTTATCTAAAATTTTATAGATTTAAAGCTTTGGAAAAACAGAACTTTAAGCGGCATAACACTTTGTTTTTCCATCTTTTTTCGGCGATGCGGCATAAACGTTGGCATCAGCCGGAAACGCGCCGGACCGTACTTCGGACACATATTTTTCGATGCCCGATGAAATTTTTTCATGCAGCGCATCATAAGCTTTCACGAATTTAGGCGGCCGGCTAGTGGAAAGCCCCAGAATATCGTCGACCACCAGGATTTGCCCGGCACAGGCAGCCGATGCCCCTATTCCGATCAGCGGAACTTCAATCTCCTGCACCATACGCGCCGCCAGCGCCTCATCCACGCATTCCAGGACGATCGCGAACGCGCCTGCGCTTTCAATAGCTTTCGCGTCCATCAGGATGGAACGCGCCTCGGACTCGCCACGCCCGCGCATGCGATAGCCGCCCGCACTGTTCACGCTTTGCGGCTGAAGACCGACATGACCCATCACGGGAATGCCGCGCGCTGCAAGATAAGAAACCGTTTCCGCCATCGCCTGCCCGCCTTCCAGCTTGACGGCAACGCACCCTGTTTCTTTCATCACGCGCGCGGCGGAACGAAACGCCTGCTCCGCGCTTTCCTGATAGCTTCCGAACGGCAAATCGACGACGACCAGCGCCTTTTCCGTGCCGCGCATCACCGCCTGCCCGTGCGCGATCATCATGTCCAGCGTTACCGGCACGGTCGAGTCCATACCGTAAACCACCATGCCCAGACTGTCGCCGACCAGGATCAGATCGACATGCGGGTCCATGAGACGCGCGATGGGCGTGGAGTAAGCCGTCAGACAGGCAATCTTCCGCCCTTCCGCTTTCATCGTCATAATGTCGCGGATCGTCGTTCTTTTGACCGGAACGTGCGCGCTCATCGATCCCTCACATTCGCGGCGATTTTATCCAGCACGGCGTTGACCAGTTTCTTTTCACCCTGGTCGTAAAAAGCATCCGTTACATGAAGGTAATCCGAAATGATGACGGGAGCATCCACATCGGGCCGCGCCATCAATTCATAGGCCCCGGCCAGCAAAATGCAATGCAGGAGGCGCTCCACCTCTTTCTTCTCACCCAATGTCGCGGCGATCATATGATCGAGATCGCCGCGCCGTTCCTCGACGCCGGAGACGATCTTGCTGAACAGCTCTTTGTCGGGGGTCACCATTTCCTGCCCCTCGACCGGCTGGCCAAGACGGAAATCGATATACTCGCGCACGGCGGAGACGGCGGTCTGCTCGTTCCCCGCCATCTGATAAAGCGCCTGCACGGAAGCAAGCCTTGCAGCCGAAGCGCGCGCTTTCTGGGAACCTTTAAGTTTGCCGGATGCCTTCATCATTCCATTCCTTCCCCCTCCCCCTGAGGGGGAGGGCCGGGGTGGGGGTTCACGGACCGCTGGCTTTGCGCTCAAAACCCTCGGCCTGTACACCCCACCCCCTCAGGGAGGGGCTTATTGAGAATAGGAGCGTTTTAGCGGCAAAGGCGGTTCAGGGCAAGTTCACTGACCCTCCGCGCACCCTATTCCGCGGCCTCGCTCTCATTGACGCTATCCTGCAATTCCGTCAGGAACTCGTTGAAATCGGCAGGCTGGCGGAAATCCTTGTAAACGGACGCATAGCGAATAAAGCCAATGGAGTCCAGCCGCGCCAGCGCCTTCATGACCAGTTCGCCAATCTGTTCAGACCGTATTTCTGTCTCGCCCATGCTTTCCAGCTGCCGGACGATGCCGTTGGCCGCCTTCTCGATCTGCAGCGTTTCCACGGGACGCTTGCGCAGCGCGACCTGCATCGACTTGGTGATCTTGTCGCGGTCGAAAACCTGCTGCCGCCCGTCGGCCTTGATGACGGTCATCTCGCGCAGCTGGATCCGCTCGAATGTCGTGAACCGCGCGCCGCAGGCCGGACACGCGCGGCGGCGGCGAATGGCCGCGCCATCCTCCGAAGGCCGCGAGTCCTTCACCTGACTTTCCGTATCACCGCAGAAGGGGCAGCGCATTAGAGTTCATTATAAACCGGGAACCGGGCACACAGTGTTTCCACCTTTGCCCTGATCGCTTTTTCCACCGCCGCATTGTTCTCCGCGCCATTGGCGGACAGGCCATCCAGCGTCTCGACGATCATCTGCCCCACCTGGGCCCATTCGGCTTCGCCGAAGCCGCGGGTCGTGGCGGCGGGGGTGCCGAGGCGGACGCCGGAGGTCACCATGGGCTTTTCCGGATCGAACGGCACGGCGTTCTTGTTGCAGGTCATGCCCGCGCGCTCCAGCGCCTTTTCCGTCACGTTGCCGGTCAGCTTTTTCGGGCGCAGGTCGACCAGCACGATATGGCTGTCCGTGCCGCCCGACACGATATCGAGGCCGCCCTTCACCAGTTCGCCCGCCAGGACCTTCGCGTTCGCGACCACCGCCCTGGCGTAGGATTTGAACTCCGGCTTCAGCGCCTCGCCGAAGCAGACGGCCTTGGCGGCGATCACGTGCATCAGCGGTCCGCCCTGTATGCCGGGGAAGATGGCCGAGTTGATCTTCTTGCCCAGATCCTCGTCGTTCGAAAGGATCATCCCGCCGCGCGGGCCGCGCAGGGTTTTATGCGTGGTCGTGGTCGTCACGTGGGCATGCTCGACCGGGCTGGGATACGCGCCGCCCGCGATCAGGCCCGCGTAATGCGCCATGTCCACGAACAGATAGGCCCCGACGCTGTCCGCGATCTGGCGGAAACGTTTCCAGTCGATCACGCGCGGGTAGGCCGACGCCCCGGCGATGATCATCTTCGGCCTGTTTTCATGCGCCAGCCGCTCGACCTCGTCGTAATCGATCAGCGCATCTTCCTTCCGAACGCCGTACTGCACGGCCTTGAACCACTTGCCCGACTGGTTGGGCGCCGCGCCGTGGGTCAGATGCCCGCCCGCCGCCAGCGACATGCCGAGCACGGTGTCGCCGGGCTGAAGCAGCGCCATCATCACGCCCTGGTTGGCCTGGGACCCGGAATTGGGCTGCACGTTGGCGAAGGAGCAGTTGAACAGTTTCTTCGCGCGCTCGATGGCCAGCGACTCCGCCACGTCCACGAATTCGCAGCCGCCGTAATAGCGCTTGCCGGGATATCCTTCCGCGTACTTGTTCGTCAGAACCGTTCCCTGCGCCTCAAGCACGGCCTTCGACACGATGTTCTCGGAGGCGATCAGTTCGATCTGCGTCTGCTGGCGTTTCAGCTCATCTTTTATGGCGCTGAAAATATCCGGATCGCGGTCGGCCAGAGCTTCCGTGAAAAATCCGCTTGTCATGTTTTGCTCAACCTTTTTTGCAGCGTTTGCGGTCATTGATTGTTCCTTTTTCTCAGCACATTGAATCGATGGATTGAACTCGCGCCTGATGACGCCCGCCTTCATAATTCGTCTGCATGAACGTGCGGACGCAGTCGATCGCGACCTCCCGCCCGATGATGCGCGACCCCAGCGCCAGCACATTCGCATCATTATGCAGACGCGCCATCCGCGCCATGGTCACATCAGCGCACAGCGCGGCCCGGATACCCCTGTGCCGGTTGGCGGCGATGCTGATCCCGATGCCGGAGCCGCAGATCAGGATGCCCCGCTCCGCCTTGCCCTCCAGAATAGCCTGCGCCATCAGATGACCGTATTCCGCGTAGTTGACCGATTCCGGCGAATACGCGCCCAGATCCAGCCATTCGACCTCGCTGCCGAACGCGGCCTTGACCGCCTCTTTAAGCTCATAGCCGGCATGGTCGCAGGCAATGGCTATTTTCCGCATGAATCGAACCCTTTCGCGTGTCGGGGAGACTATAAAAGCCCGCACCCTTTCAAATCAATCTAAATCAGACCCTTCTTCTGCAGAACATATTCCAGCCGTTTCAGGGCGTTCAGCTTCAGCATGGCCTCCGGTGCGTTCGCCGGCCCCTGGATGCTCACCTCGGTCAGCGTTTCCGTATCCATGGCGGTCACCCGCATATACTGGCCGAGAGGAAAAAACTCGAAGATCACATGACGTCCGGGCAAGGGGTCCATAAGGATTTTTACCACGAAATAGCTGTCATAAAAATATCGTCATCCCGGACCAGCGACGCGGCTTGTCCGCCGTAGCTTTGGCGAAGGCGGAAGCGAGCGCCGATCCGGGACCCAGTATAAAAACTTCGGGCCATCCTTCATGGCCCGTCCTTTATTTTTTTGAGTGCCGCTGAATGAGCGGCACAAGTATCATACTGGGTCCCGGATTACGCTCGCCTTCGGCTTGCTATCCGGGATGACGAATATGGAATAACCCTGGCTTTTTCTATTGTCCTCTCCGTGCTATAGAAACCCCATGAGCAAACCCGATTTCCAATGGTCCGATCCCTTTCTTCTCGACTCGCTTCTGAGCGACGAGGAAAAGATGATCCGCGACACGGCGCGCAAATATGCGCAGGAACATCTTCTGCCCCGCGCCATTGAAGCGAACCGGGAGGAAATCTTCCACCGTGAAATCATGAACGAGATGGGTGAACTCGGCCTTCTCGGCGCGATGATCGAAGGTTATGGCTGCGCTGGCGTCAATCAGGTTTCCTACGGCCTGATAGCCCGCGAGATCGAGCGCGTGGATTCAGGTTACCGGTCGGCTTTATCCGTCCAGTCCTCTCTGGTGATGTACCCGATTTATGTCTTCGGCTCGGAAGAGCAGAAGCAAAAATACATTCCGAAAATGGCCTCCGGCGAATGGGTCGGCTGTTTTGGCCTAACGGAACCGGACGGCGGCTCGGACCCCGGCGCGATGAAGACCCGCGCCCGCAAGGCCGAAGGCGGCTACCGCGTTTCCGGCGCGAAACAATGGATCACCAATTCGCCCATTGCCGACGTCTTCGTTGTCTGGGCGAAGGATGACAATAACGAGATTATCGGCCTGATCCTGGACAAGGGCATGAAAGGCCTGTCGGCCCCGAAGATTGAGGGCAAATTTTCCCTGCGGGCCTCCATCACCGGCGGCATCGCGATGGACGACGTCTTCGTTCCGGAAGGCAACAAATTGAACGTCACGGGGCTCAAAGGTCCCTTCACCTGCCTGAACTCCGCCCGTTACGGCATCAGCTGGGGCGCGATGGGCGCGGCAGAATCCTGCTGGCGCACGGCGCGCGATTACGCGATGGAGCGCATCCTGTTCGGCAAGCCGCTCGCGGCCCAGCAGCTGATCCAGAAAAAACTGGCCGACATGCAGACAGAGATCGCGCTCGGCCTGCTGGGCGCGTGGCGCTTGGGGAAAATGCGCGATGAGGGCACCGCCGCCCCCGAACTCATCTCATTGATGAAACGGAACAATTGCGGCAAGGCTCTCGCCATCGCCCGCGAAGCCCGCGACATGCTGGGCGGCAACGGCATCGCCGACGAATACCACGTGATCCGCCATGTCATGAACCTCGAAGCCGTGAATACCTATGAAGGCACGCACGATATCCATGCGCTGATCCTGGGCCGCGCACAGACGGGGTTACAGGCGTTCTCCTGATTTTTGTCATAAAATTTGACGGCCTGTAAAAATATCCATATTGTCCGTCGATTAAAAACAAATTGAGCAGAGATATCATGTTAAGACGTTCATTTATTGCCTTGGCCAGCACAGCGTTTCTGATGCCGCAAACAGGCTTTACTGAAGAAGCCATGCAAACTCCGGAAGCTCTGATCAGCGGGCTTACCGGAAAGCATGGAACAAATCCGGTATTGCTTTATTTACACACACCTGATTGCGGCTATTGCGGTATTGTCTGGCCGGCGATCGAAACGGCTGTTCAGGGTGACAAGCTTAAAAAACAGAACTGGCAGATAGAATCGGTAGACGTCAGTCAGAATCCTGAGTTACTACAAGCGCTTGCCAAAACAAAAGACGTACCTGCCTGCGTGGCTGTCATCAACGGAAAAACTTATGCTATTGTAACCGGTCTTCAGTCCGGCAATGAATGGGAAAACCTTTTGGCAAGAGCAATGGAAGCGGCAAATCTGCAACGCCGCATCGATGCCATTTCCCCGACACTTAACTAAAAAACTACATCATCCTGCGCCGGCCTTAGTCCTCGACCACACGCCCGCTGAAATTAGTCTGGCTGGCCCAGAATTTTTCCAGCATACGCATCGTCGCATTCAGGGCATTCAACCGGTCTGCCGTCAGTTCCGTGCCCGCGACCAGTTTTTCATGCCGATTGAACATATCTGTGACCAGCTTGTGAAGTTCACGCCCTTTGTCTGATAATCGCACACGCAGCGACCGCTTGTCGTGCACCGAACGCTCCTGAATCAGGTAGCCGTTCTCGACCATCTTTTTGACGTTATAAGAGACGTTGGACCCCAGGTAATACCCCCGGATGGTCAGTTCGCCGACGGTCAGCTCGTCCGTGCCGATGTTGTACAGGATCATGCTCTGCACGTTGTTGATGTCCTGTATGCCTTTCTTGTCCAGCTCAAGCTTGAGGACATCCAGGAAATGCCTGTGCAGCCTTTCGATTTGCTGGATGGTTTCGAAATAGGGGGTGTTCGCCACGAATATGCTCCCGAAAGGCCGTTGTTTCCCCTTAGAATCTAGAGTTAGCGCGGAAAACAGGCAAGCGAATTCTCACGCCGCCGCTTCCTCTATCGAGCGCCCGGCAGCCATGAAATACGACTGCACCATGTCCGGAGTGACCAATTTGAGATCCACCGGACTCCAGATCGGATTCTTGTCTCGCGTGATCAGGGTCGATTTTATGCCTTCATAGAAATCGTTGGCGCTCAGGAAGCGTTGCGCCAGCTGAAAGTCGCGCTCGATGACATCGTCGAAATCCTGGCCAGCGGCCTTGCGGATATGGGCCGCGGTGACTTTCATGCTGAGCGGCGAGCGTTTCGCCATGATCTGCGACAATTCCCAGGCAAAATCGCTGTCTTCCTGCTGAAGGAAAGCTAAAATCGATTCGACGTCGGCATGGGCGAAAATCCGTTCGATAGCCGGTGCGTTCAATGCCAGATCGCCTTTTTCCGAAAGAGGCGTGGACTGGGCGTTCAACAGTTTTTCGATAGCCGTGATCGTCATCGCGGGGCTGGCCTGCCGCTCGATCGTATCTTCCAGGGCCGCCGTGAGCGTTGAAAACCGGTCGGACGGCACGAAATGCGTCGCGACGCCGATGAATTTCATATCCGCGGGTCCCGCCGTTCCGCCTGTGATGCCAAGGCAGTATCCCGTCCGTGACGGCATGCGGGCCAGATGCCACGCGCTCCCGACGTCCGGAAAAAAGCCTATCCCCGTTTCCGGCATCGCAAACATCGATTTCTCGCAGGCTATGCGGAACCGGCAGGGTGCCGCCAACCCATAACCGCCGCCCATGACAATGCCGTTCATCAATGCGATCAGCGGTTTCCGGTAATGGTGCATATACCGGTTGAGCTGATACTCCTCGGCAAAAAAGACGACTGGTATGCGCTCGTCGGCACGTCCACGGCGTGCATCCATTCCGGCGTAATAGGCGGCCTTGATATCCCCGCCCGAACAAAAAGCCCGTTCGCCCGCACCGGTGATAGCCACAGCCCGGACAGACGGATCCGTTTCCCATATCTTCAGAAGGGCGCCTATAATCCGGATCATCTCCAGCGACAACGCATTCAGGACTTCAGGCCGGTTCAGGATCAGAAACCCCAGCGCGCCGCGCTTCTCGGCCCTGATCTCATTGTCCTGATAGAAAACGGTAAACGACATGACAAGCTTTACAAGCAAGGGAAAAACAAGTACCAGAAAGGGCATGAAAATGCGCCCGGCTCCCAGTGATTTTAATGGCCTGCCCGACGAAGGGCAAGCGGCAAGCGCGACCGGCTTTCCTCATATACGGATGCGCCGGACCCGGAAAAGCGAAGGGATTCGCCGCCTTGTCCGCGAGAATGCCCTGGAGCCACGCCATCTGATCCTGCCTGTTTTCGTGGAGGAAGGCCTGGCCGAGCGGACGCCTGTCCGTTCTATGCCCGGCGTTTATCGTGAAACCGAGCTGTCGCTGGCTTTGGCCATGCGGCAGGCCGCCCAGAACAACCTTGGCGCCGTCATGCTGTTCGGCGTGTCGCGCCGCAAGGACGCGACCGGCAGCGACAGCATGCGCCCCGGCGGTCTGATGGACCGGATGGTCAAGCGGGCGAAAGACGCCTGTCCGGATCTGGTCGTCATGGCCGATCTCTGTTTCTGCGAATACACTGACCATGGCCATTGCGGGCCGCTGGATCATAACGGCGAAACGGTGGACAATGACCGGACGCTGGAGAACCTGGGCTTTCAGGCCGTCACGGCCGCCGCCGCCGGAGTCGACATCGTCGCGCCGTCGGGCATGATGGACGGCCAGGTCGGCGCGGTCCGCCGCGCGCTCGACGCCTCCGGTTTTCAGGACAAGGCCATTCTGGCTTATGCCGCCAAATTCGCCTCCAGCTATTATGGCCCATTCCGGGAAGCCGCCGGCTGCAGCCTGGGCAAGGGCGACCGCAAGACCTATCAGATGGACCCGGCCAACGGCGAGGAAGCCTTGCGCGAAACAGCGCTGGATATCGCCGAAGGCGCCGACATGGTCATGGTCAAGCCCGGCCTGCCGTATCTTGACATATTGTGGCGCATAAAAAACACATTCCGCATGCCGACCTTCGCTTATAACGTCAGCGGCGAATACGCCATGCTTCGCTGCGCGGCCGATGCTGGATCGCTGGATTACGAAAAGGCGCTCATGGAGATGCTTTTGTCCTTCCGCCGCGCCGGCGCCGACGGCATACTAACCTATGCCGCGAACGATGCCGCGCAAATCCTTCAAAAATAAGGTTTAGCAAAGATAAGCTCTTGCTTATACTTTATTTACATCCTCCTGTTAAAATCAGCGTGGAGGTCATCTATCTTGTTCAAATCAAAAGAAAAATGCCGTGGACGTTAAAGCCGTAAAGGATCAGCGGGACCGATTTCTCGCCTTTGCCCTGGCGTCGTCCGATCTTTTTCTGGAGATCGGAGACAAGGGTGCCGTCGCCTTTGTCTTTGGCGCCCCCAAAAGCGTGACTGGCGTGGATGAAAAAACGCTGGCCGGACGTCCCTGGCTCGAACTGTTCAGCAACAAGGATCAGGCCCGCCTCGAACAGCTGATCCAACAGGCCCGCCCCGGCGTCCGTTGCGGCCCGCTTCAGGTGACTCTTGACGGCGCTCTCGGCGGCGGGCGCACAGCCATCATGACCGGCATCAAAATGCCGGACACGACTTCCTTCTATATTACCGTGGGTTTTCTGACTCCGCTCATGGAGCGTCTCGCCCGTATCCTGCATGAACAGGAAGACTTCAACCTTCTGAACAAGGATGAATTCATCCGTAATGCGAATGATACGCTTTCCACTGCCCGCTCGATTGGCCAGAACGTCGACATGACCTTGCTCGAGATCGCCGACAGCAAAGCCGTCAAGAAACGCATGGGCCAGGAAAACTGGGAAGGCTTCACGATGGCCCTGACCCGCATTCTGAGCGAGAGCGCCGCCGATGGCCAGGCGGCAGGCCAGATCGCCGAGGGCCGCTACAGCGTGATCCATGACAAGTCGATCACCGCCGATGCGATCCGGTCCCAGATCGCGTCTCTGACCCAGCAGACGGATCCCGAAGGCAAGGGCTTCGATATCAGCACGAAAACAGTGTCAGCGGACTTGCGCACCTTAAACGAACGCGAAGCGTCGAAAGCCCTGATTTATACGCTGAACGAGTTCGAAAGAAAAGGAAACGGCCTGACCATCGACAATTTGAACAACAGTTTCAAGGCCTACGTCACGGCCAATGCCCATAAGATCCAGATGTTCAAAAGCATGATCGAAACGCTGAGTTTCGAATTGCATTTCCAGCCGATCGTCGACATGCGCAATCTGGAATGCGCCCACTATGAAATGCTTTCGCGCTTCCGCGGCGAAGGTTCGCCCCAGGAATGGGTCATTTTCGGCGAAGATATCGGCATGGCGGCGGAACTCGACATAGCGGTCTGCGAACGCGCCCTGAATTATCTGCAGTACAAGTCGCAGGGCCGCCGCACCCGCTTCGCCATCAACCTGTCGGGCCAGTCGATCCAGAGCGAGGCTTTCTTCAAAAGCCTGATGACCAAGCTGGGGCAATATAAAGGCGCGTCTGAACGGCTGATGTTCGAGATTACGGAATCGACCGCGATCCAGGATTTGGAACTTGTGCGCCGCCATATCCAGATTCTTCAATCCGAAAACTTCAAGGTCTGCATGGACGATTTCGGCGCCGGCGCCGCGTCGTTCCAGTATCTGCAAAGCCTTCCGGTGAACTATGTAAAGATTGACGGCCAGTACACGCGCAAGATCGTCACCTCCGAGCGCGACCGTGTCATGGTCCTGAATCTGGCCCGCATGTGCCATGATCTCGGCATCGCCGTTGTCGCGGAACAGATCGAGGAACAGCAGCAGGCGGATATGATGCTTGATATGGGCATTACCCTGGGTCAGGGCTACTTGTTCGCGCGCCCCATGCCCAAGCCGGAATACACGCCACACAAGTCTTGAAGTTGCAGACGAAAAAAGTGAGAATGCCCTAAGGTTCTCGCCTTCCGGTTACCCTCCGTTAAGCCTTCTCTGACACTCTCATGAATAAAGACGCCCACTTGCTTTCAAGAATTGAAACACTATGAAAATTGTTGGCCTTCTCATCGTTCTGATCTGCGGCTTCGCGGGCTATGTGCTGGGCGGCGGAAGCATGGCCCCTATTATTCACGCCACGCCGCTGGAAGGCCTGACGATCCTGGGATGTGCGATCGGCGCCTTTATCATCAGCAACAGCGGGCATACGATCAAGGCAACGCTGGGCGGACTTGGCGGAGCGCTGATGAAACCGGAGGCGCACAGCAAGGAATCCTATATCGAACTTCTCAGCGTCCTCTTTTCCATTTTCAAACTGGCACGGACGAAGGGCTGGCTGGCGCTTGAAGCGCACATCGAAAAGCCCGACGAAAGCTCTGTTTTTAAACAATTTCCTGGATTTTCTGAAAACCATCACGCGCTGGTTTTCCTGTGCGACTATCTGCGGATCATCTCGCTGGGCAATGAAAACCCGCACGAAATCGAAGCCCTGATGGACGAGGAAATCGAAACGCTCAGTCATGAGAAAATGCACCCTTCCCACGCCGTTCAGGGCATGGCGGACGGCATCCCCGCGCTTGGGATCGTCGCGGCGGTGCTGGGGATCATTAAAACTATGGGATCCATTTCGGAACCGCCTGAAGTACTTGGAGAAATGATCGGTGGCGCGCTTTGCGGAACGTTCCTGGGCGTGTTTCTCGCCTATGGCTTTATAGCCCCGATCGCGGGTGCGCTGGGTGGACGCGCCGGCACCGAAATTATGTACTATAAATGCATGAAAGTCGCGGTCATCGCTTTCCTCAATGGCGCCGCGCCGCAGGTCGCCGTCGAATTTTCGCGGAAGTTCCTGCCCCATCACGTCCAGCCCGAATTCGCCGAACTGGAAGCCAAACTGAACGAATTGCCGGCTCCGGGCTGATTCCATGAAAAAGTCCGACGAAGCCCAGCCGATCATCATCAAAAAGATCAAGAAAGGCGGCCATGGCCATCATGGCGGAGCCTGGAAAGTCGCCTATGCCGACTTCGTAACCGCCATGATGGCGTTCTTTCTTCTGCTCTGGCTGCTGAACGTCACGACCAACGAGGCAAAGGATATCATCTCCAATTATTTCGATCCCACGCACCCCAAAGTGTCGGAGTCGACCAGCGGCGCGGGCGGCGTCATGGGCGGTCTGTCCATGACAAAGGAAGGCGCGATGGCCGAAAATGCACAGCCCCTCACCCAGGCTCAGGAAACCGGAAAGGCTGCCAGCGAGTCCGATGCGGAATCGGATCAGCAGGAGCAGATGGAATCTGAACTGCGTTCCCGCGAGGACGCAAAGTTCGAGGAAGTGCGGCAGGACATCGAAAAAGCTGTCCAGTCATCAGACCTGAAAGATCTGGCCAGCCACCTGATGATCGACGTCACCCCCGAAGGTCTGCGCATCCAGATTATCGACCAGGACGGCGACCCGATGTTCCCGTCGGGCAGCGCCGTCATGTACGAAAAGACGCAGAAACTGATGGGCAAGGTGGCGGAATTGATCCGGAAGCTGCCCAACGCCATATCCATCCGCGGCCATACCGATTCCGCGAAATACGCCAGCCCGAATGGTTACGGCAACTGGGAGCTTTCAGCCGACCGCGCCAACGCCAGCCGCCGCCTCATCATGGACCGCGGCATCCCTGAAAAGCGCTTGGCCAATGTCATGGGCAAGGCCGATACCGAGCCGTTTATCGAGAAAAACCCGCTTGACGCCCGCAACCGACGCATCACCATCCTCCTTCTGCGCGAAAAACTGGAAGA
>JBDHTS010000028.1:0-25999 GCA_039808845.1 Alphaproteobacteria bacterium | reverse complement strand
CAATTCCCTGGGCAGCCAGTTCCGCTCTCTTCAAATTCTGCCGGAACATATGATCCGTTTCCTGCTGCCCGCCGAGCGCAAAAAACTGATCAGGGACGGCGCGCTGGAACGCGTCGCGGATATCGGCAGCATCGTGCCACCTATTCCTGAACGCACCCATGTCCTGGAAGTCGATAACTTCCAGAACATCAAACTGTATGTCGCGGCATCCGACTGGGACAGGCTGCAGCGCGCACAAAACGTTGCGTTCGGTTTCGGCAGGGACTCCGTGGAATTCGAACCCGGCGATGAAAAAGCGGACGGATCGTTCAAGGCTCTGGTGCGGCCCACGCTGTTCGCCGCCGCGCTCGGCACGAATGTTCTGGCGCTGAATTCCAGTTCGCGGATTTTCGGCGACCGGCCCGTGCCGATGATCGCGACGATCCGGGAACATCCCGCCCTGACCAATCCCAATTACGCCGTGCCGAAAGTCGGCCAGCCGGTTTACCTGCAATTCGTTGATTGAGATAATTAAAACCTTCTGCGAATGGGTTGACGCCCTTAACTCCTTGCCGCGTCATATCCGCGGCCTGTCCCCACCCCCTCGGAACACCGGAATCATCGCGCCGAAGGCGTAATAAAAATTCTTTAAACGCAAAGGCACTACACTCTTTGCGTTCTTGGCATGCTTTGCGTTTAAGAAACTTTTTGGACACGAAGGTCCGAAGACCCGAAGAAAGTTTGATACATTTCTTCGGGTCTTCGAACCTTCGCATTTTTTTCTTGTTGCACTGCGCGCGGCTTTTCGACAGCCTGGCGGTGCTGATTCAGCTTAATCCCAGAAGATTCTAGTGCCGCTTGAAGTACAGCGCCAGCTGCGTCTCGATCTGACGCGCGAGATCGTCCAGTGCGGCCTCGCGCACATTCTGCTCGGACACCCGCGTCGTGAACTGGCTTGCAAGGATGTTATAACTGTTGAGCGAGGTGAGGTCGCGTTTCAGGACCGCCTGCCCCGTCGCCTTTTCGGTCAGCGTCATCGCCGTCATTAGGCGCAGCTGCGCGCGCGTGGCGGATGCGTTTTTCGTGATATCCAGGTCGATCCGCGTCTCTTTAATGGGGCGGATATCCAGCACGTAATCAGCAGAGGCCGGACGTCCCTGCGTATACATCCGGTCGATCAGGGCGTTGCGCAGATATTGCCCCTCGCGGTCGGGAATGTTGCCGATCTCGACCTCGTTGAACGACGCGTTGGGCGCAGCGCCGCCGCCATAAAGCGGCGTGAACCCGCAGCCAGCCGTGAACAGAGAGCAAAGAGCCGCGAGCAAAAAAACGCGGCATAGTTTCCAAACGGTTTTTAACTCACGACTCACGACTCGCGACTCCTATCCTGCAACGACGTTGACGATCCGGCCCGGCACCACGATCACCTTGCGGACCGTTTTGCCCTCCAGCGACTTGACGATATGGGGATCGGCCAGCGCGATCTCTTCCGTCTCCTTCTGCCCGGCGCTGGCGGGCAGGGTGATCGTCGCGCGCACCTTGCCGTTCACCTGCACGCCGATGGTGACCGTGTCGGCCAACAGCAAGGCGGGATCGGCTTTCGGCCAGGCCGTGTCGGCCAGCAAGGTTTGATGGCCCAGCAGCGACCATAGCTCCTCCGCCAGATGCGGCATCATCGGGTTCATGCCAATCACCATGAACTCCATTGCCTCACGCAGCGCAGCGCGATCACCGTCATCCTTTGCCGTGAACGCACCGATGGCGTTCGACAGTTCGCGGATACGCGCGACGGCCTTGTTCATGTGGAACGCCTCGATATCGGCAGCCACGCCCGCGGCAGTCTGATGCGCCTGACGGCGCAGCGCCGTTGTGGCGGCGCTGTAGGAAGAAACTGCGGAAGGCTTCACAGCATTAGCTTCCGTCACCAAGCGATGCAGGCGGTTGACATAGCGCCACGCGCCCTCGATCCCCGCTTCCGTCCATTCGAGATCGCGGTCGGGCGGCGTGTCGGAGAGGATGAACAGCCGCGCCGCGTCCGCGCCGTAAGTGCTCAGGATATCCTCCGGATCGACGACATTCTTCTTCGACTTCGACATCTTCTCAACACGCTGCGGCGTAACCGGCGCGTTGTCGCTGATACGGAACATCCCACCGTTATGACCCGATTGAATATCGGCGGGGGCGATCCATTTGCCGTCCACGTCCTTATACGACATGTGCGTCACCATGCCTTGCGTGAACAAACCCGCGAAAGGCTCGTCCGGCACCGTATAGCCGCAATCGCGCAACGCACGCGTGAAAAAGCGCGAATACAATAAATGCAGAACGGCATGTTCGACGCCACCGATATACTGGTCGACGGCCATCCAGTATTTTGAGGCTTTCGCGCTGAACGCTTCCTTGTCATTATGCGCATCGCAGTAACGCAGGAAGTACCAGCTGGATTCAAAGAAGGTATCGAACGTATCCGTCTCACGTGTCGCCTGCGCGCCGCAGGACGGGCAAGACGTATGCTTCCATGTCGGGTGGCGGTCGAGCGGGTTGCCAGGCTTGTCGAAGGTGACGTCTTCCGGCAGTGTTACAGGCAGCTGGTCATCGGGTACGGGCACGATACCGCACGCATCGCAATGGACCATCGGCACCGGGCATCCCCAGTAACGCTGGCGGCTGACGCCCCAGTCGCGCAGGCGCCAGATCGTGGTGCCGAACCCCTTGTCCATATCCTCGATTTTTCTAATCGCGGCGCGTTTCGCCGTTTCGGTTTCAAGGCCGTCAAGAAACCCGGAATGGGCGAGTTTTCCGGGACCGGTATAGGGCTCGCCCTTTAATTGGAATGTTTTCGGGTCTGCGCCTTCGGGAATGACGACCGGCAGGATCGGCAGGTTGTACTTCGTCGCGAATTCGAAATCGCGCTGGTCGTGTGCGGGGCAGCCGAACAACGCGCCCGTCCCGTATTCCATCAATACGAAATTGGCGATATAAACCGGCAACATGTGATCGGGAATGAACGGATGCTGCACCGTCGCGCCGGTGTCGAAGCCCAGTTTTTCGGCCTGTTCGATCGCGGCCTCGGACGTCCCTGCCGCCTGGCATTGTTTGATGAATGCGTCATAGCCCGGTTTGCCGGCGCCATATTTTTTGGCCAGCGGATGGTCGGCGGCCAGCGCCACGAACGACGCGCCGAACAGCGTGTCGGGGCGCGTGGTGAACACCTCGATCTGGTCCCTCGATCCGGTCACATCGAAACGGAACTGCAGGCCGGACGATTTGCCGATCCAGTTTTCCTGCATCAGCCGGACCTTTTCCGGCCAGCGGTCGAGCGATTTCAGCGCCGACAGAAGTTCATCGGCATAGTCGGTGATTTTCAGGAACCACTGGTTCAGTTTGCGGCGCTCGACCGGGACGCCGGAGCGCCAGCCCCTGCCGTCCACCACCTGTTCGTTGGCAAGAACAGTGTTCTCGACCGGATCCCAGTTGACGAGACTGTCCTTACGATAAGCGATGCCCTTTTTATAAAATTCGATGAACATCTTCTGTTCATGCTTGTAATAGGACGGGTCGCAGGTCGTGACTTCGCGGGACCAGTCAATGGCGAGTCCCATCGATTTCAGCTGGGCGCGCATCGCCTCGATGTTGGAATACGTCCAGGTGGCGGGGTGCATTTTATTGTCCATCGCCGCGTTCTCGGCGGGCAGGCCCAGCGCGTCCCAGCCCATGGGGTTCAGGACGTTATAGCCCTGCGCCCTGCGGTAACGCGCGACGACGTCGCTCAACGTATAATTCCGCACATGCCCCATATGCAGCCGGCCCGACGGATAGGGCAGCATGGCCAGGACATAGAATTTCTCCTTGTTCCCTTGCTCTGTAACCTCGAAACAGCGCTTTTCGGCCCAAACCCTGCGCCATTTTTCTTCGGTTTCGCGGATGTTATAGCGTGTCATGGCCTTCAATTATCCTTTTATATGCCGGATAACCCTTTTAGCGCAGGGCGTTATAAAAATCAGCATTTGTTTACACATAACAGGCTAAAAACGTTAAAGGCGTCAGCCATTTTCGCTGACGCCTTTGATTTGGAGAGCGTTTGATAACTATTTTTCCGTCTGCATCTGGGCCACGCGCATCTGACGGGCGCGGGTCAGGATCGTGTCTTCCAGATCGCGGGCCGTCTGGCCGGAGACGGGGGCGTCGCGCCAGCCGCCCTTGACCAGCTTCTGCTTGAACACTTTTACCTGCACGCCGTCGGAGCGCAGCTGGCGGTCGAGGATGAAGACGTTCAGCTTGAACCGCTCATCGGATTTTCCCGGCGGGGCATACCAGTCGGTCAGGATGACGCCGCCGAACGGATCGGCGCTGGCCAGCGGCATGAAGGCCACCGTGTCCAGCGAGGCGCGCCACAGGAAACTGTTCACGCCGATGCCGCTGCCCGACCCGCTGTCCTCGTCATTTTTCCCGCCAAGCAGGGACAAGCCCCCCTTGCCGAAAATACTGTCCGGCTTCTTATAAATATCCTCGGTGCCCTCGCGGTTGGTGCTGGTGGGATACTTCGCCTCGCCTTTCGGCACGCTTCCGCAGGCGGACAAAACAAGCGAGACTGCTGCCAGAAAGACAATTCCATAAAACCGAAAAGACATGACAGATTCTCCAAATACATATTATCGACTTAATCGACAGAGATCATCGAATTCCGATGATGCTTAGCATGATCGGAACCGGTCCTCAAGCCGGAACGTCCTGCAAATCCTGAAGATTCCCTGAAACCATATTCCTTTTCTGTGTTGCAAAAATACAACGCGAAGCCGGAAAATGTTGTGTTTTTGCACGAAGATGGTTGACCGCCATGCCCTGCGGGGGTAGTTTTGGCCCTGTCACGGCTGGCGACAGTTGTGATGAATCCGAACGTGATCCTCCCCGGATCCCTTGTTCAAAACCAAAACTTATCTTGAAATAAGTTGTGATTGGAGAAACGACTATGAAAAAACTTCTCGTTGGCAGCGCTGCCATCGCTCTCGGCCTGGCCGTAGCCCCTGCGGCTCACGCTCAGCTGCAGCTCGGCGTCGCCGGCCACTTCAAAGGCTACGTCTCCTGGGTCGACCAGGACACCGATCCCGGTGTTGACGAGCGCCACCTCGATATCCTGCGCGATACCGAAGTGCACTTCACTGGTGAAACCACCCTGGACAACGGCCTGACGGTTGGCGTTCACGTGGAAGCCGAAGCCGATGCCGGCGACAGCTTCGCGGTTGACGAATCCTACGCCTACTTCTCGGGCGCTTGGGGCCGCGTGAACTTCGGCGATGAAGACGGCGCTGCTTACCTGCTGCAGGTTGCCGCTCCTTCGGCAGATTCCAACATCGACGGCATCCGCCAGTACATCAACCCGGTCAACTACGGCCTCACCAGCCTGACCGGCGTTCTGAGTGCAGTCGACTACGCGAACGACGCAAGCCGTCACTTCGACAAAGTCACTTACCTGACGCCTGTGTTCTCCGGCTTCCAGGCCGGCGTGAGCTTTACGCCTGACCTCAGCGGTTCGGCTCTGAGTTCGCGCGACCTCGGCACCAGCGGTAAAAACGATGGCGGCGACTTCGGTTCGGGTTATGAAGCTGCTGCCCGTTATGAAGGCACGTGGAACAACGTGGGCTTCAACCTCGGCGGCGGTTACACCTGGGTTGAAGAAGAAGCTGCTGAAGACGACTTCGAAGAATGGAACTTGGGCGCTGATCTGAACATCGCGGCTTTCGGCCTCGGCGTGGTCTACACCCAGAACAACCAGGCTTCGGATGATGACGACACCCGCACCTGGGTTGTCGGTGGCGATTACACCACCGGCCCCTTCAAGCTGGGCGCTTCCTGGTTGAACCAAGAAATTGAAGACGGCGTCGCCGGCGGCGATGTGGACACCGACCGTTACAGCGGCGGCGTGATCTACACCTTCGCTCCGGGCATGAGCTTCCGTGGCTCCGTTGGCTACGTGAACAGCGATGTGGATGGCGACGACGATGTCGATGCCACCTACGGCCTGTTCGGTACGCAGATCAATTTCTAATCCTTGCTGGATTTGAACGGCTTGAGGCGCGGTGCAAACCGCGCCTCTTGCTTTTCCGGACATCTTGAATAATTTTCAACTTCATGGAACCGGTCAGTGGCAATCTGGCGCGCCTGCGTCAGGAGATAGAGGCTCATAGCATTGCTGCGGGACGCGGCAAACATGCCGTTCACCTGGTAGCTGTCAGCAAGATGCAACCGGAAAATCGGGTGATTGAGGCGCTGGAGGCCGGCCAGCGCCTGTTCGGCGAGAACCGCGTGCAGGACGCCCTAGCCCGGTGGACATCTCTGAAACCCCGCTGGCCCGATATCCGTCTTCATCTGATCGGACCGTTACAGACGAACAAGGCCTTCGACGCCGTCGCCCTTTTCGATTGCATCGAAACCATTGACCGTCCGAAGCTTGTGGATGCCGTAACCGTCGCGATGACGAAACAAGGCCGGAAATTCCCCTGCATGATTCAGGTCAATACCGGACACGAATCTCAGAAATCGGGAACCGCTCCTGAAGATCTGCCGGCTCTTCTTCATTACTGTTCCCGGAAAACCCTCGTCATCAGCGGCCTGATGTGCATCCCGCCCCAGGACGAACCGCCCGCGCTGCATTTTGCTTTGCTGAAAAAACTCGCCGACCGCTATGGTCTGCCGGAACTCAGCATGGGGATGAGCATGGATTACGCGAAAGCCATTGCCTTAGGGGCCACTCATGTCCGCATCGGCAGCGCATTGTTCGGCAAACGCCACGATCAGTAAATTTCAAACGGAGAGAATGATGCCAGCTTCAAAGGCGGCGGCAGGATCTGAGGCAAAGGCTTTTCTCTGGCAGACGCACCCGCGAACCCCAGGGCGTTCGCAGGCATGGCATTCGAATCGTCCGTTTGAACCAGGCCGGATGAGGCCGGCACCGCAAACGCCAGCAGATTGCCCGCGATATCCCGTCCCGTTTCTTCTTCAAGGGCGATATTGGCCAGCGCGGCCGCTGCCGCCAGCGGACCGCCATAGACCGTATCACCCACCACGCGGGCGACCGGCTTGATCGCATCGCCGGTCACGAAACGGTAAAGATTGCCGAGCAGGGGCACGTGCTGCAGGGGATTGATCATATCGATCAGATCCCCAAACCCGAAAGGCTGCGGTTCGACAGGGCGGGCGGGGCGTCCGGTATAGGCATCGCCCTCGGGGAGGGGATTCCCCTGCTCCCGCACCGTGGCCAGCTCGCCGGCCACCCGTTCCGCCGCGGTTGCACGGTCGTCCCATACCGGAATTGACCCGTTGATCCTGTCATCATCGCTTATTTCCATGCGGAAAACCGGTCGCGGCTTGGCCGCGGCGGATGCCGCCGTCATAACCGTTCCTGTGACAGGACGGATGGGAAGAAAGCTGCTTTCCAGCATAATGGGAAACCTTTCAGGCGAAGTGGTGCAAGCCGTGTGCCATGACATCGTAAACTCCTTAAAAATATGAATAATTCGTAAATGGAGGAAATCTTGCTTATTTTCAGCCGATAAGAGACAGTATTTTCCATGACTGTTCCCTCCTTGCCCGGCGTGTCCCTGTCGATTGCCGACCCGCTTGTCTCCCGCGTGCTGCAGGACGTTCTGCGGGCTGCGGGATTCAAGCCTGATGCCACAAATGCCACGCTTGTTCTGACGGACGAAGGTGCAGAAAAATTTCAGGCCTTGGCAAAGAACGGGATGCGCGCTGTCATGGTCAGGCCTCCGTCCCCAGGCGCAAAAATCCGGGCAGGCGCGGTTCTGTTATCCCTGCATCGCCTGATCAATCAAAACCGTGCGGCGAGCGGGACAATCGCCTTCGGTCCTTTTACACTCGATCTATCCAACTCGACGCTGGCCGACGGACGGACGGACTCTTTCACCATTTTGACGGAAAAAGAGCGCGATCTTTTATCCCGTCTGCATCAGGAGAAAGGCCGTACGCTAGACCGTAACGTTCTGTTGCAGGATATCTGGGGTTATCGCACAACGGTGGAGACACATACACTGGAAACGCATATTTACCGTCTGCGGCAAAAAATCGAAAAAGATCCGTCGGCGCCTGACTTTCTTGTAACAGAGGGCAACGGCTATCGCTTGAAGATCTGACGGATTTACACCGAGAGCGCTTCGGCGACGGCTCTCCGGATGCTGTCTAGAAATGTACCCGCCCGGCGGATCGTTATCATGGTTGTGCCCCGGTCGCGCAAAACATGCAGATCATCGAGAACCTCCAGAATAGTCTGCCGGTCTTCGGGGGGCAGAGCGTTCTCCGCCGGTGGATCAAAAAGAGGCGTATGCCCTGTACGTGATGCCGTCCGGTAGGCCGTATTTGCCCGCGCCATAACGGGGGTTACGGATGGAGATTGCGGCAACCCATCCAGCAAAGGCAGGTTTTCGTTCGCTTTTTCGCTTCTGGGTACGGGTATGATCGCCAGTTCGTTCAGAAAATCCAGGAGATCCTGCAGAGAAACAGCCGTTACATCCTCGCGCGGATCCGGTTTGTCCTGGCTATGCTTCTCTCCGCTTTCCCGTCGGCGGCTGCCCTCCCTGCCGTCACGGCGGATTCCCAATCGCGTATCGGCTTGTTCCGCATGGCGCGGACCGGTGGAAAGAAATGTAAATGGGCTTTCCATGCACCGTACTCCTTCGGCTCACGGGTCAACCAACATCTTCAGTCTATCATGAAAGGCCCCGAAAGACCAAGCTATGCCGAACGCCTTGGTATATTTTGCAGCGCGATTCTCCTGATCTATCCAGGCAGGCCTATAATCTATAATATGTTGGCCGGATTTATTAGAAACGCGGGAGATTTTTTATGGCAGTTGAATTATCCGGCATTAAAATCGTCTCCAAAAACAGCAGCGGCGTACAGGGCAATCTCGGCAGCAATACATCCAGCCTTTCGCCAGACGGCCGTCTTGTTGTTTTCACATCCGATGCCAGCAGCTTCACTGTGAGCGATACGAACGGGGCCAGTGATGTTTTCCTGCGCAATCTTTCCGGCGGCGCCGTAACGCTGATCTCTCAGGCCGGGGGCGTTTCCGGCAATGGCGGCAGCGGCGGCGCGACCTTTTCTTCCGATGGCACGAAAATCCTGTTCACCAGCGTGGCGTCCGATCTTGTCGCCGGAGACACGAATGGCCGTGAGGATGTGTTCGTCAAGGACCTGATCACCGGAACGCTGACCCGCGTTTCAACGGAAACCGGCGGCGCGCAGCTGAACGGCGCCAGCACGGCCCCCGCTTTTTCCGGCGATGGACGCAGCGTCGTGTTTCAGACGAATGCCAGCAATGCCGGCCGTGACGGCAATACCACCACCGATATTTTTGTAAAAGACCTGGAAACCGGCATCTTGCGCCAAATCACCTATCCCGGCACGGCAGCCAACAGCTTCAGCACGTCGCCCAGCATTTCCTTCGACGGTTCGCGCGTTGCCTTCACCAGTGCGGCCACGAATTTCGGCCCCACCGACACCAACAACGCGTTCGACGTCTATGTGAAGGATGCGAATGGCGGTTACATCCTTGCCTCTTCCAACGCCTCGGGCGTGCAGGGCAACAGCTTCAGTTCGCAGCCCGTGCTGTCGCCAGACGGCACCAAGGTCGCATTCGCCAGCACGGCCACGAACCTTGCTGGCACGGTCAACGGCGTGTGGGGTAATATTTTCCTCAAGGATCTGGTCACGGGCACGGTCACCCTGGTTTCTTCCACCACGGGCGGAACGGCGGGCAACATGTCCAGCTTCAGCCCCGTCTTTTCTCCCGACGGCAATTTCATCATCTTCAACAGCCTGTCCACCAATTTCGGCGGTCCGAAAAATATCGAAAGCCTGTACGCCAAAAACCTGGAAACGGGCGAGTTGACACGGCTGTCAGTGAACGAAAACGGGGAAAGCTTCAATGGCTGGGCGATCGCGCCCGCCTTTTCGCCCGATGGCAACACGCTGACTTTCAGCGGTTCCGCCACGAATGCGACGGGCCACACGGACACGAACAACAATACCTCCGATGTGTTTACGGCCCATTTTACCGGCAATCCGCATATCTTCAACGGCATCAACACCGCTTTTGAGACGATCACCGCGACTAATCTGGGCGATGTGATCAATGGCCTGGGCGGCACAGATGTCATTTCCGGCCTCGGCGGACGCGATGTCGTCTATGCCGGTGCAGGCGATGACGACGTCGAAGGCGGCGACGGCGACGATGTCATCTACGGCGGTACGGGCAAAGACGCGCTCAATGGCGATAATGGCAAGGATTACATTGACGGCGGCGATCATGGCGACGTGATCCATGGCGGCGATGACGGCGACAGGCTTTTCGGCGGCAAGGGTAACGACGCGGTCTATGGCGAAAACGGGGAAGACGTACTCCGCGGTGGTGAAGGCAATGACCTTATGTCCGGTGGTAATGATCGAGATGAATTGCGTGGCGATGCAGGCGACGACCGGATCTACGGCAATGATGGCGAGGATTTCCTGTATGGCGGCGACGGCAACGATCAGCTGTTCGGCGGCGGCGGCGACAACCTTCTGCAAGGCAACGCCGGCAACGACATCCTGTGGGGCGGCGGCAAGACCGACACGATCTCCGGCGGCGGCGATGACGACGAGTTGCATGGCGGCGGGGGCAGCGACCAGATGTTTGCCGACGATGGCAACGATACGCTCTATGGCGGCACCGGCACGAACAGCATGACAGGGGGTACCGGCGCCGATACGTTCGTCATCGATGCCGACAGTTTCGACGGCCATGCTGATAAGGTGCAGGACTTCACCTTGAGTCAGGGCGATTCCATCGAACTGCAAAACGTCCTGGTCGGCTATGATCCGCTGACCAGCGACATCAACGATTTCGTCGCGCTGACGGCGGTCGTCACCAACAACCAGAATACGATGGTGTCCGTCGACCGCGACGGCGATGACGGTGCTTACGGTTTCACCGATGTTTTCCTGCTGGTCAGAACAAGCGGCCTGGACGCGGACGACATGCTGGCCTCCGGCGCGCTGACCGTTTCAACCTGATCTTTAAAAGGAATTGGTGGACCCAATCGGGATCGAACCGACGACCTCTTGCATGCCATGCAAGCGCTCTCCCAGCTGAGCTATGGGCCCTTTGTCCTGAAGTGATGGACGGCGCAGGAAAAATAGTCGGTTATATATGGTTTTTCAAGAGTTAATTCTGCAGGTGCCGTCCCTCCGCCCAGGCTGCCGGCGCCTCTATCTCCATCGGCAGGGGTTCGCCCCCCTCCCAGACAGCTTTCTTGCGGTAAATCGTGGAGGGCGAGATGCCCAGCGCCGCCGCGGCATGGGCCACATTCCCGCCATACAGGGCGATGGCGTGCTCGATAGCCTCCCGCTCCACCTCGGCCAAGGGGCGGATGACGCCGTTCCGGGCGGGCGCGGCGGGGGACAGGCTACTGGCCGTCACCGTGCCGCTGTCGTGCAGCAGGGCGGGCGGCAGGGTCCGGGCCGTGATGAAACCGGTATCCTGCATGACCGCGATATGGCGCATAACGTTTTGAAGCTGCCGGATGTTTCCCGGCCAGGAGTACCGCAATAACGCCTGTTCCGCATCGGCCGTGAATCCTTCGAAACGCTTGCCCTCCTGCTCCGCGTAACGGCGGAGCAGGCTTGTCGCCAGATCGATGATGTCGCTGCCGCGCAGCCGCAGCGGCGGCATGAAGATCGGCAGGACGTGAAGGCGGTAGAACAGATCCTCCCGGAACCGTCCGGCGCGCGCCTCGGCCAACGGGTCGCGATTCGTGGCGCAGATGATGCGCGTGTCCGTCTTCTCCAGCCTGCCGCCGCCGACCTTCATGAAGGTGAAGTCCTGCAGAAAACGCAGGAGCTTGGTCTGCATGTCCGATGCCATCTCGGCAATCTCGTCCAGGAACAGCGTCCCGCCATCGCTTAAGGTCGCCGCGCCGTCGCGATCGGCGATCGCGCCGGTGAACGCCCCTTTCACATGGCCGAACAATTCGGATTCCATCAGGTCGCGCGGGATGGCGGCACAGTTTATGGGAATGAAGGCTTTGCCCGCGCGGGGGCTCAGGCGGTGAATGGCTTCGGCGCAGAGCTCCTTTCCGGTGCCGGATTCTCCTGTAATGAAAACCGTCGCCTGGCTGCGCGCCGCGTGTTCGATCTGTTCATAGACCTGCTGCATCGCCAGCGACGTGCCGATAAACCCCGCGCCATTCTCCGGGGCCGGAGCCGGAGGCGCCGTGGTCTGAAATTCCGGCGGCATGCCCGCCATGCCGGCAGGCATGGTCCTGACTGGATCCTTCCGCAATTCCGCCTGAACGGCGTTCAACAGGCGTTCGGGCGCGAAGGGCTTGATCAGGAAATCGCTCGCGCCCAGCTGCATCGCCCGAACCGCCGTGTTGACCGACGCGTTGCCCGTCATGACGATGGTGGGCGGCAGGCGCCGGTCTTTCCCCAGATCCTGCATGACATTGAGGCCTTCCGCACCCAGGTCGAGGATCAACAGGTCTGGCGGCGGATCGTTGCGGCAGATATCGAGCGTTTCCGGCACCGCCGCCGTCACGATGATGTCGTGGCGCGTTCTGGCCAGAACTGCCCTGTATTCCTCCGCCAGAAGGACGGATGTTTCGGCCAGGATGATTTTTCTGCTTCGGGAAACAGACATACGTTTTCAACCTTCATAGCGGCGTCTTTCTTATCCATCATAGGTAGAACGTCTTCCAAACGGAATATGAAAGGCAGGCTTCAGACAGACGTATGTTCGTTATCTTACGGAATTTTATTCCAGGGCCACCAATTTTCGCAGACGAGCAATAAAAAAGCCCGCAGAAGCGGGCTTTTTTACGGCCAGCTTTCCAAGAAAGCCCTAGCGATTGTTCAGAAGCTGCAGGATATTCTGGAACAGCGCGATAAAGGCAATGTAAAGGTTCAGCGCCGAAAACCATGCCGAACGGCTGTTGTTTTCCGTTCCGTAGTTTGCATTGTACATCTGTTTCATCGCCTGGGTCTGCCAGGCCGTCACGCCCGCAAAGGCGATGATGCTGATGCCGCAGATCACATTCTGCAATAGCGAGGAACCGACGAACAGGTTGACGATGGCCAGAATGAACACGCCCCACACGCCCATGATGGCGAAAGAGCCCAGCCCATCCAGATTCTTCTTTGATGTGTAGCCGAAGACGCTCAGTCCCGCGAACATGGCGACCGCGATAAAGAAGGCGCGCGCGATGCTTTCACCGGTAAAGGCGAAGGCGATCGCAGAGAAGCTGATGCCGTAAAGCACGGCGATGGCGAAGAACGATACGGCCAGTTTCGCGGCAGGCATAGTGGGGCGGAAACCGAACCACAGAACCGCCAGCGGCGCAAACATTACGACATAGGCCTGCGGTCCGCCCAGGAAAAACTTCATCAGCTCCGGCGAGGCGGAGACGCCATAAGCGACCAGCGCGGTCGTCAGAACGCCCGCGATCATGCGGTTGTAAATCTGCTGCATATGCGCCCGCAATCCGGCATCGTAGCTCGCGGCGCGGGACTGGACGGTGGGCTGCATTCTTTCGGGTTGCATTGTCGGGTCTTCCTTTCTCAAAACAACGGGCTTTTAAAGCCTCATTAATATTATAGTCCGATCTCCCCGGTCTTCCAACCATAATCGGACTTTATTTTCAGGCCCATGGATTGCGAAAATCGGCGGTTTCCTGCGGAATTCTCGCGCCCGTCAGCGCGGCGATGGCCCGGATCCGGTCTTCCAGCGGAGGATGCGTGGCGAACAGCCCCATAAACCGGCTGCTGTTGGCCGTGCACATCAGGGCCACGTCCTCGGGAATTCCCGGAATGCGGTCGTGGCCCTGCAGGCGCTGGAGGGCGCGGATCATGCCCTCAGGATTGCGGGTCAGCTGCACCGAACCCGCATCGGCCATGTATTCCCGCCGCCGTGACAGGGCAAACCGCGTGAACATGGTCGCCATATACCCCGCCCAGAGGATGACGCCTATCACCAGCATCAGAAGCATGGCGTTGCCCCGGCCCCGGTCGCGGCTCCGCGATCTGTAATAAAGCCCGTAACGGATGTTGCTCCAGATCATCTGGGCGGCAAACCGCAGCATGCCGGTGAAAATCACCGAGATGACCAGCAGGCGTACGTCCCGATTGATGATGTGTGTCAGTTCATGCCCCAGAACCGCCTCAAGTTCATCCCTCTGCAGCCTCTGCATCAGGCCGCGCGTGACCGTGATGCTGAAGGATTTCTCATCAATCCCGCTGGCATATGCATTCAGGGCATCCGTCTCGATGACTTCCAGTCCTGGCATGCGCAGTCCCCGGGATATGCACAGGTTCTCCAGAAGGTTATACAGCTCCGGCTCCTCCCGCCGTGCAACAGGCCGGGCATGGGAAAGCATGCGCATCATCCGGGTATTGAAAAAATATGCGACGGCAAACCAGATAGCGACAACGGTCAGGACCAAAGGCCAGTATTCGATGACAACCCGGTTGCCGAAGGCTTGCGCCGCAGGCCAGGGCGGCTGGCCGTACCCGCCGCCGGAAAACATGCCAACTGCAGCGCCGCAGGCCCAGACCAGCCCCAGAAGCAGGAAAGGATAGATCGCCAGCAGCAGCAGACAACGTAAATTATTATTCCAGATATAGGTCTGCAGTCCCGCGGGATATGTCATGGCAGCAGTATCCCTCTAACGTGATAGAAGCCGCACAACGAACAGGTCAGTTGAATTTGACCTGCGGCGGCGCTGACATCGCTTTCTTTTCCGCCTCATCGGTTTCAAAGAACGGTTCTTCCCTGAAACCGAACATTCCGGCGATGATATTGGATGGAAATTGCTGCACTGTCGTGTTGTATTCAGCGGTCGCGCTGTTGAAGAAACGGCGGGCGGCGGCGATCTTGTTTTCGATATCGGCCAGTTCGCTCATCAATTGCCGGAAATTCTGGTCGGCCTGCAATGCAGGATAATTTTCAGCGACTGCCAGAAGGCGGCCAAGGGCGCCGCCGAGGACATTTTCGGCGGCCAGCCGCTCCGCCGTTGCGCCCTGTGTGCCGCCGACTTGCGCACGCGCGGCTGTCACGTTCTCCAGAATGCCTTTCTCATGCGCGGCATAGCCCTTGACGCTTTCCACCAGATTGGGGATCAGGTCGTAACGCTGCTTCAGCTGCACATCGATATCCGAAAACGCGTTCTTGCGCCCCTGCCGCAACGCCACCAGGCGATTGTACAATATGATCACGAACAATATGATCACGAACAATAGGGCTGCCGCGAGGACGGCTAGGACGATCAGGAATTCCATGACTGCGCTCTCCTTTTACCGGCGAAGGCCTGTCTTTACCTAGCACAGCCGTGTTCCAAAAAATATATTCATGTTCATTTCCGCCCATTCGTGCTTAAATTTTCTGCCGCTTTTCGGAGACGCGATATGAAACGCCTTATGACTGTTCTTGCCCTGTCCTTTTTTCTTGCTGTTCCGGCTCATGCCGAAAGCAAGGATCCGCCGCTTCCCGCCCCGTTGCAGACTTTGGCCGGTCAGGGCGCCCAGATGCGCTATCTCGGGCGCGAGGGCGGGCTCGACGGCTGGATCGCCATCCAGAACGGTCAGGAACAGTATTTCTATGTAACCCCGGATCAGGAATCCTTTGTCCTGGGCCTTCAGTTCGATAAGAATGGAAAGGTCATCACCCTGCGCCAGGTCCAGAAGCTGCAGAAGGAAAGCGGTGCGGACGTTCTCGATTATCTTGCGGGCGGCGTGAAGCCCGGCACGGATGGCGCGACCGGAAAACCTCCCGTCGACAAGGCGTTCAAAACCCCTTCCGAACAGCTTTACGGCGATCTGGGGACAGGCAACTGGATCCCCTTGGGCAGCAAGGATGCGCCGTATATCTACATGATCATCGATCCGGAATGCCCCTATTGCAAAAAATTTCTGGGGCAGTTGCGGGACAACTATATCAACAACAGCCTGCTTCAGGTGCGGATCGTCCCGGTCGGCCTGCATCCCGAAACGGTGACCCAGGCGGCGGTGCTCCTCGCCGCGCCGAACCCGCAGGAATTGTTCTTCCGCCATCTGGACGGCGATGAAAAAGCGCTTCCCGTATCCCCCGGCGTCAATGACCAGGGCGTGCAGAAAAACCTGTCGATCATGCAGTCCTGGAAGCTGACAGCCACCCCGACCACGGTCTACAGGTCGAAATCCGGCCAGATCAAGATCCTGCAAGGTCCGGCCAAGGACATTCCGGCCTTGATTGCCGATCTGGGGACTTCAAAATAAAGGCTTTTCCGGGCCTTACGACGAAAGGGATGACATAACAGTTCCGTCCTGCTATACAGTCAGGATTGTTACAGGGAAACCAGGCTGTCGATGACCCAGCGTCCTTTGTTCAAGTCCAAGATGGTGGAAAGCTTCGGTGGACCCCTGATGGCGGCCATCACGGCGTCCCCCGTTAATGCGGAAACGCCCGGCAAGATCGCAACGACCATGGCCGAGCTGGTCAATCGCTCGGTGCAGCTGGGAGTCGCCCTTGCCGAACATATCGGCCTGAAATCCACGGATGAGGAATCGGACTCGGCTCGCCTGGCGCTGGCGGCACTGTCCAGCCATCTGGTTGCCTCGATGTTCCGCCAGTCCGGCCTTGTGCCGGGTGAAGGCGAGATCCGCCGCATGCTTCCGGCGCTCGAAGCCGTTCTGACATTTTCCGACCGTTTCGTGCCGGCTGCGGAAACGACCATGCGGATCGAAAACCTGGAACCCGGCACAGGCCCCGCCGATGAAGACCAGGTGACAATGCAGTACATCCAGGCGATCGTCCCCGCCGTGACGGAAATCGCCGCCTATTCCTTCGGACGCCCCGATCGCAAGCTGGCACGGGAAGTCAGCGACCGCCTGCTGGGCCGTGCCGAGATGATGTCGCGCGTTCTGTTCCCTGATCTACCCGATGGACGCCTGGCCAAACGCCTGCAGCTTGGCCTGTTAAAAGCTTTGGCGTTTGTCTATGTGGAATGCCACAAAAACGAAAAGGCCCGCCTCCAGGCCTCCGATGACGAGGGGCGCGCAGGCGATCCCCCTTCTCTGGAGCCTCTCTGGAATTTGTTCGAGGAGCGCGCCGCCATGCTGGAAATCATGGGGGCTGGCCTTGCCAACCGGCGCATGGACACGGCCTCCTATGGCGGCGCGAAACAAGCGAAAACCGAAACGGCAACGCCGATCCCGGAAAAACCTCCGGCGGCACCACAGAACCCCATGGCCTTTTTCAAGCCTTCCGTCAAAAAGGCCTCCGCGTCCGAAAAAAGTGACAGCGAGGCAGGGTGATGATATCCTGTCCGTTACCGAAAATAATTTTATCCGCCATGAAGGCGGGAGCGGCGGGGACATGATCATTGCGGCGCGCATGATAGCGGCCTGCGTTTTTCTGGCGGCCAACACTTACAAGGTGCCTCCTGCCGCTCTGATGGGTATTTATCAGATCGAGGCAGGGAAACTGGGCCAGGAAGTCGGCAATAAAAACGGTTCGGCCGATCTGGGTCCGATGCAGATCAATACGATATGGATTCCCGAACTGTCGCGCCGCTGGGGCGTCTCCACGGAAACGGCGCGCCGCCTTGTGCGCGACGATGCGTGCACGAATGTCGGCGTCGCGGCATGGATCCTGCGCCAGCATCTGGATGAATCCGGCAATATCGCCCAGGCGATCGCCCACTACCATTCACGTACGCCTCTTTATGGACACAGCTATAAAAGCAAGGTCGTGGAACGGATTGCACGGTACCAGCTTGCGCCGGTTGAAAGCCGTTAAAGCGACGGTTCCTGTGCATAACTGGCCGGGGACAAGGCCTGTGCGTAAACAAGCGTATTGTTCTCTTTGAAAGGGGAGGATATTTTGGTAAACGTGATTTTGTCGGCTTCGTGCAAACGTCTTGGCCGTTTTTTAAAGGTTCGCATCGTATGACAAAAAAAGCCTTTCGAGCAGGTCTTCTCATGGTAACGGCTTTGGGCGCCGCATGCGCTCCGGTCAAGGGAGATCCCCAGATCGCCGCATCTCCGGATCGGGTTTCCCTCATGATGGCTCAAGCCGCCGACCGCGCTTCCAGCGCTCTTGAAACTCTGGCCGCCGTCGAACAGTCGCGCTCTCCGGGCGTCGCCGTTTCTCCGATTGTCGACGCACCGCCGGAACTGCAGCGCGCGATCACCGTGTCCTGGACCGGGCCTGTCGAGCCCATCGCGAACAAACTGGCGGGCCGCGCAGGCTACAGCTTCCAGATCGTGGGCGCGCCGCCGCCGGTTCCCGCTGTCGTGACGGTCAACGTCGAGAACGAGCCGGTGATCGAAGTCCTGCGCAGCATCGGCCTGCAGCTGGGCGTGCGCGCAGACCTGCGCATCGACGATGCGTCGCGCACGGTCGAAATCCATTACGCTCCTGTGACCGGCGTGGGGGGCTGACGCTTCGTGACGGCATTTTTTTCACGTTCACTGCCCCTCGCCGCTCTGATGGCCGGTCTGGTCATGATGGGTTCGATTGACGCGGCCCATGCAACGCCGGGTGCTAAAAACGTCCATGCCGGTCTGGCCGGCATTGATTACCTCGATCCGCTCGAAAACGATGCCGGGGATCCGCCGCCGCCGCCGTCGCTCGAAGAGCTGGAAAATATCGAGGAAGGCACGACGCCGCCTCTTCAGGACACCGTACTGCCGATCAACATCCGTAACGACGCGGTCAAGCAGGCTGCCCTGTCCTACGGCGCGCGCGGCGGTCTTGCCTGGCGCACCTATTATATCCGCAAGGAAATGGAAACCCGCGCCGGTTACATGGACAAGGTTTTCGATTTCCGGACCCTGTTGATCGCGGCGCCTTCGGGCCTGATGATCGAACCGCCTGTCATTTCGGAGCAGGACAACGCCCTGCTCATCGAAAAAACGGGAACAGGCGCCGCTGTTTCGGACCGCATCTATAATATCAACAAGAATGCCAGGATCGTCAGCACGTCCCGCAACTGGCGCAATTATCTGGAACGCGAATGGGGCGAGGTCACGCCGCCGCCGGATATTCTTCGCCCTACCGGTGAAAAGGAGCGGGAGCAGTGGGTGAAGGGCGTGCGCCTGGGCTGGGAAAAAGGCATCCAGCAGGCTGATGAAATCTTCCAGGATGATCTGAACCAGTTGACCGCCGATTACCGCGGCATGGTTCGCTACCGCCTGCTTCTGGCCCAGGGCATGGTATCGCCCCCCTATGCCACGCAAACCGACCGCGGCGTGACCGGTGGCGGCAATACGATGCGCGTCGGCGACCGTGAGGTCCGGATTACCGGCATGCCGGAACTCAATACGGGGACGCGTACATGGAAGCCCGCAAGCCGATAAGCCTTCTTAAAGGGAAGGAAAACAAGGGCCAGACCTGGCCTGATGAGCCGGGCCGTTTCAACGAGGACTCCGTTGATCCCTTCCTGCTTTGGGCAGTTAAGAAAAAGACGTCGGATATTTCCTTCCAGTCCGACCGCCCCGTTTATCTTGAAATCGACGGTGTCCTGTACCCGGGCACATATCGTTCACTGGACGCGGCGGATATGTCGGCGGTCCTGCACAGGATCTATGGCCCCGAAGCGCAGGCCCGCCTCGCTTCGGGAACGGATCTCGACCTTTCCTATGAAATCAGGCCGGACAGATATACCCGGATCCGGTTCCGGGTGAATATTACGCCCATTTTGTCCAAAGGCCGCGATGCATCCCAGGTCACAATGCGGGTGCTGCCTAACGCTCCGCCTACGATGAAAGATCTCAATATCGAGGAACAGATCATCAACGCCTGGGCGCCGCGTCAGGGCCTGATCATCGTTACCGGTCCGACAGGTTCCGGGAAAACCACTTTGCTCGCCGCCGGAAACCGTATGCTGCTGGAACGCCCGCATGGCTGCGGCAAAATGCTGACCTATGAAGCACCCATCGAATTCGTGTACGATGTGATCAAAAGTCCGCGTTCGCTGGTGGCGCAGACGGAAATACCTAGGCACCTTCCCGACTTTGCGCGTGGTGTGCGAAACGCGCTGCGCCGGAAACCCGAAGTGATCCTGGTCGGCGAATCCCGCGACCGGGAAACAATATCCGCTTCGATAGAAGCAGCGCAGACAGGCCATACCGTCTATACGACCACGCACACCACGGGCGTCGCCGCCACGATCCAGCGTATGGTGTCGACCTTTGATGCCGGGGAACGGGCGGAACGCGCCTATGCCCTCATGGAAACGGTGCGCCTTATCGTGACCCAGGCGCTGGTGCCGAAAGTCAACGGCGGTCGCATGGGTATCCGCGAATGGATGGTTTTCCCAAGCGACGTGCGCGAACGCCTCCTCGATATGGATTTCAAGGAATGGGGCGCGAACCTGCAGCGCCTGATTCCTCTGTATGGCCGCACGATGGCGGATTCGGCGCGCCTGGCCTTCGAGGCCGGGCACATCGAGCGCCGATGGTACCTGCTTCTGGCCTCCAGCACCTCAAGCGGTTAAATCTGTGGCGCCGGGGTGCCCGGATGCGATATACTAAAAGGCGTTTGCGTTTCACCAGCAGAGGGCCGCCATGGGTGCCGCAGAAGATACCCAGATCGAGAAAGCAAACTGGCACTGGCGCAATTCGATGCGCCCTGTGCGTTTTTTTAACCTTGACGCGCGGGCTGCCCTTCCGTTCATGGTTCTTCTGGTTTATCTGCGTCCTATCTCCATCATCCTGACCATCATCATCACGATGATCTTCAAATATCTGGAAAAAAAAGGCCTGACCTTTCCCGCCGCGCTGCGAGCCCTGCGCGTCTGGCTGATCGGCAACTCAAGGCCGGGATGGCTGGTTTACCGCCACCGCCGTAACATCGATTACGGATAAAAACTTCCTATCCCCGTAGCTCTTCTGTTTCGCAAGGATGCTTGTCATTTTACAGCAGGAGCTTTAATGTGCGGAAAAATCCTCGCTTTGGCGAATAAGCGCGCGAAGCTAACCATTACAGGAAGAAAAAGATGGCACATATTTCTGGCAAGACAGCCCGCGCGATCATGGCGGGTCTGCTTATCACAGCCGCGATCCCCGCCGGTGCCGCCCGCGCGGGCTTTGAATGGAAGCCGGCCCCGCGCCAACCCACGGCGCAGGCCGCCGATGCCTTGCCGCCAGCTCCCGCCGTACCGCCCACCGCCGTCGAACAGGCGCCTTTGAGCGCGATGCCGGAGACATCCACGGCTGTCTCGCCCACCGCATCAGCTCCGGTTGCTGCCGCGCCGACGGTTTCGGCGGTCGAGCCGGCGGTTGCCCCGTCACCTCTTGTCACTCCTCCTGCAGCCCAGCCATCGGCCGCGCCGCCTATACCCGTCCCTGTGGCGGCAACACCTGCACCCGCCGTATCTGCGGCGGTTCCTGTCACGGGTTTTGGCCGCGATATGCCTCTTGTCATGGCCATGAGCCAGATCATCCCGGCGGATTATGCGTATTCGTTTGACCAGGGCGTCAATCCGGGTCTGCGGATCAACTGGGACGGGGGGCGCCCATGGGCGGAAGTCCTTGAACAGGCGCTGGGAAATTATGGTCTGAAGGCTTCCATCGTTGACCGGACGGTCCGTATCATGCCAGCCCAGTCTGCCGCCGAAACGGCTGTACCGGTTGCAGCGCCCGCGATGGCTGCGGCAGCGTCGGCATCTTCCGCCGCTCCGGCACCGGTGCCGGCTCCTGCAACCCCGCTTCCCGTACAAATTTCGGAAGCAGTGACGGCTCCAGCTGCGGGACAGAACATCGCAACTCCGTCCGTGCCTTCCGCCGTATCCCTGGCGCCTGCCATGGCTTCAGAGCCAGTCCATACACCGGTTCCTGAAGAGATGAAACCCGCTATTGCTGAAACTGTCGTATCTCCCGCGCCGGCACCAGTCGCGGCAGAGCCGTCCCCGGAGGAACAATCGACTTACGTCTATGCTGGGACGCAACATGCAGAAACATCCTCCGAACCTGAACAATCCTATCCCCGCCGCCAGAAACCGGAACGTCCCGCGGTCATAACAGCCGAAACTGAAGCAGCGCCCACACCCATGCCGGAAGCGGCACCTGTTGAGGAATCAAAAACCGAGACGGTTGTTGCCGAGGCTGAACCCGCAACCGAACAAATGCCGGATGTAACGGAGCCCGCGACAATCGAAGCACCTGCCGCATCGGAAGACTCTATGGCTCCTTCCAATGAACAGGCCGCTCCCGGTGAAGTCAAAACTGAAGAAACCGCTGACGCCTCCGTCGCCCCCGAAACGGTACAGGGAGCCGACGCCCAATCCATGGAAGCCAGTGAAAAAGGCGAGGCAGCCCCCCCCGAACAAGCGGTTGAATCGGCTCCGGAATCTGCCCAGGAAACAGTTATCGCCGAAGCGCCCGATGCAAAGCCGGCGCCCACTCCTGTGGCAGAGTCTGCCCCTGCATCTTCCTCCGACATGATGGATGAAGGACCGGTCGGACTGCAGGCCGTTCGCCCCTGGAATGCTGCCAAAGGTGAAAACCTCAAAACCGTTTTGGAGCAATGGTGCCGTCATGCTGGTGTCGAGTTGTACTGGACGGGCATGTCGGATTACGCTCTGCCGGAACCGGTCGAAACGACCTCCAGTTTCGTTGACGCGGTACGCAGCATTCTGACGGCGTATGACAACGCACCCCAGCGTCCGGTCGGCAACTTGCACACCGGTGACAGCAAATCACCGCCGACACTGATCATCAAGGATTACCAGACCGCCATGAATTGAGCGCCTGGATCACAAAAAAAACAGGGGCTTCGCGGCCCCTGTTTTTATTCCGGTCTGATGCTCTTACTGATTCATCCGCTGGAAGAAATCGTCGTTCGATTTCGTATCCTTCATCTTGTCGAGCAGGAATTCGACCGCGTCCACTGTTCCCATCTGGCTGAGAACACGACGCAGCATCCACATTTTATTGAGAACGCCGCGATCCACCAGGATCTCTTCTTTCCGCGTACCGGATTTCTGGATGTCGATGGATGGGAAGACGCGCTTGTCGGCGATTTTGCGCTCCAGTACGATCTCGGCGTTGCCGGTTCCCTTGAATTCCTCGAAGATCACTTCATCCATCCGGCTGCCGGTTTCGATCAGCGCCGTGGCGATGATGGTCAGGGATCCTCCTTGCTCGATATTCCTTGCCGCGCCGAAGAAACGTTTCGGGCGCTGCAGCGCATTGGCGTCCACACCGCCTGTCAGCACCTTGCCCGAAGATGGCACGACGGTGTTGTACGCCCGCGCCAGGCGCGTAATGGAATCCAGCAGGATGATGACATCGCGCTTGTGTTCGACCAGGCGCTTCGCCTTCTCCATCACCATTTCCGCAACCTGCACGTGGCGTGTGGCAGGCTCATCGAAGGTGGAGGAAATGACTTCCCCGCGCACTGAACGCGCCATGTCGGTCACTTCCTCGGGACGCTCATCGATCAGGAGGACGATCAGATAGGCTTCGGGATGGTTGGCTGCGATGGAATGGGCGATATCCTGCATCATGACCGTTTTGCCGGTGCGTGGCGGCGCGACGATCAGGGCACGCTGGCCGAAGCCCAGCGGGGAGACCAGTTCGATGATCCGCTGGGTCATCGCCTTTTTCGTCGGATCGTTCAGCTCCAGCTTGATCTTGCGGTCAGGATAGAGAGGCGTCAGGTTGTCGAAATTGATGCGGTGGCGGATCTTTTCCGGCGGCTCGCCGTTGATGGATCCGACTTTTAAAAGGGCGAAATAACGCTCGCTGTCCTTGGGTGCCCGGATCTCTCCTTCGACGATATCGCCCGTACGCAAACCAAAGCGCCGGACCTGGCTGGGCGAGACATAAATATCATCCGGCCCGGGCAAATAGTTCTCTTCCGGGCTGCGCAGGAAACCGAATCCGTCCTGCAGAACTTCCAGTACCCCCGTGCCTGAAATCGGCACCGACTGGTCGGCCAGCTGCTTCAGGATGGCGAACATCATGTCCTGCTTGCGCATGGTGCCGCAGTTTTCGATGCCCAGTTCTTCCGCGAAAGCCAGCAATTCAGCCGGCGACCGTACTTTTAATTCCTGAAGATTCATGCAATGGCCGTTTTTTATGAAGTGAAGGGTGGGAAAGGATCAGGAGACACGCTCGATCAGGTTCCGTGAAATGAAGGGGTTCATGCGCCTTTTTCGAACGGTTTCCGTTCACAAACTCCGCGGCTCGACTGACCGCATTTTCATTCCCGAAATTCAAGGAGTTTTTAAAAGACAAGAGCTATATAGCCAATCGGCCTGGTTGAGTCAATCTTTTATCTGATGAAGCGTACGGAGAATCGATTTACAATTATGTAAATCAATGGAAGGGTTCGGTTACGGCCATAATAACCACGATGATCATCAGGATCGCCGGCACTTCGTTCCAGATGCGGTAAAACCGCGCCGGGCGGACGTTCACGTCCACCGCAAAGGTTTTGCGCCAGCGGCTGAACGCCATATGGAGCGCGGTCATCAGGATAACGCCCAGAATTTTAACATGCATCCAGCCTCTCTCCATCAGCGCCGGATTGGCGAACAGCATCGAAAGCCCGAACAGCCAGGCCGCGCCCATGGCTGGATTCATGATGATCCGCAACAGCCGCATTTCCATGACCTTCAGCGTTTCCGAAAGCTCCGATCCCTTGGCTGCATCGGCGTGATAAACGAAAAGCCGCGGCAGATACAGCAATCCGGCCATCCATGCCATCACCGCGATGATATGCCCCGCACGCAGCCAGTTGTAATGCATCATCAACCATTCAGACATCGCATCCTCCTTCAACCCGCCCTGACATCCAGCCAAGATGAAAATTCTCTCGTTCTCAGACAGCATTTAGCACGGTTCGGCGGACAGATTGGCCTGGCTGTCCTGCCAGATTCCGGCTTCGCCGAACGGATCAGATCCGCCAGGCCTTCAATGAATAACGGGTCCGTTCCGACAGTCGGCACGCATGTAAAGTAAGGTACGCCGCGTTGTTCCGCCAGATGGCGGTACTCCATGCCGATCTCCACCAGTGTCTCGACATGTTCACTGACAAAGGCGTGCGGATAGATCACAACAGGCGCCTTGTCGCGGGCGGCCTGTTCGATGGCCTCGATCGTACTGGGCCCGATCCATTGGAGCGGCCCTACCCTGCTCTGGTAACAGATACGCCAGTCGAGGTTACCGATATCCATACGTTTTGCTATGGCCGCCGCCGTCTGCTCGCATTGCCATTGATAGGGGTCGCCGCCTTGTATGGTTTTTTCCGGCAAGCCATGTGCTGAAAACAGAATGCGCGGCGGGCGCAAGTTATGCGCCTGGGCAAAAGCTTGCGCCTCGTCATAGGCTATACCAACCCGTTGCGCCGATGCCGCAACAAATCCTTCCTGCAGCGGATAGCAACAAAATGCCGAAACAGGTTGCGTCAATCCCGATTTCCCGGCCGCTCTGTTCCAGTCCTGAAAGGAGGATCGTGTTGTCGCGGTGGAATATTGTGGGTAAAGGGGCAGCAGGACGATACGTGATGGAGCATAAAGAGCAACCTGCCGGGCGATTTCTTCTGCTCTCGGATGCCAGTAACGCATGCAGACGAAACATCTGTATTCGCCTTGGTCATTCCGATTAAGCAAACTTTCAAGTGCCTCTGCCTGTGCCTTGGTATTGTCAAGCAGGGGTGATTTCCAGCCCAGCAGGCTGTAGCTATCTGCTGCTTCCCGCCAGCTTCTCCGTCGGGCGATCAGTGTGGAGATAAATTTCCTTAAAGGCCATGGCAGAGCGATAATGTTCGGGTCCATAAAGAAATTTTTCAGGAAGGGTTTCACCGCCTCCCGACTATCCGGCCCTCCGAGATTAAGCAGGATAATGGCTGTCCGCGAAACACTCATGTCTGCCAGCCGCGGACCAGTTCGGCGAGACGCGCGACATGTTCGGGCGGGGTTTCCTTCTGCACGCCATGACTCAGATTGAAGACGAAGTTCCCCTGCCCCAAACGCGCCAGGATATGTTC
>JBDHTS010000027.1:0-26231 GCA_039808845.1 Alphaproteobacteria bacterium | reverse complement strand
ACCTGCCCCGCCCGCAGCTTTTCAATCCGGGTCGGCACGTTTCCTCGCAACGGCAACACCTTGAGATCAGGACGCTTTGCAAGGATGAAGGCCTGCCGCCGCAACGATGAGGTGCCGATAACGGCGCCGTGCTTCAATTCCCTGATCGAGCGGCAGCCATTCGCCAGGAACGCGTCGCGCGCATCCTCGCGCGGCAGCATATGATCGATCGTCAACCCATTGGGAAGAAAGGACGGCATGTCCTTCATGGAATGAACGCCGCAATCGATTTCGTTTTTCAGCAGCGCCAGTTCGATTTCCCGCGCGAACTGCCCCTTTCCGCCCGCCGCCTCGGACAGGCGCGTCTCGCCCTCGGCGGGCCGCCAGTCGCCGGATGTGGTGATGCGCACGATATCGATGTCGATATCCGGATGCGCGGACCGCAGGGCGTCCGCCACCAGGCCGGTCTGCACCAGCGCCAGCTTCGACCCCCGCGTCCCTATCCTGATCCTTCGTTTCATCCAGCGGCTTTTAGCACCGTTAGTCGTGAGTTGCGAGTCGTGAGTTGCGAGTTGTAAGGTGCGATATGGCTCATTACTCACGACTCACGACTCACGGCTCGCAACTGGTCCTCGGCATCGAAACCAGCTGCGACGAGACCGCAGCCGCCGTTGTTTCCGGCGAACGCGCGATCCTTTCGAATCTGCTGCTGAGCCAGTTCAGCGAGCACAAGGCCTTTGGCGGCGTCGTGCCGGAAATCGCGGCGCGGTCGCATGTCCGGCACCTGGACCGGCTGATCGGCGCAGCGGTCGAACAGGCCGGGATCGGCTTTCAGGATCTCGACGGCATCGCCGCGACCTGCGGGCCGGGCCTGATCGGCGGCGTCATGGTAGGCATGATGGCCGCCAAAGCCATGGCCGCCGCGTTGAAGAAGCCCTTTATCGGCGTCAACCATCTGGAGGCCCACGCCCTGACGCCCCGGCTGACGAACGACGTGGCTTTCCCCTATCTCCTTCTTCTCGTTTCGGGCGGGCATACGCAGGTGCTGGCCGCCGAAGGGGTTGGCCGTTACCGGCTGCTGGGCGGCACGCTGGACGACGCGCTGGGCGAATGTTTCGACAAGGCGGGGAAGCTGATGGGTCTGCCGCATCCGGGCGGGCCGCAGATCGAGAAAATGGCGGAACGCTGCGCGGATGGCGCGGCGGCGCTGGCGCGGTTTCCTCTGCCGCGCCCGATGGCAGGGCGGCACGATCCCGTCTTTTCCTTTTCCGGCCTGAAGACCGCCGTGCGGACGCATGCCGAACGGCTGGAGGGTGAAACGCTGGCGATCCGGGACGTGGCTGACCTTTCTTTCGCGCTGCAGGCCGCCGCCGCCGAAACCGTGGCGGAACGCTGCGCCAAGGCCGTCGATCTGTTTAAGGAAACATATGGCTCTGGTCATGCCCTTGTCGTCTCGGGCGGCGTTGCCGCCAACCGCGCGATCCGCGCCGCGCTTGAGGCATTGGCCGCCGGTCACGGCATGGCTTTTCATGCTCCGCCCGTCGCCCTGTGCGGCGACAACGCCGCGATGGTGGCCTGGGCAGGGATAGAGCGCCTGCGCCTCGGCCTGACCGATCCGCTCAATATGCCCGCCCGCCCGCGCTGGCCGCTGGAGGAAGAACGGAACCGGCAGGTTTCGTGATTGTATTCTTAGCTGGCCCTCACCCAAACCGCCAAGGGGTGGTTTGACCTCTCCTATAGGGAGAGGTAAGAAGGAGGGCCATGGCGGGAATTTACTTTACCTCTCCCCCGGGAGAGGTCGAAACACCCTCTTCTGGCGTTTCGGGTGAGGGGCCTACAGCGTAAGGGACTGAAAACATATGACCACAATCGCAGTGATCGGCGCGGGCGCCTGGGGCACAGCCCTGGCCCAGACCATGGCGGACGGCGAACGCAAGATCGTCCTGTGGGCGCGCGAGCCGGAGGTGGTCGAGTCGATCAACGTGAAACACGAGAACACGCCTTTCCTGCCCGGCATTCCGTTGCATCCGTCCATCACGGCGACGGGCAGCCTGTCGGGCACGGGCGACGCCGATCTCTATCTGATCGTCACGCCCGCACAATATGTGCGGCCCACCCTCGCCAGCCTGAAAAGCCAGCTGGCGGACGGCAAGCCCGCCGTGATCTGCGCGAAGGGGATCGAGATGAAATCCGGCCTGCTGCTGAGCCAGGTGGCGGCGGAGGAAGCGCCGGGCGCGACCGTCGCCGTGCTGACCGGCCCGACCTTCGCGTCCGAAATCGCGGGCGGCCTGCCCAGCGCGGTCACGATCGCCTGCGCCGACAAGGAAGCGGCGGAACGCATTCGGGACGCGGTGGCCAGCCGCCTGATCCGCCCCTATGTCACGGACGACATTCTGGGTGCGCAGATCGGCGGCGCGGTCAAGAACGTGATCGCCATCGCCGCCGGAATCGTGGCGGGCAGAAAACTGGGGGAAAGCGCGCGAGCCGCCCTGATCACGCGCGGCCTCGCCGAAATGGCCCGCCTCGCCGCCGCCATGGGCGCGAAGCGCGAGACCTTGATGGGGATGTGCGGCGTGGGTGATTTGATCCTCACATGCTCCTCGATGCAGTCGCGCAATTTTTCACTGGGGATGCAGCTGGGCCAGGGCCGTTCACTGGAGGATATTCTGGGCGAACGCAAATCGGTGACCGAAGGCGTTTATACCGCGCAGGCCTTGTCCGTGATGGCGAAAAAACAGGCCGTGGATATGCCTGTGTGCGAAGCGGTCAACAAATGCCTGAACCAAGGCGCAAGCCTTGATTCAGTGATCGAAGGCATGATGGACCGGCCGCTGAAACGGGGAGAAGGGGGTTAATCAGAAGCCCGGCTGACTGCCATCATCACGATAAGGCCCAGCATCATAATCATGAACTCTGGGGCTAGCTCCAAGCTTACCGGTTCTTTCGAGGTAATAAGCGCACTGTCCGCGCGCCTCTTCTGCTGTAAGATCACGGTCATTGCGTCCTGCAGCATAACCTCCTGCGGCGCCACCTGTAGCAGCCAGCCCTATTGCTGCAGGGTTACGTGTAAACAAAGCAGTTAAAAACCCTGCGCCTAAGCCACCTAATAGCCCCCAGCCTGTACCCCTGCCTCGCTGTCTTGCATCCTGCGCTTCCAAAGCATCAGCAGTTTTGCAAACATCACGTGACACCGGCATGGCACCGTTCATACGCGCGGATGTTGCCTTGGCATCGTTATAAGCAGCCACGATCTGATCCTGCCTGGAAGCGCAACCTGCTAAACTAACGGCAACCATCAGCGATGCTGCGACAGGTTTCACACACCGTGAAAATACATATACAAGACCCATGGACTGCCTCCAATTGCCTGTTATCTCTCTTCGAAAAACATAGTATATAGAAGTTAGTTCCGCATATTACCAGAAATTTACGCTTATGGCCAAATGGCTCCTCAAATCCGAACCCGATTCCTGGTCCTGGGACCAGCAGGTGAAAAAGGGCGTCGAGTCCTGGAACGGGGTGCGCAATCACCAGGCGGCGAACAATCTGAAAGCCATGCGGAAGGGCGATCTCGGCTTCTTCTACCATTCCAACGAAGGCAAGGAGATCGTCGGCATCGTCGAGATCGTGCGCGAGGCTTACCCCGACCCGACCGACGAAAAAGGCAAATTCGTCATGGTGGACGTGAAGGCCAGCAAGCCCCTGAAACGCCCGGTCACGCTGGCGGAAATCAAGGTAAACCCCGCCCTGTCCGGCATGGCCCTGATCCGCAACTCCCGCCTCTCCGTCCAGCCGGTGACGGAGGCGGAATGGAAAACCGTCCTGTCCATGAGCGAAACATGAGCAACACCGCCATCAAGCTGGAAAAAGACTGGCTCGACATTCTGGAGCCGGAATTCACACGCCCCTATATGCAGAATCTGAAAAGCTTCCTTCTGCAGGAAAAATCAGCCGGGAAAATCGTGTACCCGCCCGGCAAGGAGATCTTCGCGGCCCTGGACACTACCCGCTTCAACGACATCCGCGCCGTCATCATCGGGCAGGATCCGTATCACGGGCCGGGACAGGCGCACGGCCTGTGCTTCTCCGTGCGCAAGGGCGTCCGCAATCCGCCGAGCCTCATCAATATCTATAAGGAGATCGAGGATAGCTGCGGCATCAAAATGCCGCAGCATGGCGACCTGACCGGCTGGGCGAAACAGGGCGTGCTGCTGCTGAACGCCACGCTGACCGTGCGGCAGGCGGAGGCCGGATCACACCAGAACAAGGGCTGGGAAAACTTCACCGACGCCGTCATCCACGCCGTCAACGACCGGCTGGAACATGTGGTGTTCATGCTGTGGGGATCCTACGCGCAGAAGAAGGGCGCGTTCATCGACCGGAAGAAACATCTGGTGCTGCAATCGGTGCATCCCTCGCCCCTTTCCGCCCATCGCGGCTTCTTCGGCTGCGGGCATTTCAGGAAGGCGAACGACTACCTGGAAGCGCACAGGCGCGGCACAATTCAATGGGATGCGATTTAAGAACCCTCTCCCAACGGGAGAGGGCTGGGTAAGGGGACAAAAAAATCAGGCCGGAGGCCTGTCCATCCATATATTAATGGACGGGCTTCGCCCGGCTTTAAAATCCCCTCACCCCGGCCCTCTCCCGTTGGGAGAGGGAGGAGAAAGCTAAGGAACACAGGCCATGACCGAACAGAAACTCTACGATGTGATCCCCGGCGCGCAGATCGACGCGGCGCGCTATGAAACGCTGTACCGGCAATCCATCGACGATCCGGACGCATTCTGGCGCGAACGGGCGGATAGGCTGGACTGGATCAAAAAACCGTCCGCGATCATGAACGCCACGTTCGAACGGCCTGTGTCGATCCAATGGTATAAGGATGGCGTCCTGAACGCCTGCCATAACTGTGTCGACCGGCATCTGGACAAGCGCGCCAACCAGACTGCGCTGATCTGGGAAGGCGACGACCCAAGCGAAGCGCGCCATATTTCGTATCAGGAACTGCACGAACAGGTCTGCCGCCTCGCCAACGCGCTGAAAAGCCGCGACGTTCAAAAAGGCGACCGTGTCACGATCTATATGCCGATGGTGCCGGAGGCCGTTTATGCCATGCTGGCCTGTGCAAGGATCGGCGCGGTGCATTCGGTGGTGTTCGGCGGGTTTTCACCGGACTCCTTGCGCGACCGCATTCTCGATTGCGAATCGACGATCCTGATCACGGCGGATGAGGGCCTGCGCGGCGGCAGGAAAATCCCGCTGAAGGCCAATGCCGACGAGGCGCTCAAGAGCTGTCCGGACGTTAAGACCGTTCTGGTGCTGAAACGCACGGGCGGCATGACCAATTGGACAGAAGGCCGGGATATCTGGTGGCACGAACTGGTGGACAACCAGAGCGCGGACTGCCCCTGCGAGCCCATGAGCGCCGAGGATCCGCTGTTCATCCTTTACACCTCCGGCTCCACGGGGAAGCCCAAGGGCGTGCTGCATACGACGGGCGGCTATCTGGTCTATGCCGGCCTGACGCATGAATGGGTGTTTGATTACCGGGAGGGCGAGGTCTACTGGTGCACCGCCGATGTCGGCTGGGTGACAGGGCATTCCTATATCGTTTACGGCCCGCTGGCGAACGGCGCGACGTCGCTTATTTTCGAGGGCGTACCAAACTATCCCGACCCCGGCCGGTTCTGGCAGGTGGTGGACAAGCACAGGGTCAATATCTTCTATACCGCGCCAACGGCCATTCGCGCCCTGCTCCGCGAAGGCGACGAACACGTCAGGAAAACCAGTCGCAAATCCCTCCGTATCCTCGGCTCGGTGGGCGAGCCGATCAACAGCGAGGCGTGGCTGTGGTATCATGACGTGGTTGGCGAAGGCCGCTGCCCCGTCGTCGATACGTGGTGGCAGACGGAAACCGGCGGCCATATGATCACGCCCCTGCCCGGCGCTATTCCTGCGAAGCCCGGCTCTGCCACCAAGCCCTTTTTCGGCGTTATGCCGGTGATCGTCGATGCCGAAGGAAAAACGCTGGATGGCGCATGCGAGGGCAATCTGTGCATCGCGCGATCCTGGCCGGGGCAGATGCGGACCGTCTACAAGGACCACAAACGGTTCGAGGAAACTTATTTCAGTACCTATCCAGGCCTGTATTTCACCGGCGACGGCTGCCGCCGCGACGAGGACGGCTATTACTGGATCACGGGACGGGTCGACGACGTGATCAACGTGTCCGGCCACCGCCTCGGGACGGCGGAAATCGAAAGCGCGATCAACACCCATCCCGGTGTCGCCGAATCCGCCGTGGTCGGCTTCCCGCACGACATCAAGGGCCAGGGGATCTATGCCTATGTCATCCTGAAAGACGGCGCAGCGGCGGACGACGTGACGAAGAAGGCGATCGTCCAGACCGTGCGCCGGATCATCGGTCCGATCGCGACCCCGGACGCGATCCAGTGGACCTCTGGCCTGCCCAAAACCCGCTCCGGCAAGATCATGCGGCGGATTCTGAGGAAAATCGCAGCGAACGAGACGGATAATCTGGGGGATACGTCGACTCTGGCGGATCCGGGGATAGTTGGGGAATTAATTGAACGCCGGGAAAAAAACTAAGGAGCTATTTTGTTTGACCTTATAATTAAATTATGTTAATAAAACATATCCATAAACGCAAAGTTTGATATGACTGGCACAAACGTCCACACAGCCCCTTCTCCCAATCATGCAGAACCTGATTCTGCAGATCCTGGGAACGGCGTTGCAGATACAGGGGATATAGATTCCGTAATTTTTCTGGAGCCTACCCAGCGTCCCCGCTTTAATAAAAAGCTTCTTCTGGGTTCAGCTGCCGCACTTGCGCTTTTAGGGGCTGCCAGTTATGGCTGTTCGCCTCAGATCAGCTCTGCAGTGCCCAATATTGCATCCCTGCCTACTTTGGCTTTCAACCAAGCCGTCTATGCAGGATGGACCGCTCTGGCTTTGGGCGCGTCAGCCGCCGTCGGATGGGGCGCGACTAAAATGGTTGGCCTGAAAGGAGTTTTTTCGGGCGTCTGTGGGCCGCTTCTTGGATTGGGCGCTGGCATTGCCGGCTGGATCCAAGGGCCTTCAGATTACAGCGCGCCTGCGCTTATCATGGCTGGTTCTGGCGTTCCTTTCATATTGGCGGGCGCGGGAAGATTGATTGCCCTGGCAGTTAACGAAACGGCCAAATCCGCAGGAATGAGCCGCCATTTTTTTAGAAAGGCCACTTTAGCGGCTGCACTGGGAACAGTAGCTGTACCCATCGCCCTGTATGGCTCCAGTGCAGCAATTGAAGGATGGAACAGCCAAATAGAATCCGATCCCTCACGCCCCTTTGAAATAGGAAGGGTGCATAGTGCACTTTCACAGTGGAGCGACGCTGCCAGGAGTACTGTTTCGCCTTATATTGGAAATCCCATACCAGACTGCTTCAAAGCTGCATCATTTGTTGTCTCGGAAACCTATCGTGGTTTGTTATCCATGATCCCTGCTACTGAGCCAGCTATCCCCTCTCCGGCAGTAACAGCCCCGGCTTTGCCCTAATGAGGGCACAAGCTTTTATTTCTTAACAAAAATTGCATTTTCCCTTTCCCTTATGAGACAATACTTGTAAGGGAGACGGCATGGCGGACGGTGGAGAGACCCATCAGGAAAAGCGCCTGCGGCTGAAGAAAGCGATCATCAGCCGGGCGATCAGCGAAGGGCGCGGCGCTGCCGCCATACGGACGATCAACACGCTTTACCGCAACATCCAGGCCACCCGGCAAACCAGCGACGACGATATCGTCGGCGCATGGAGCGCCGAACTCACCGCAGGCCGCCTTCATATGACTTTACAGGACCTTGAACTGGCGGGCATCGAGGCCTGCAGCCGGTCCCTGCGCGCCTTCAATATTGTGGCAGCGCTTTCAGGTTCCGGTTCACGGCTGCGCGAAGGCATCATCCTGCCCGGCACCTCCACGGTTCACTGACCGATCGGCATATTGTATTCACGGGATTTTTGCCGCGCGAAATCCATGATCGCGTCATGGCCCTGCTGGTTACCCGTTTCCTGCCGGGCCTTGGCCACGGTCAACAGGTAATGCAGATCCGGGCCTCCCTTGGGCCGCGGCCATTTCAACCCTTCTTCAAGGACTGCAAGCGCTTCCTGGGACCGGCCCTGCGCCTTGTACATCAGAGACAAGCCCTCCCGCGCATCGATATCCAGAGGGTTGGACTTGACCGCCTGTTCCAGCAAAGCCGTGGCCTTTGCCGCGCCGTCCGGGTACAGGCTGTCGCGGCCCATGTAATAAAACTGCGCTTCCAGATTCATGAAGACAGCGAAAACAGGATTGCAGGCACGCGCCTTCCGGATATAGGCCATACCGCGGCTGAGATGATTTTTCTGCGATCCGCCGCTGCTGCGCTTGGCCAGTTCCATTTCCAGACGTGCCAGCATTTCATAAGCGGAAAAATTGCAGGCCGGGCCGAACTGCGCCGCCATCAGGATCAGCTTTTGCGCAGCATCGAGATTGTCTTCCCGCCCGGCATCTCCGGCCCTTTGCAACGCCCATGAGGAAAGACCGTTGCGGACAGGCCATAAAGCCAGCACAGACAGCCCAGCAATCAAAACCATACCCAGTATGGCCGGTTTCAGGCCGCTTTCAATTTTTATGACCTTGCGTTTATTGAATTCCGCAGCCTGTTCAGAGGCCAGATACCAGACAGCCAGCAAAACACCTGCCGGGATCAGAATACCTGGAAGATATAAGTCATAATTGACATGCGCATGCAGGGCGAGCGACAGCAATCCTATAAAACTTCCCAGCAAGGCGCCCCGTGCCGGACTTGTCGAAGGCAGCGCCATAGCGGCGCCGACTGTCCGTAACAAAACAGCGGTCAGAAAACCATAAAACAGAAAGAAGGCCGGGAATCCTGTTTCCAGAGCCAGCTGCAACGGATCGGCATGGACGAAAAACCCGTCGCTCAGATCCTTTTGTCCCCGGTAGGCCGGATAATAATAATAAAAATTGCCGAGGCCGATGGTCCCGAACGGATGATCCGCGAACATGCGCAGCCCGCTCTGCCACAAAGTCATGCGGTCGACCACGCTGGGGGATGTGGTGGATACAACTTCCTGAAAGCTGCGCGTGAGCTTGGCGTCCGTTTTGATATTCACCACTACGTAGATCGCCAGCGGCAACACGATATATAAGGCCAGCTTTCTCCAGGATATCCGCAGACATCTCCACTCCAGTAAACCGAGAAGCACGAGACCGGAAAGAGCAATGGCAAACCCGGCACGGCTTTGCGTCACCGCAAGCCCCGTCAGCATGATGGCATAAAGGACCGCGCTTAAAATGAATTTAGGTTTGCCTTGGGAAACCAGAAACAGGGCAGCCACCGGCAAAAGCCCCATATTGAACAATGCCGCCATGTTGTTGGGATCCAGCATCGGCCCGCTGATGCGATGGCCTTCCGTATTCCGCAGGATGAAAAACTGGGCAATCGCCCAGAGCGCAAGGCCGGCCCACCCCGCCCCGAACGCAACGGCCGTCGCATAGGCTGTCTTCAAAGGGTTCTGGGCAAGGACGATTCCGAAAAAAACCAGAGGGAACGTCAGGAACAGAAGAGCGAACAGCAGGCTCATAAACGGCACGGACGACCAGAGCACATTCGCGCTCAGGTAAAAAATGAAGAGAGCCAGACATACGACAACTCCGGATACCGGAACGCGCCAGCCTTTACCGATTCCCGGCCACAACAAAAGGCCCGCGGCCAGACATAAAAGCGGCATAAAAACCGCCATCAGGGGGTCGCTGGTCCCGTTGAACGCCGCCGCCGCCATGAAAGCGCCCAGAGACAGCAGCGCTGCAATGTTCTGCCGCATATTGGCTCTGATTGAAGAAAACAGGAGGATCATGAAAAAAACCGGCCGGGTTCAGCCGATCCCATCAACTCTTACTCCATACCGATAGCGGCTTTGTACAATTCGAGGAGCTCATCCGCCTCGCGGCGCTTTTCGACATCCATTTTGCGAAGTTTGACAATGTTCCGCAGCGTTTTGGTGTCGAACCCGAAAGCCTTGGCCTCGGCATAAATATCCTTGATGTCATCGGCCAAGCCGGATTTCTCTTCCTCAAGGCGCTCCACCCTTTCCAGATACGAACGCAACCGCTGTCCGGACACGCCGCCGGAACTTTTCGCCTCATCGTCATTGCTTGCCTGAACCGTCTTGACACCGGCTTCCGCCATTTCACCCTCCATCAAGTTCACGCCGTGTATAACTTATCCCATGCCGGGGAACAAGTCCGGAGGATCCATTTCATCTTTTTTTCAATGCGACTTCCTTATTCTGGAGAACTTCCCAGGTTTCGATTTTCAACCCTTCGCCGGATTCGTTTTCATCGGCGGTCTTTTCTTTCTCCGCAGTTTCCGCGTCCTGTATCCGCCCTACCTGCATGCGCACCAGAAGCCTGAAGTTCGACGTGTCGGAGCTGTCCTGATAATCCTTAACATCTTCCTTGATAAAGGTTATCGTCGCGGGAACGTCGTACAGCCAGCGATAACGGCCCTCTATGACCCCCTTGTTCAAGAGGAACGGCTTCTCTTCGACAAAAGCATGAATATGGTATTTCCCCATCGACATGCGGGAATATATGCGGCTTTCCTGCATAAAACGGTTGTACGAAGCCACGGCCGTCTTATCCATGATTTCTTCCAGTTGCTGAAGATGGTCTGAATATTTTTCTTCATTCGTATCCAGAACCTCGGAAACGGACGATACCAGCCACTCCGCCACCTGATCGCCGCCGCGATGCGGCTTGGCCAGAGACGATAAAGGCTGGTCATCCACGTCCGCCCAGTATGTCAGGCCCATCGCCTTTGCCGTCGGCATATCCATATCGCCTGGATGGATGAAAGGGGCCTGCAGCGTAACGGCGGGATCCGCATCGTCCGCCCTGACACCCTGTCCGGCAAACGCGAAAACGCCGGGCAACGGAATGCCCAGGCAGATAACAGCGCAAAATAGCAATAGATTTTTCATGATCCGGATTTCAGCCTGCTTTTCTCAGTTTACCAAGCATGCGGCCCAGTTGCATAACATTTTCGATGCGCCGCCCGACGAAGGCTTCCGTGGCTTTCAGATCATCGCCGCGGTCCGCGAGCCAGAACAATGTTGCGGATCCGATCACACCAGCCAGCAGGGTGCGTTTCGTGTACCGGTTATAATCGGTGGCCGTATCGCCCGCCCAGATCCAGATCCTGTCCGCCGTACGCCAGTTTACCTGTGCCATTCCCGCCATCCTGTGCGGCAGGACCCGCCGGCGTGCCGCCAGCCGGGCGGCTTCCTTCCACGGCGATAATATCTTGAACCGTTCCATAACGGCTTTATGTATACGATCCCGCACGCGCAACGACTCCGGTGGCACGAACTGGAGCGCCGCCAGCATTCCGCGATCGGCCCAGTCCGAAAAATGATCCAGCGCATCCGGCAAACAGCCCGGGAAAACGGCGTCCGCCATCGCCGCGTCAAATCCGGCCCTCAGGGAAGCCTTCCGGACCGCATCCCATGTCCAGCCTTCAAAAGCCACATCCGGCAACAAGGCCTGCAATATGGCGTCCCGGGTTTTTTCCGTGCTGTCATCCATTTCTTTTCTTTACGCCCGATAAAAGGTCCGGTCAAACATCTCTCTTCATTAAAAAGACTGGACAAACCGACATCAAACATCATTTCCTAGCATAATGCCGCAGCACACAAAAAACGCTGAAGACATCAGCTCCCTGGGCGGACGCCTGAAACGATACGGTCAGGTTTCCACGACCATGGCCGGGCTGGCCGCGCGGCTGGCGGGCGAACGCTTTCTGGGCATTCCGATTGAGCGCGGCGAGCATGCCCAGGAACTGACGCAGGCGCTGGGCAATCTGAAAGGACCATTGATGAAGGTCGGCCAGATCCTGGCCACTATTCCTGAAGCCTTGCCTCCAGAATATGCGGACTCCCTGCGGCAGCTGCAAAGCAATGCGCCGCCCATGGGATGGCCTTTCGTCCGGCGCCGCATGAAAGCGGAACTGGGAGAATCCTGGGAAAACAGATTTCATGTTTTCGGGCGGGAAGCGGCGGCGGCGGCAAGTCTCGGCCAGGTCCACAAGGCGGAAACGCTGGACGGGCAGGTCATTGCCTGCAAGCTGCAGTACCCGGACATGCGCGCCGCCATCGAAGCCGACCTGAAACAACTGAGGATTATTTTTTCGATTTATGAGCGTTACGACAAAGCCATTTCAACAAAGCTGATCCATGACGAACTGTCGGCGCGGCTTCTGGAGGAACTGGATTACGAGCTGGAAGCCAGGCATTGCCGCCTTTATGCCTCTATGCTGAAGGATGAGCCTCAGGTGCATGTGCCCGAGGTCATTTCCGAGCTTTCAACGAAAAGACTGCTGACCAGCACGTGGCTGGAGGGCCGGTCCATCATGGACTTTAAGGAGGCCCCGGCAGAACAGCGTAACCGTATTGCCCTGAACATGTTCCGGGCCTGGTACGTGCCTTTATATTATTACGGGGTTATCCACGGCGACCCTCACCTTGGCAATTATACGGTTTGCCCGGATGATTCCATCAACCTGCTCGATTTCGGCTGTGTCCGCATTTTCAGGGCCGAGTTCGTGGGGGGCGTTATCGACCTTTATCATGCTCTGATGACGGACGATACGGCACGCGCCGTTCACGCCTATGAAACCTGGGGATTTAAAAATCTGACAAACGATCAGATCGAAACGCTGAATATATGGGCGCGGTTCCTGTACGGTCCTGTCATGGAAGACCGTATCCGCCCCATAGGGGAAGTGACCAATGGCGTTTACGGCCGTGAAACGGCTCATAAAGTGCATCAGAAACTGCGTGAAATCGGCGGTATCACCGTGCCCCGTGAGTTTGTGTTCATGGATCGCGCCGCCCTGGGCCTTGGCTCGGTCTTCCTGCATCTGAGGGCGGAAATCAACTGGCACAGGATCTTTAACGGGCTTATAGAGGATTTCAGCGTTATCGGGCTGCGTAAAAGGCAGGCCGTGGCATTGAAAATGCAAAATCTTCCATGCCCTTAGGGCAAACCATATTTTCTTGCATTTGTCAGTTATTTATGGTCTCTAGCCCTTGAGTTTCGTGAACTCTTCGATTAATGCCACCGGCCGTATCGAAAGATACGATGACGATTGTCCTGTAAAGCGCTGTCGTTGTGTTGAAGCAAGAGTTGCCTGAAAGGGAATGAGCCCGGCCAGGAGAATACAAAACTCTCCCCGTTTCATGGTGAGGCGGGAACTGACGATAATGAATGAAAAGGACAAATACCCATGGCAACCGGTACGGTCAAATGGTTCAATCCCACCAAAGGTTACGGCTTCATCCAGCCTGAGCAAGGCGGTCAGGATGTGTTCGTTCACATCTCGGAACTGGAGCGTGCAGGTCTCAACACCCTGAACGAAGGCCAGCGCGTGATCTACGAACTGGCGACCAGCCGCGGCAAGACAGCCGCTGCCAACATCAAGCTGGCCGATAAAGCCGCCTGATCTTCGGATTAAAGACGTAAGTCGCGGCACCGCCGAGGCCTGACCGCCCGGCGGTGTTTCGCTGAAAAGAGATTCCGCAATCCTTGTACGTTTTCCCGCTGTAAACGGGGCATGGCGATGAATTTTGCGGCTCTGGCCTTCCGGCATCTACCGGAACATGACGTTTACTGTAAAGGATTGTTATAATGGACTCGTTCACCGCGCTGGGCCTGCCCCAGCCTCTGCTTCATGCGCTCGACCGCATAAAATTTCACACACCCACTCCCATTCAGGCGAAAGCCATACCCGTTGCGCTCGCCGGCCGGGACATTCTTGGCTCGGCGCAGACCGGAACCGGAAAAACCGGCGCGTTTGCCATTCCTCTGCTGGCGCGGCTTCTTGAAAATCCGAACAGCACCGCGCTTGTCCTGACGCCCACGCGCGAACTGGCTGTTCAGGTCATGCAGACAATCCAGCAGATGATCGACCGGGCGGCCCCCATCAGGACGGCCCTGCTGATCGGCGGGGAACCGATGCCCAAGCAGTTCAAACAGCTGCAGCACCAACCCCGCATTGTGGTGGGCACGCCAGGCCGCATCAACGATCACCTGACACGCAACACCCTGCAGCTTGGCAGGGCAAGCTTTCTGGTGCTGGATGAAACCGACCGGATGCTCGACATGGGTTTCGGCATCCAGATAGACAAGATCCTGAACTACCTTCCGAAACAGCGTCAGACATTGATGTTCTCGGCCACCCTGCCTGCGAATATCGTCAAGATGTCGGAACGTTATCTGAAAAACCCCGAACGCATCGCGATCGGCGAGACCAGCGCCCCGGCGCAAAAAATACGCCAGGAAACCGTCCATACGTCTTCCGAAAGGAAATACGATGAACTGGTGACCCAGCTGGATCAGCGCACCGGATCCATCATCGTCTTCGTGAAAACCAAACATGGCGCGGATCGGCTGGCGCGGAAGCTGGCGAGAGAAAAACACAGCGCGGAGGCTATTCACGGAGATCTGCGCCAAAACCGGCGAGACCGGGTCATCCGCGAGTTCCGCGAGAAAAAGCACCGCATCATGGTCGCGACCGACGTGGCCGCGCGCGGCCTCGATATTCCGCACATCGAGCATGTGATCAATTATGATCTGCCCCAGTGCCCGGAAGATTACATTCACCGCATCGGCCGCACGGCGCGCGCAGGCGCGGAGGGCGTTGCCGTCAGCCTGATCACGCCGGACGACAGCGACAAATGGCAGGCTATCCATTATCTGCTGAACCCTCATGAAAAGCCGCGGCGTCCCCAACATCAGCCCAACCGGAACGGAAAGACCAAAAAACCCGGCGGCAGGCCTTTTCATCGCCATAAAAAACGTCCGGGGGGTGAAAGGCGTTACGGTAACTAAACCAGTTTAGCTCTGCAAATATCAGCGAACTATACAGCCTGATTTTACGTTGGCAGGGATCGAACAGGAGACAGACGATGCGTGTAATGGTGCTCGTAAAGGCTACCGAAGACAGCGAAAAGGGATTTTTCCCCACGCCCGAAGCGGCGGAAATGATGGAGGCGATGGGCAGATTCAACGAAGAGCTCATCAAAGCCGGTGTCATGAAACCCGGGGATTGCGATGGACTCAAACCCTCATCATCCGGCAAGCGCATTGCATTCGACGGTTCTGGCCGCACCGTTATCGATGGTCCCTTCCCTCAACCCCGCGAACTGGTCGCAGGCTTCTGGCTCTGGGAAGTCAAGGATATGGACGAGGCTATTGCCTGGGTGAAACGTTGCCCGAATCCTATGTCAGGACCGAGCGAAATCGAAATCCGGCCGATCTATGAGATGGATGATTTTCAATAAATTACTGTGCCGTACGGCGTATCTTTATCAGAGGAATGGCGCGCCCGAGAGGATTCGAACCTCTGACCTTTGCCTCCGGAGGGCAACGTTCTATCCACTGAACTACGGGCGCTTGCCGCCATGAAATAACAGAAACCGCCCGGCATGGCAATGTTCATGGCCTTATAGTTCGTTTTGGCCCAAAAACGCATGTCCACGCAAGGCCTTGTAATCGCTGGGTGTTTTTTATAGTTCGTTTGGTTAATTTTCAGCGCGGCCATCATCGCTCCTCTATTCTTCCCATTATATCACAGGATTGCAAACGCCTCCGGGCGTATGCCCCCGGATTTCACAGCTTCAGAACGCCGAAGATTTTTTCATCGATACCCGCGTGGATTCCTTGCATGCCGGATAAAGGCAACTCGTCGAGACGGCAACCCCGCTCCTCCGCCAGCCGGACGATCCGGCCCGTTATATGGTGCGCCTCGCGGAACGGCAGACCCAGCTCCATCACCAGCCAGTCGGCCAGGCGGGTCGCGGTGATATGGCCCTTTTCGGCGGAGGCGCGCATGGCCTTTACGTTGAACGTGACCGAGTCCAGCATGCCATTCATCGCATCGAGGCACAGGCCGAGCGTATCGAAGGAGTCGAAGACAGACTCCTTGTCTTCCTGCATATCCTTGTTATAGGCGAGCGGCAGGCCTTTCATGACCGTCATCAGGCCGACGAGGTTGCCGGTCAGGCGTCCTGTTTTGCCGCGCACCAGCTCGGCGGCATCGGGGTTTTTCTTCTGCGGCATGATGGAGGAGCCGGTGCTCCATTGATCGGATAACGTCACAAAACCGAACTGCGGCGTGGTCCAAAGGACAAACTCCTCCGCCAGGCGCGACAGGTGCAGGCCACACTGGGCGCAGGCAAACAGGAACTCGTTGGCGAAATCGCGGGCGCTGACCGCGTCCATCGTATTGGCCATCGGGCGGCTGAAGCCTAGCGCGCTGGCCGTGAAATCGCGGTCGATGGGATAGGGCGTTCCGGCCAGCGCCGCCGCACCCAGCGGACATTCGTTCAGCCGCGCGGCGCAATCGGCCAGCCGTGTCCGGTCGCGCTCCAGCATCCGGCGATAGGCGTCGAGATGCAGGCCCAGAGTCACCGGCTGCGCCGCCTGCAGATGCGTAAAACCGGGCATGACGTGGTTTTTATGTCTGCGGGACAGCCTTTGCAAAGTAGTCTGCAGGGCGGAGATTTTCGCGTTCAGTTCGCCGATCGCGTCCCGCACCCACAGGCGAAAATCCGTCGCTACCTGATCGTTACGCGATCGCGCGGTATGCAGCTTCCCGGCCACGTCGCCCACGATTTCCTTCAGCCGCGCCTCGACATTCATATGGATGTCCTCGAACTCGGCTTTGAATTCGAACACGCCCGATGCGATCTCTTTTTCAATGGTCCCCAAACCGGCGATCAGGGTTTTTGCTTCCTTCTTCGTGATGATGCCCTGACGCCCCAGCATCTCGGCATGCGCTTTCGACCCCGCGATGTCCTGCCGCCACAAACGCTTGTCCACATCGATTGAGACGTTGATCTGCTGCATGATGTCGGCCGGTTTTTCCGCAAAGCGTCCGCCCCACATGGCATTGGGTTTCGCCGATTTTCGTTTCATATATTCGCTATAACGGGCAAAGCCGTCCCTTCGTCAAAACCAAAAATGAGATTGAAGTTTTGCACCGCCTGTCCTGCGGCTCCTTTCACAACATTGTCGATGGCCGACACGATCACGGTTCTGTTTCCTTTTTCCGTCACAGCCATAACACAATTATTCGTGCGGTTTGCCATCCGCGTACCCATAAACTGCCCTATTTTAGAGGCAGTTAAAACATGGACGAATGATTCGCGATTATAAATATCCTGCAGACATTCCCGCACTTTATCATGGCTTGCGGAGCGCAGGAAAAGAGTCGACACGATTCCCCTGACTTGGGAACTGACATGCGGCAGGAAGGCAACCGATACCGCCCCGCCATGGGCATGGCTGGCGTATTTGTCGATTTCCGCTTCATGACGATGCGCGACATCCAGACTGTAAGGGCGGAACGTCTCCGCGGATTCTGTCAGCGACGTCGGCAAGGCAGCCTTGCGCCCCACGCCGGACAGGCCGGAGACGGAGGATACGATGATATCATCGGCATCGATCAGGCCGTTACTCAATAGGGGAATGAGGGGCAGCAAAATACTGGTCGGGTAACATCCCGGATTGGCAATGCTAGACGCCGCGCGCAACTGGTCCCTGAATATTTCAGTCAGCCCGTATTGCCATGTTCTTCCCGCCTTCATTGCTGTCAGAGGCAAATGGCGATGATCCCCCGATAAATCGATCAGGGGCTTGTCATTTGGAATAACATCCATCAGGGATAGCAGAACGCCATGCTCCAGCGCCGAGAAAACACAATTGACTTGATGCCAGTCGATCTCCTCCGCTCTCTGCAAAGCAGGCAGGGACTGCGTAAGAAATCCCGGATGAATATCCGCCATCTCTTTTCCCGCTTCCTTATGCCCGGACAGAGCCTCGATTTTCGCAAATGGGTGCGTGGACAGCAACATGGCCAGTTCTGCCCCCGCATAACCGCTGGCGCCAAGAATTGCTACCCTGCATAAATCCTTCATTCTTTTCCTCCTTTCACTCTGGCATGGTTTTTCAGACGGACAGCGTTGATCCTGATAAAACCAGCGGCGTCCTGCTGGTCGTAGCCGCCGGCTTCGTCCATGCTGGATTGCTTCGGATCGTAGAGCGCGACCGGCGAGGTGCGGGCGACCGGATAGGCGTGGCCCTTGAACAATTGCACCTCCACCGTGCCGTCGACACCTTCCTGGCTGGCGTCGATGCATTTCATCAGGAAGGCGAACTCGGGGCTGAACCAGAACCCGTTATAGATCAGCTCCGCCACTTTCAGCGACAGGACATCGCGGATTTTCATGACCTCACGATCCATGACCAAGCCTTCGATGTCACGGTGGGCGTTCAGCAGGATCGTGCCGCCGGGGGTTTCATAGACGCCGCGCGACTTGATGCCGACGAAACGGTTTTCCACCATGTCCAGCCGCCCGATGCCGTGTTTCGAGCCGAGTTCGTTCAGGTACTGGAACAGGGGCAACGGCCTGGTTTCCACGCGGCCCGCCGCTTTGTGTTCCACTTTTACCGGAACGCCGTTCTCGAAAGTGAGCGCGATCATATCAGGCGTATCCGGCGCGTTCAGCAGGGACACGGTGCGGGAATAGACGTCCTCGCCCGCCGCCGCGCCGGGGTCTTCGAGAATTCCGGCTTCGTGGCTGATATGCAGCAGGTTGTCGTCTTCCGAATACGGTTTGGCGCGGCTGGCCTTGATGGGGATGCCGTGCTGCTCGGAATAATGGATCATGTCCGTCCTGCCCCGGAAACGGCCGAGGAATTCCGGCATCTTCCATGGGGCGATCACCTTGATGTCGGGTTTCAGCGCGTAATAGCCCAGTTCGAACCGCACCTGGTCGTTTCCCTTTCCCGTCGCGCCGTGGACGACATATCGGGCGTTTTCCTTCACCGCGATCTCGATCTGGCGCTTGGCGATGAGGGGGCGCGCGACGGATGTGCCGAGCAGGTAGCGGCCCTCATACACCGCATTCGCCTTGAAGGCCGGGAAGATATAATCGGTGACGAATTCTTCCTTCAGGTCTTCCACATAGACTTTCGACGCGCCGACCTTCAGGGCTTTTTCATGTGCCGCCGCGAAATCCTCCTCCTGCCCCACGTCGGCGATATAGGCGATAACGTCATATCCTTCCTCGATCAGCCATTTCAGGATGACAGAGGTATCGAGGCCGCCGGAATAGGCGAGGACGACTTTTTCCTTGGTCATAGTTTTCAATCTCCTGTGTTTGTTGTCCTTCCCCTCCTGCGCAGCGGGAGGGGAGTTAGAGTGTGAGGGCGCATTTTTGCGCCAGCGGCACGAAGAAGGCCCTCCCCCCCTTGATCCCCCCTCCCGCTGCGCAGGAGGGGGAGATTGTCAGGTCACACCTTTACCCCCGCATGTTCCAGGCACCAGGCCAGGATAGCTTTTTGCGCGTGCAGGCGGTTTTCGGCTTCGTCGTAGATGACGCTGGCATGCGTGTTCAACACGTCGTCCGTCACTTCCTCGCCGCGATGGATCGGCATGCAGTGCATGAAGATCGCATGCTCCTTCGCGCATGCCATCAGGGCGGGCGTCACCTGAAACGGGCGGAACAGATCCATCGGCTTTTCCGCCTGCCCCATCGAAAACCAGGTGTCGGTCACGATGACGTCAGCGTCCTTCGCGGCGGCCATCGCGTCGGACGTGACGGTGACATGCGGGTAATCCTTTTCGTCGCCGATCAGGCTTTCCGGCACGGCGCAGACAAGATCGAAGTCCCAGATCGCGGCGGCGTGGGCCCAGCTGCGCGCCACGTTGTTGAAATCACCGAACCATGCGGCTTTCAGGCCCTGCAGTTTCCCCAGCTTTTCCTCCACCGTCATCATGTCGGCCATGATCTGGCACGGGTGCGACCAGTCGGTCAGGCCATTGATCACGGGGATGGACGCATGGTTCGCCAGTTCGCTCAGGGTTTCATGGCTGCTCATCCGGATCATGACCGCGTCCACATAGCGGGACAGGACCTGCGCCGTGTCCTCCACGCTCTCCGCCCCGGAAATCTGCATTTCCTCCATGGTCATGACGATGGTATGGCCGCCCAGCTGCTTCATCGCGACCTCGAAACTCATCCGCGTGCGGGTCGAGCGTTTGTCGAACACCATGGCGAGCGTCAGGCCGGAAAACAGCTGCGGCGGCGCGAATTTGCGCGCCTTCAGGTCGTGGGCACGCGCCAGAATGGCTTTCAGCGTTTCAGGCGCGATGTCGGGCAAGTCGAGGAAATGGCGGACGGGCTGGGCGGTCATCGTTCAAAGTCCTATATTTGCTGAAATCGAGACGCGCGAGAAGATATCGCGCGGGATGCGATCATCGGCCTGTCAGGAACTTGAAACGGAAAAGACGCAAAAAACCTGCAACAGACGGATGATCAGTCTGTTCGTCGCGAAGAGATATGGCGGTGCGCTTGCATCATGGATTTAGCAAAAGCATGGATTGGCACGGGCCGTCAATAAATTTCGTGAGGGGCTTTGTGCCGCGCTTCCAGAACGTCCGTGATATCGCGGAGGGACAAGCCTTTCGCCTTCAGCAGGACCATCAGGTGAAACAGCAGGTCGGCGGCTTCGTTTTTCAGATCGTTTTCTGAAAGCGCGACGGCGGCGAGCGCGGTTTCGACGCCTTCCTCCCCCACTTTCTGGGCGATCTTGTCGATGCTTTTATTCAAAAGTTTCGCGACATAACTTGTATCGGGCGCGGCTTTTGCACGGTCGTCAATCACGTCTTCAAGCGTGCCGAGGAATCCGAGATCGGGCGCACGGCCTTTGCCGAAGCATGTTTCCGTGCCGTTGTGGCAGGCGGGCCCTAGCGGGCGGGCGCGGACCAGCAGCGTGTCGTTGTCGCAGTCGGCGGCGATGTCTTCCAGCAAAAGGAAATGGCCGGAGGTTTCGCCCTTGGTCCACAGGCGGTTTTTCGAACGGCTGAAAAACGTTACCTTTCCGCTTTCGACGGTCTGGTCGAGCGCGGCGCGGTCCATGTAGCCGAGCATAAGGACCCGCGCGGTCGCCGCGTCCTGGACGATCGCTGGCACGAGCCCGCCGCCTTTAGCCCAGTCGATAGTGTCGGAAAGAGTCGTCATGGCCTGATCTCCACGCCTTCGCCGATAAGATAGGTTTTGAGGTCCGGCACCGGAAGGTCGCCGGAATGGAACACGCTGGCGGCCAGCGCGCCGTCGACATTGGCCTGCACAAACACGTCGCGGAAATGCGCTTTCTCCCCCGCCCCGCCCGAGGCGATCAGCGGGATCGACACGGCCTGCCGCACGGCCTTCAACTGCGCGATGTCATAGCCGCGCCGGACGCCGTCGCGGTTCATGCAGTTGAGGACGATCTCGCCCGCGCCGAGACGCTGTGCTTCCCGCGCCCATTCGACCGTGTCGCGCTTCGCCTGCACGGTTTTCCTTTCGTCACCGGTGTACTGATAGACGCGCCAGGCCCCGTCGTCCTCCGTCCTGCTGTCGATGCCGACGACGATGCACTGCGTGCCGAAGGATTCCGCCAGTTCGGTGATGAAACCGGGCCGTTCCAGGGCCGGGGAATTGATGGAAATCTTGTCCGCGCCGCCGTTCAGGATACGGCGCGCGTCCTCCACGCTGCGGATGCCGCCCGCGACGCAGAAAGGAATATCGATCACGCGGGCGACATTTTCGATCCAACCCTTGTCCACGACGCGTCCGTCGCCGCTGGCCGTGATGTCGTAGAAGACCAGTTCGTCCGCGCCCTCGCCGCTATACCGCCGCGCGAGTTCCAGAATGTCGCCGACAACCTTGTGATCGCGGAACTGCACGCCCTTCACGACCACGCCGTCGCGGACATCGAGGCAGGGAATGATGCGCCGCGCCAGCATCAGGCCACCACCTTCAGCGCATCGACGAGGTCAAAACGTCCTTCGTAAAGGGCTTTGCCAACGACCGCGCCGGCGACGCCCGTACCTTTCAGCGCCTTGAGATCGCTGAGGTTCGATACGCCGCCTGAAGCCTGGAAAGCGAAATCCGGCGCGGCGCGACAGAGATATTCGTAAAGTTTTACGTTGGGCCCGGCCAGCAGGCCGTCTTTTGCGATGTCCGTGCAGAGAATGTGGCGGGCAAAGCCGCGATAGGCATTCAGAATATCCTCGATCCGTTGCGACGAGGTTTCGCGCCAGCCCGCCGTCGCGATGAAAAACCCTTTGTCGAAATCGCCGCGCACATCGAGGGCGAGCACGATTTTTTCCGGGCCGTGTTGTTGCAGCAAGGCTTTCACCGTTTCCGGCTCGCGAACGCACAGGCTGCCGATAACGACGCGGGCCGCTCCGCAATCGAGCAGATCCTGGACATCCTGCGCCGAGCGAACGCCGCCGCCGGTCTGAACATTCATCTTAGTCCCCGAAGCAATGGCGGCAATGACGTCCCTCTGCCGCTTCGCGGGATCTTTCGCGCCGTCGAGATCGACGACATGCAACCAGCGCGCACCTGCCTGCTCATATTGTTGAGCGACCTCTACCGGCGGAACGGTATAATTCGTCCGCGCTTCGAAATCACCCTCGCTCAGGCGCACACAGCCGCCATCCATCAAATCGATCGCCGGGTAAAGCTCCATTATAATCTCTTTCCCGCACCGAAGGCGTTATAAGGCTTTTTAAACACCAAGCGCACCAAGGACACCAAGGCACTGCACTCTTGGTGTCCTTGGTGCGCTTGGTGTTTCATAATTTTATTACGCTGCGCGCGGCTCATTGTCTTACAGCTCTACGAAATTTTTCAGGATTTGCGCACCGGTCTTGCCGGATCGCTCGGGATGGAACTGGCAGCCGAAGACGTTATCGCGGCTGATCACGCTGGAGAAGGCCGCGCCGTATGACGTCTGCGCCAGCGTGAAATCGCCGATGGGGGCATGATAGCTATGAACGAAATAGACATAGGGTTTTTCGCCCAGACCCCGCAGCAATTCGCCTTCACGGACGGTCTCAAGCGTGTTCCAGCCCATATGGGGAACGGGCAGTTTGATTTCGAATTTTTGTATTGTCCCCGGAATAAGGCCCAGCAGGTCGACGGCCCCTTCCGCCGACCAGTCGAACAGGAGCTGCATACCGAGGCAGATGCCGAGCACGGGCTGTGTCAGGCCGCGCAGGCATTCGGTCAGCCCGCGTTCGCGCAGGACCGCCATCGCCGTTCCCGCCGCGCCGACGCCGGGGAGGATCACATGGGAAGCCCCCGAGATCACATCGGGATCGCCTGTAAAAGTGAACGGCCTACCCAGCCGCTCGACGGCGAACATGACCGAGGCGAGATTGGCACCGCCGCTGTCGACGATGGCGATCACAGGACCCCCTTGGTCGAAGGCAGCGCCGTGCCCTCGACCTTCACGGCCTGCCGCAGTGCGCGGCCAAAGGCTTTAAAGCAGGCCTCGACCATGTGATGGGTATTTTCGCCCGTGACCGACACATGGATATTCGCCTGTAGATTTTCAGCCAGAGAGCGGAAGACATGCGGCACCATATCGGTGGGCATGTCGCCGACCGTGCTTTCGGGAAAGACGCCGTCGAACCTAAAATAGGCGCGGCCGCTCAGATCGATCAGGACCTGGGCCTGCGATTCATCCATGGGCAGGGCAAAGCCATAGCGTCCGATGCCCGCCTTGTCGCCCAGCGCGGTTTTCAGCGCCTGGCCCAGCGCGATTGCACAATCCTCGATCGTGTGGTGCGCGTCGATATGCAGGTCGCCGACGCAGTCCACTATCATGGAAAAGCCGCCGTGCCGCGCTACCTGGTCCAGCATGTGGCCGTAAAAGCCAACGCCGGTATGAATGGATACCGGATCGGCGCGGTCGAGATCGACCGCTACCTGAATGGCTGTTTCCTTCGTGCGGCGCGTGATGGCGGCGACGCGTGCCCTGACCTTTTCACGCTTTGTACCTGTTTCCAGAAGGTGCAGCAGATCCTCCATCTGTTCCCGCGTTCCCATGGAGATGCGGATGCAGTTGGCAAGGCCGGGCTGATGCGACTGGTCGCGCAGGATGAAGCCGTTGACGCGGCAGCAATCCATCACGCCTTTCGCGTCCTGAAAACGCACGAGGATGAAATTGGCGTCGGAAGGAAAGACCGTATCGACGCCCTTGATGCCGCGCAACGCCTGCATGAACCAGTCGCGCGTGGCGAGCGCTTCGTCGCGTTGCGCCTGAAGCCGCGCGCGATTGGGCGCTTCGAGCGTTTTCAGCACAGTCTCGACCACCGGAACCGGCAAGGGGTAAGGCGCGAGAATCTTGGCGCAAAGCGCGATGACGTCCGGATGCGCGATCAACGCGCCGCAGCGCACGCCCGCCAGCGCATAGGCTTTCGACAGCGTGCGCAGCACAGCAAGGTTATCGAAACGCTCAAGGGATTTCGTCGCCGATTCCGCCGCCGAAAATTCGATATAAGCCTCGTCGACGACGACCAGCGCCTTGTCCTTCAGCGCCGCGCAGAGCTTCTCGATGTCCGCGGCTTTCAGCAGATTGGCGGTCGGGTTGTTGGGCGAGCAAAGGAAAACGATTTTCGTGCCCGCGTCCACCGCGCCGAGAACCGCCGCCGCATCCAGCGCGAAACCGTCCCCGAGCGGCGCCGATCTGACCGCCGCATCCTGAAGCCGCGCCGATTGCGCGTACATCGGGAAGGCAGGCGGGCAGATGACGATATTGTCGCGGCCCGGCTCGCAGAACGCACGGATCAGGATGTCGATCGCTTCGTCCGCGCCGCGCGAGACCATCAAGAATTTGGTGTCGACGCCGTAAAGACCGGCCAGCGCCTTTATCAACGCGGGCGGCTGTTGGGGTGCGTAACGGGAATAGTTCTTTACGCCGATCAGGGGCTCACATGGCATCTCGTTGGCATCGAGGAAGACCGTATCCCCATCCATCTTCGCCAAGGAACGAGCGGAGGAATAAGCCTTCATCTCCAGTATGGCGGGTCGGGCGCGGTGCAGAATGCTCATGCGGGCGATCCTTGCAGCATGGAAAGCGACTCCCTTAACAAATCAGGATCCCTCGCGGTGATCAGGTCGTAGGTGCGGCCCTCCGCCGGATCGAAGACCATATCCTTGTAATCCCGGCCATCCGGCGTCATGCAGATCGCGCCCGACGCCCAGAGAACAGGCAGAAGGGCGGCGATATCGTGCAGCTTGAGGAAACATTCCGCCGCGAGATCGACTGTGCCATCTGAAACATACGCGAAGCCCAGGCAGTTGAGGCGCGGCCTGACGGTGCCAAAAGCGGCGAACATCGAAGCCGCGCCTTTTGCCCATGGCGATGGATCGAACATGTTCGGATTGGTCGAAACGGCGACCGCCTTCGCCATGGATCTCGATTTCAACGGCGCAGGCTTGTCCAGCCCGTTCCAGCTTTTGCCGTTCAGCGTGTCGTCGATGACGCCGGCGACCGGAACGCCTTTATGCAGAAGCGCGATCAGCGTGCCCCAGCCGGATTCGAGCGTCAGGAATTCCTTTGTGCCGTCCAGCGGGTCGAGCACCCAGACATATTCCGCGTCCGGACGGTCCGCCCCGAATTCCTCCCCCACGATGCCATGGTCGGGAAACGACCGGGAAACAAGGGCGCGCAGCGCCTGCTCCGTCTCGTGGTCGGCGCGGCTGGCGGGCGTATCGTCGCTTTTGCGGTCGACGCCGATATCCTCCCCGCGCCTGTGCGCCGCGAAGGCGGGCAGCAGAACGCCGCGCGCGGCGGGTACAAGAGTTTCCAGCATGAAGGCGGTATAATCGGTCATGCGGCATCCTTCAATCGTATCGCGACCGCGCGGGCATGGGCGTCGAGCGTTTCCGCCTCCGCCATCGCCATGACGGCGGGGCCGATGGCGTTCAGCCCTTCGCGGCTCGCGGTCTGCCAGGTGATGGTCTTCTGGAACGCCTCGACGCCAAGGCCGCTATAGGCGCGGGCCGCCGCAGAGGTCGGCAGGACATGGTTCGTGCCGCTGGCATAATCGCCCAGCGATTCCGGGGTGTAGGGACCGCAGAACACGGATCCGGCATGCGTGACATGATCGCGGAAGCGTTCCGCGCCGTCGAAGCAGAGGATCAGATGTTCGGGCGCGTAGAGATTGGAAATCTCCACCGCCTCCTCCAGCGACGCCGCGACGATGGCGAGGCTGTTGTCCAGGGCTTTCGCGGCGATATCCCGGCGCGGGAGGGCGGCCAGCTGACGCTCCGCCTCTCGCTG
>JBDHTS010000026.1:0-27077 GCA_039808845.1 Alphaproteobacteria bacterium | reverse complement strand
ACGCAGACAGGCACGACGGACGCGGATATCGCGATCAACCTGATCGACCAGGACGGCCTGACGAACAAACGCATGATCTACCTGGAAAACTCGAAATTCAATGACGTCGGTACCTGTATTTCCGTCGGCAAATCCGTGCCGCTGACGATCGGCATCGGCGTGATCGCCAGGCGCATGAAGACGTGGCTGGATACGCAACCGGGATGCATTATCATCATCACGGCGCAGGTCACGCTGGACTACCGAAAAAGCCCGCGCGGCGCGCCGTACAATTGCAACGTCACGCGTTCCGACGCGACGCTGGGCGGCGGCACGATCATCTATCTGGTCAAGCCGATCGTCATCAAGGGCGACGCGGCGAACAAGCCGACCGCATTCTTCACGCAAAACGACACGACGGCGCTGAAAACCATCTATTGCCCCGGCATCGTCGAATACAATCCATCGAACGTCACGCCGACCCTGCTGTATTCGACAGGCCATACGACCTTCGCCTGGGCGAACGTCACGAACCCGCATAACGACGGCGTTCGCGTCGTCACGGCTTCGGGCGCGGTCGCCGTGCTGGACAGCGACCGCACGGTCGTCATCAACAAAGCGACGCCCGCGACGACGGCGGTCTCCCTGCCCGCCCCCGGCATTCCGGGCCGCAGCTTCCGGATCAAGGACGGCGCGGGCAACGCCGGCACATACCCGATTACGATCACGCCGACACTGCAGAACTTCGTCGCCAACGGCACCTTTGCCAGCGCAGCGTCCTGGACGCTCGGCACAGGCTGGTCGATCAGCGGCGGCGTGGCGTCCAGCAGCGGCGTGCAGTCCGCAGACGCGGACATGTCGCAGACCAGCCGGATCACGGCGGGCGAACAATACAGCGTTTCCTTCACGATCTCCGGGTATTCGGCGGGCAACCTGCGCGCCGTCGTCGGCGGCACGGCGGGCACGAACCGCGCGGCCAACGGCACGCATACCGAAACGCTGACCGCAGGCGCGGACGGCACGCTGAAACTGCGCGCCGACCTGGACTTCGTCGGCAACGTCGACAACTTCACGGTCCAGCCTGTCGCGAACATCGAGAACGCGGCGTCCTACGTGATCGGCGCGAACTGGGGCGCGGTCGAACTGGTCGACAACGGCGTGCGCTGGAACATCCTGGCCGATTACAGCGCGTCGTCGAAAGTCGACGTTTTCACCGCCAGCGGCACGTGGAACAAACCCGGCTTTGCGCAGGCCGTCACGGTGATGATGATCGCGGGCGGCGGCAGCGGCGGCGGCGGCGGCGCACGCGCGGCTTCGTCCCTGGCTGGCGCGGGCGGCGGTGGATCAGGCGCTTACGCCATGCGTGAATTCAACGCCGCCGATCTGGGCGCGACGGTCGCCGTCACCGTCGGCACGGGCGGCGCAGCCAAAACAGGCACGTCCACAACAGCCGGGGCGACCGGCAACAACGGCAATGACAGTTCCTTCAGCAGCTATCTGCGCGCGCAAGGCGGGCGGGCGGGCGCCGGAACCGGCGGTGGCGGCCTGGGCGGCGCTTACGGAACGCAGCTTGGCAACCCCGGCGGCGCCGGAACAGCAGCGGCGGCAGGAGCGGCAGCGGTGCCGAGCGGATCCGCGTTTGGCGTCGGCGGACTTTCCCCCGGTTCAGGTGGCGGCGGCGGCGGCATCGATGCGGGCGGATCGACGGATTACGCAGGTGGCGCTGGCGGGCGCGTCGCGGCGGCCGTTACGACGACCGGCAGCGGCACCGCGGGGGCAACCGGCGGCGGCAACGGCGGCAACGGCGGCGCGATCGCATTGACGAACAGCCCTGCCGGTGGCGGTGGCGGCGGAGGCGGCGGCGGAAATATTTCAGGCAACGGCGGCAACGGCGGCAACGGCGGTCTTTACGGCGGCGGCGGCGGCGGTGGCGGGGCTGCCGCAAACGGCTCTACCGGCGGCACCGGAGGCGCAGGAGGCGACGGCGTTGTCGTGGTGATTTCCAAGTGATGCACCCCGGTACGCGTAAATCGAATTTTTTCACATAGAGTTCCCGACATGAACAGTTTTGACCCGACCAATATCGCAGCGCAGGAGGATGAACGGGAAGCGAAACAAGAGCAGGAAGCCCTTCAGCGGGAACAGGAGAAAAACGACCTGATCTGGCTGATGACCGAACCGAGAGGCCGCCGCATCGTCTGGATGCTTCTGGCCAGGGCGGGAACCTTCCAGTCGAGCTTTACAGGCGAAGCCCTGGGCACGGCGTTTCAGGAAGGCGGAAGAAACCAGGGCCTGCAGCTTTTGAACAGCATCATCGAACATTGCCCTAACCGATACCTCGAAATGCTTTTGGAACGAAACAATGACCACTGACACCCTGCTGACCAACGAAACCGCGAATACCTCCGCCGACCAGGCTGCGAAAGCCGGGGATGGCAAGGGGGATACGGGCGCGGCACCGGATGCCAATAAAGGCGACCAGGGACAGGACGGCGGCACTGCGAAAAACGACACGCCGGAAAACAAGCAGGGCGAAGGCGCGAAGACCGACGAAAACCCCGAAGGCAAAAAAGACGAAAAGGCCAAGGGCGAACCGCTGGACCTGTCCGACATGGAGCTGCCGGAAGGCGTGACGATCAGCAAGGACATGCTGGCCGAACTGGGTGCGGTCGCGGGCGAACTCGGCCTGACGAAGGAAAACACCGCCAAGCTTTTGCCCCTCGGCCAGAAGATGGCGCAGGAGATGGCCACGCGCCAGAACGACGCCTACAACGCGACACGCACGGAATGGCGCGACCAGGTCGCAGCCGACAAGGATATCGGCGGCGCCGAAAACCTGGCGATCGCTTCGAAGGCGCTGCAGACCTACGGCACGCCCGAACTGCGCAAACTGCTGAACGATACAGGTCTGGGCGACAACCCCGAAATCATCCGCGTGTTCCACAAAATCGGCAAGACGCTGCAGGAAGACACGATCGAAAAAGGCGGTTCGGGCAGCAAGCCGAACCCGCTGGACGCGCTCTATCCCACCATGAAGAAAACCGCCTGAAGGAGGCCGTAAATGTCTGTACTCGCCACAACCCACCCGACCCTGCTTGACGTCGCGAAGCGGACCGATCCGAACGGCAAGATCGACACGATCGTCGAAATGCTTTCGATGACGAACGAAATCCTGGACGACGCCGTCTGGATCGAAGGCAACCTGCCGACCGGCCACCGCACCACGATCCGCACCGGTCTGCCGACGCCGACATGGCGCAAACTCTACGGCGGCGTCCAGCCGACGAAAAGCACGACCGCGCAGATCACCGACAGCACGGGCATGCTGGAAGCCTATGCCGAGGTGGACAAGGCGCTGGCCGACCTGAACGGCAACACGGCGGCGTTCCGCCTGTCGGAAGACCGCGCCCATATCGAGGGCATGAACCAGGAATTCGCGCAAACGCTTTTCTACGGCAACGAAACCACCGAGCCTTCGGCCTTCACCGGCTTCAGCCCGCGTTTCAACGACCAGTCGGCGGTCAACGGCGAAAACATTCTGACCAGCGCGGCGACGCCCGACAGCACGGATAACGCGTCGATATGGCTGGTCGTCTGGGGTCCCGATACCGTCCATTGCATTTATCCGAAAGGATCGAAGGCGGGCCTGCACAGTGAAGACAAAGGACAGGTCACGATCGAGAACATCGACGGCGCGGGCGGACGCATGGAAGCCTACCGGACCCATTACCGCTGGGATTGCGGCCTGACGGTCCGCGACTGGCGCTATGTCGTCCGCATCAACTACGACCAGGAAGACCTGGTGAAGGACGCGGCCACCGGCCCCGATCTCGCGGACCTGATGGCGCAGGCGACCGAGATGGTGCCTTCGCTGAAAGCCGGACGCCCGGCGTTTTACATGAACCGCCGCGCGCGCAGCTTCCTGCGCCGCCAGATCTCGGCAGCGACGAAGAATTCGACGCTTACGGCGGACAATGTCGGCGGCAAGATGGTGATGAAATTCGACGAAATCCCCGTTCGCCGCTGCGACATGCTGACCAATACGGAGTCTGGAATTTAGCAACGCCAGAACTGACCCTGGGACGGTGACGCCCCAGGGGACTTTCCAAGCAACCGAACAGAAGGAATACAACAATGATCATGGACAAGTTCAACGAATTCGCCAGCGAGGCCGCCCTGAACACCGGCGGCGCGGGGTCCTATCTGGTCGGCAACGTCATCGACCTGATGCCCGACGGCGTTATTTCCGGCGGCATCGATCTCGGCACCGGCGAGGATCTTTACCTGGTGATGCAGATGGACACGACCGCGACATCCGGCGGGTCGAACACCACGGCGTTCCATCTGGTCTCCGACGCGCAGGCCGCGATCGCGACCGACGGCAGCGCGACATACCACTACAGCAGCCCGGCGATCCCCGTCGCGACGCTGGTGGCGGGTTATCGCATCTGCGCCATACGCCTGCCGTCCGGCACCTACGAACGATATCTCGGCATTCTGCAGACGACCGCCGTCGCCGCCCTGACTGCCGGCAAGATCAACGCCTTCCTGACGAAAGACATTTCGGCCTGGAAAGCTTACCCCAACGCGATCGACTGATAACAGGCCGATCGACCCTGTAACGAACTGAAGGAACATCGTGATGACGAAACAGGCAGAAGCGGCCCCGAAGGCTGGAAAGAAAATGATGGCCGTCCAGGCGCTGACCATGGGCTTTTACGAAGGATCGCGCCGCCGACCCGGCAGCGTGTTCTACGTTCCCGAAGGGACCGAAGGAACCTGGTTCGTGCCTGTCGACGCCACGGAAGCCGACCTGCAGGCGCATATCGACGAGCAGGCCGCTACGCGCAAGCAGAAGGCGGAAGCCGCCGCGCTGCAGGCGAAGCACAAAGCGGACCTGGACGCGCAGAAAGCCAGGGAAAAGGCCGACCGCGACCTGAAAACCGCGAAGGCGCAGGCCGACAAGGACGCTCAAGTGACGAAAGCGCGTCACATGCGCGAGGCGGCTGACAAGGCCGCACGGTCAAACAAGCCAGCGCCCGCCAAACCGAAAACCATCGATCAGGACGACAGCGAAGATCTGGTCTGAACCGATACCAGACGGGGACGGGGATCGCGCGCTGCACAGGCCGCGATCCCTTTTTTAAACGGAGACACGTGTAAATGCCGTCAGAAGTCGCCATCGCCAACCTTGCCGTCGCGCATGTCGGGAATTCCGCCGATATCTCTTCCCTGACGGAAGGCAGCCGCATGGCGTCATTATGCCGCCAGTTCCTGCCGATCGCGCGCGACGCCCTGCTGGAAATGCATGCGTGGGACTTTGCGACGAAACGCGTATCGCTTGCCCTGACCGGCGAAACGGTGAACGGCTGGGCCTTCGCCTATGCGCGCCCGTCGGACTGCCTGAAAGTTCTGGCCGTGCTGCCGCCGCAGGTGCTGGACGATTACAGCGCCGGACCCGCGGCGTTCCGGGGGACGATCAGCACACCGTCGGGCCTTGTGTCGCCGCCCTACCCCAGCGGTTATACAGCCTACCAGCCCCAGGCCTTCACCACGGAACTGAGTCCGACGACAGGCGCGCAGCTGATCCTGGCCAACCAGGAAGAAGCCATGGCGCGCTGCATTTTCCGCATCACGGACACGACGCGTTTCAGCCCGCTATTCACGGAATGCCTCAGCCGGTTGCTGGCCAGCTATATCGCGGGTCCCGTTTACAAAGGCACGGAGGGCATCAAGGTATCGCAGGCCATGCTGGCCGCGATGCAGAAGATCCTGTCAACGGCGACGGTCAGCAGCGCCGGGCAGGAATACAACGACGTGCAGGTCAGCACGCCCTGGATTTCAGGACGGTAGACATGGCGCAGATCAAGACATATGCCCGATCGTTCGCCGGCGGCGAAGTCACCCCGGAGTTCTTCGGGCGCGTCGACGATATCAAGAACCAGACCGGCCTGCGCACCTGCCGGAATTTCGACGTGCTGCCGCACGGCCCGGTCGCCAACCGCAACGGCACGACGTTCGTGAAAGAGGTCAAGGACAGCACGAAGGAAGCGAAACTGCTGTCTTTCGAGTATTCCGACGAGCAGACGCTGCTGATCGAAATGGGGCATCAGTATATCCGTTTCCACACGATGGGCGCGACGCTGCTGGCCGGAAGCCCCGCCGCTTACGATAATCTGACCGCCTACACCGTCGGCAACGTCGTGTCGTCGGGCGGGGTCAACTATTACTGCACGGCCAGTTCCACCGGCAACGCGCCGCCCAACGCGTCGTACTGGTACCCCATGCCGGCGGACGGCACCTATGAAATGCCGACGCCTTACGACGAAGCCGACGTGTTTGATATTCATTTCGTCCAGTCCGAAGACGTCCTGACGCTGACGCATCCTTCCTACGCCCCGCGCGAACTGCGCCGCCTGGGCGCAACCTACTGGATCCTGGCGACGATCGCCTTTACGTCGGAACTGGTTCCGCCCGCCGGGATCACGGCGACGGCCACCGTCGCGACAGGCAGCGATTTCATAACCCACAGCTATACCGTCACGTCGGTCGACAGCACGGGCCGCGAGGAAAGCCTGCAGGGCACGCCGGACGATTGTTCGAATAATCTGCTGACGACCGGCAACAAGAACACCATCACATGGTCTTCGGCCAGCGGCGCGTCCCGGTATAACGTCTATAAACAGGATAACGGGCTGTACGGCTATCTGGGCCAGACAGACGGGCTGTCTTTCGTCGACGACAACATTACGCCCGATATCAGCCAGACGCCGCCCCTGACCAGCGATCCGTTCAACGGCGCGAACAACTATCCGCGCGCGGTCAGCTATTACGACCAGCGCCGCGACTTCGCCGGGACGACCAGCCTGCCCCAGAATATCTGGATGACGCGCACCGGCACGGAAAGCAACCTTGCTTATTCCATCCCCACGCGCGACAGCGACGGCATCAGTTTCAAGATCTCGGCGCAGAAGCGCAATACGATCCGGCATCTTGTTCCGCTGGCCGACCTAATCGCCCTGACGTCGTCCGGTGTCTGGAAGGTGACCAGCGTCAATTCCGACAACATCACGCCGACCAGCATCGCCGTCAAGAAACAGTCATCCGTGGGCGCGTCAAATACGCAGCCTGTCGTCGCCGGGGAAACCATCCTGTATGAAGCGGCGCGCGGCGGTCACGTTCAGAAACTGGTGATGAACATCGCGGGGACGGCCTGGACAGCCAAGGATTTATCCCTGCGCGCCCGGCACCTGTTCGATTTCCTGCGACTGCGCGACATGGCGTTCGCCGAGGCGCCGTATCCGATCATGTACGCGACCAGCAGCAGCGGCCATCTGCTCGGCCTGTCCTACGTGCCCGATCAGGAAATCGAAGCCTGGTTCTGGTATGACAGCTATACGAACGGCGGGACGTTCGACGCCGCAACGGGCGTAACAGGCGGCGCGCGCAGCCTGTTCAAATCGGTCGCCGTCGTGCCCGAAGGCGACGAAGACGCGGTATACGCGATCGTCGAACGCGTGATCGACGGCCAGACCGTACGGTATATCGAGCGGAAAGGCAGCCGCAATTTCGCGACGATCGCCGACGCGTATTTCGTGGATTGCGGCGTCACCTTCGACAGCCCCGTCACGATCACAGATATCAGCCAGGACGATCCGGGGCACGTGACCGCGCCCGGCCACGGCTTTAGCGACGGCGAGGATATCGACCTGTCGGATATACAGGGCATGACCGGGCTGAACGGACAGCGGGTCTATGTCGACAACGCCACGACCGACGCATTCGATATCGTCGACCAGTACGGCAACCCGGTCGACACGTCCGGTTTCGAAGCCTATACAGGCGGCGGTTATGCCCGCCGGGTCATACGGACTATATCGTCCGGGCTGGACCATCTGGAAGGCGAAACGGTCAGCATCCTGGCCAACGGCGCGGTGCAGCCGCGCAAGACCGTCACCGGCGGGTCGGTCACCCTGGACTATCCCGCCAGCATCATCCATATCGGCCTGCCGATCGAAGCGGACATCGAAACCCTGCCGCTGGCCGTCGAAGCGCAGGCCTTCGGCCAGGGGCGGCAGAAGAACGTCAACAAAGGCTGGCTGCGCGTCTACCGCAGCAGCGGCGTGTTCATGGGACCGTCTTTCGACGAACTGATCGAGAACAAGCCGCGCACGATCGAACCGTTCGGCAGCCCGCCCTCCCTGAAAAGCGACGAACTGGAAATGGACCTGGAACCGGAATGGGCGTCGACCGGGTCCGTCTGCGTCCGGCAGTCGGACCCCCTGCCCCTGACCATCACCGGCATGACTTTGGAGGTGTCCTTTGGGTCTTAGGATCAGGCGTTTTCAGGTGGAGGATTTCGACCAGGTCCTGGAATTATGCCGCGCCCTGCATGCGGAGAGCCCGCGCTATAACGACAAGCCGTTCAGCGAAGCGAAGGCGCGCGCCCTCCTGACCGGCATCCTGACGTCCTGGACGGTTCCCATGATCGGGATCGTGGCGGAAGACGACGGCGCGATCGTCGGCATGCTGGGCGGCCGCCTGGCCGAGCACGCCCTTTGCGACGAACCGTATGCGACCGATATCGGCATTTTCGTCCTGCCGGCCTATCGCGGAACCTCGGCCTTTCCGCGCATGATGAAGGTTTTCGAAGACTGGGCCTTCAGCCAGGGCGTCCGCGAAATCGCGCCCGGCGTATCGACCGGCATCCAGGCCGAAGAGGCGGTACGCATATATGGCCGGCTTGGCTATACAGTGGTGTCCTATGGGATGATTAAAAAGCGTTCTGACAATGTGTGAAACCAGTCAAATCATGGGCGTATCTTCGCTAATGACGCAAGTCGGCGGAGCCTATATGTCCGCGACCGGAGCCGAAATCGAAGCGGCTGGTAAAAAGAGCAGTTTAAATTTTGCCGCGAGTTTTGCAGATACAAACGCGCGGATCGCCGACATGACCGCCGACAGCGTCCTGCGCCAGGGCCAGCGCGCCGAACAGGCCAGCCGCCTTGAAACCCGCAACCTGAAGGAAAAGCAGCGCAACAGCTTCGCCGCCAACGGCATCGCCCTGGACAGCGAAACGGCGAACCGCGTCCTGACGTCCACCGATCTTCTGGGCGAAGTGGACGCCAATACGCTGAACGCCAATGCCGCGCGGTCCGCCTGGGGGTATCGCATGGAAGCCACCGGCTATAGGGGTGAAGCACTAGTAAACCGGGCGACGGCAAACGCTATCAGGCCAAAAAGCGCCTTTCGAACCTCGCTGATCAACAGTGCAGGGAACATCAGCACTTCGGCCTATAAGCTTTATAAGGCTGGCGCGTTTAGCGGTTCAGGGGGCTGACCATGCCGCTTGTCGTCACAAAGGATAACTTCAGCGTTAATCCGACACCTGTAGCGACGCCGCGCCTTAACAGCCCGTTAAGCTTCGGTGCTGCCGGCATACCCGGTCAGCAGCTGCAGGCGGAAGGACAGGCCTACCAAAAACTAGGTGTTCAGCAGACTGCCGTTGCCTTGGACGCGCTTGACGAAGCCAACCGGCTGCGTACCGACGATGCTATCAATCGCTTGAAGGAATTCGCCTTACGCAAGCAATTCGATCCGGAAGACGGTTATGAACGGCTGAAGGGCTACGACGCGCTGAACCGCCCGGACGGCAAGCCGCTGGCCGATGAATACGGAGATATGGCCCAGCAGGAAGCCGACCGCCTCGCCGGCGAACTGGGGAACGACGCGCAGCGGGAGATGTTCGCCGCGGCGTCGCGTGACATCATCGCCGGGTTCAAGAACCAGGCGATCCAGTACGAAGGCCGCCAGTTCCAGGAATACGCCCTGTCCGTGCGGGAAGGCACGATCAAGAACCGCATCCAGGAAGTCGCGCTGAACTTCGACAAGCCGGACGTTATCAACGAAGCGCTCGGGTCGATCCGCGCCGCGTCGTTCGACCTGGCACGCCAGACGGGCAAATCCGCCGAATGGGCGGAAGCCAAGGCGCGGGAAAGCACCAGCGCCGCGCATATGGTCGTTCTGGAAACCGCCCTGCAGAAAGGCAATCCGGAATACGCCGACAACTATTTCAAGGCGCATTCCAAAGAAATGGAGCCGGAAGCGATCCTGCGCGCGAACGCCGTCCTGTCAGGCGAACTGGACCAGAAGCTGGCCACCGGCATAGCGGGCCGCGTCATGCAGGGCGAGATGAACAATATCGCGACGCCCGACAGCGAACGCGCCTTCAACATCGCGGTCGGCGCCGAAAGCGGCTGGAAGCATTTCGGCGGCGCGGGCAGCGTGGCCGGGCCGGACGAACCGACGACATCCCCGAAAGGCGCGATCGGGCTGGCGCAGGTCATGCCCGACACGGCCCCGGAAGCGGCAAAGCTGGCGGGCCTGGACTGGGACGAAGAACGGTACAGGAAAGACCCGGCCTATAATTACGCGATCGGCAAGGCTTATTTCGACCGGCAGCTGAAGGATTTCGGCAGCGTGGCGCAGGCCTATGCCGCTTATAACGCAGGACCAGGCGCCACCCGCATCGCCATCAAGGCCGCGAAATCGGGCATCGACGGCAAGACCTGGCTGGATTACCTGCCGCAGGAAACCCAGGACTATGTTGCTCGCAACATGGACAAGCTGGCGGCCGGAAGCGGCCAGAACGCCCGCCCGACCCTGCTGGACCTGCAGAACAAGGTCCGCGCGGAAATCGGCGACGGAAACCAGAAACGCCTGAAACTGGCGCTGGACGAAGTCGAACGGCAATACGACACGGTGACGAAAGCGATCGCGCAGCGGGAAGACGAAGCGACAGCCTCGGCCATGCGCGAAGTGCTGGCGAATGGCGGGGATTATACGGCCCTGCCCGCGCTGATGCGCGCGAACATCCCGGTGAAGGACGTCGGCAGCGTGATGGATTTCGCGAAGAAAATCGCCAAGGGCGACGACAGCACGAATTTACAGCTTTACAACCGGTATACCGCCAACCCGCAGGAACTGGCCGCCCTGACCGACGACCAGTTCTTCCGGCTGCGCAAGGAATTTTCCGAAACCGACTTCAAGCATTTTTCCGACGAACGGGCGAAGATCCTGAACGGCACGCTGCCCGAAGCGGACAATCCCGGCAGCCTGAACAGCGCCGCGATCAAATCCGTTCTTAACGACCGTCTGCTTATGCTGGGCCTGGACCCGACGCCGAAGGACGACGATAAAAACGCGCCACGGATCGGCGCGATCAGAAAGTTCGTCAATGACAGCATCGCCGCCGCGCAGCGCAGCGAGGGCAAAAAATTCAACGATGCCGAAACGTCCCAGTTCATCGACAACCTCTTCGCGCGGCAGACGGTCGTACCAGCCGGCTGGTTAGGTGATCGCAAACAAATTTCTACAATGAGCATTACAGCAAAACAAATTCCCCCGGCTGTAAAATCAGCCCTTGAACAGGCCTTCAAGAAGCAGGGCGTCCAGCCGACCGATCAGGACCTGCTGAACGCCTATTGGGCGCACAGCCTGCGCAACACGAAAGGAACGTTCTAGTGAACGATTTCGACGCCGACGCCGCCGTCCAAAGCGTCCTGACCGGCCCGCCTGCTGCGCCGACGCCGGGCGGGGGCATGCGCGCCAGCATGGCAAACGCGCTGGACAGCAACCCGGACGAACAGGCCGAGCTGCGCCGCATCCAGGACCGAACAGGCGTGCCCGTGGCGTCGATCGCCGCGAACAAGGACCTGGTCAAAAAGCGCGACGCGCTGGACAGCTTCGACTTCGACACCTATGCGCAGATGTTCCCGAAAACGGCGGGGCTGTTGAGCGACCAGGAATTCGCGAAGCTGTCCCATGACGATATTGAAAATATGGGGCTGGGTGAAGTCGTCCTGCAGAAGCTGGGGAACGTTGGAAAAGTCGCAAAGGCAACCGGCGGGTACGGGACCATGGCCAGCGTCTGGGGCACTTTGGCTTCCGGCGCAGGTATCGGATCACAGATGATCGGGCAACCTCTAGACCAGGCGCTATATGCGGCCGGAAGGGATCCAAACAGCAGCGTCGATCTGTTTAAAATGGCGCAGGATTTCTTTACGAAAGCGCGGAAATTAAACCAGCAGGCAGAAAACGAAGCCCTCAACCCAATTTATGAAAATGCAAAAGGGATAGAATTATTTACTTACGATGCAACGCGCGTGCTTTCACAAGTATTGCCGTTGTACATTACTAAAAATCCTGAACTAATTACTGGCAGTGGCGCGATTATAACCTATGGAAATTCTGCTTCCGAAGCCGCCGATAAGGGTCTTGATCCCATGTCAGCAGCGACTTTCGCGACTGAACAAGGATCAGTTGAATACCTAACGGAAAAAATTCCGCCACTTAAACTTTTCAGAGATATCAAAGCCGGTTCGACTTTTTTCAAAACTGTAATAAATCAATATTTGCATGAAGGTATCGGTGAAAGCGTCGCTACTATCGTCCAGAATTTCAATGAATGGGTAACTCTCAACCCCGACAGGCCGGCGGCAGATTTTATCCAGCAACTGCCTGCCGACGTTGCGCACACTCTTGCCGTCACGGCGATCGCCACCGGTGTACAGACCGGAGCAGTTTATTACACGGACAAAGCCATCCAGCGCTTCCAGAACCGCGCGCAGCAGGCGCAGACTGCGGAAATGTCGACGATCAGCCTGGAACAGCTGAACGCCCTGGCCGCGTCGTCGAAAGTCCTGCAGCGCGATCCCGACAGTTTCGAAAAATTTATCGAGGCGGCGAACGAAGACGGCCCCGTGCAGAATTTATACCTGGACCCGAAGGAACTGGCCCAGTCCGGCATCGACGTCCAGGCGCTGGCCGCCCTGTCCCCTTCCGCGCAAAAGCAGATTGACATCGCGCTGGACACCGGCGGGCTGCTGAAGATCCCCGTTACGGAATACGCGACCACCCTGGCCGCGTCGGAACTGGGGCAGCCGCTGCTGGATTTCGTGAAAACCGACCCGCTGGGCATGAACCGCAGTGAAGCCAAGGCGTTCATGCAGAACAGCGAGGCGGAATTCCAGGCGGAGGCGGACCGCTTCATGGCGGAAGCGCAGCCCGCCCTTGCGTTCGAAGCGTCCCGCGAGAAAGTGCAGGCGGATATCCTGGAACAGCTGAACGACGCCAACCGTTTCACGGAGGACGTCAACAAACCCTACGCCGCGCTGCTGTCCAATTTCTACGCGACGCAGGCGCAGCGCTTCGGCGTTACGCCGGAAGAGATGTTCGCCCGCCACCCGGTGCGCATCCAGGCCGAAGGCGTCGGCCCGCTGAACCAGCCCCTGAACCCTGGCGTCGATCCGCAGCGGCCCGTTCCGATCGTCGAGGCGGACAAGGCGTTCGGATCAACGAAGGAACTGAAAGCCTATATCAAATCGCTGGTCGGGCAGGAAATCCGCAGCGCCGAACAAAGGCTGCTGCAGGTCTTGCCGAAGAACGTGAACCATATCACCTATTCGTCCCTGCCCGTCGACGACAAAAAGATCCGCATGATCCGGCACCGGGCGGCGGGCACGCTGGAAGACCTGGCCAGCCAGGCCGTTCTGGTGGAAAGCATCCCGAACAGGAAAGCGAAGAAAAAGCCGGACGTCGAAAGCTATCACCGGTTTTACGTCCCGCTTCGCGTCGGCGGCAACGTGCATACGGTGCGGATCGTGGCCGAGCAGACGAAGCAGGGCCTGCGCTTCGACCCCAACGCGTTCGACATTTACGACGTGATTGTCGAAGAGAGAGGAAAGGGCTTTCCCGGTGCCGTCACTGACCCCGCAAAAGCGGGCGTGCATAAAGGGAATACCACGGGCGGGACTTCGACCCCAATTGTAGCATCCGGGAAAAAGGCGCCGTCTTTCCCCGCCGAGGCGGGACGCCCTTCCGTATTAACTATAGAACAAATGCTGTCCGGCGTCAAAGATGCGGGCGGCAAGGCGTATTTTCAGGAAACCGGTCCTGCTAAAACGGACACACCTGAATTTAAAAAATGGTTTGGCGATAGCAAGGTAGTCGATAAAAACGGTAAGCCTCTGGTTGTTTATCATGGTTCGCCAGATGCTCGCTTCCTAAAAACTGATGACGCCCAATTCAAGGGACGAAGCGCGCGGTTTGGTATGAAGCCTCGCGATGATGACGGTGCGTTTTGGTTTGCTTCATCACATGCTACAGCAGCATCTTACGCTGATGATCGACGGGCCTTCGATTACCAAAATGCGGAAGCTGGTATTGAAAACTTTTTTTTAAGCTTGCAAAATCCACTGATTCTAGACGGAGAGGGCAAAGAATGGCGTGAGGCACAAGCGTACGGAAAAACTACCGATGTAATCGACGTAGCTCGTTCTACTGGACATGACGGTGTCATAATAAAAAATGTCCGCGATAACTACAACAACGATAAGAAGACAAAGGCAACAGACACGTTCGTAGCTTTTTATTCAGAGCAGATTAAGTCTGTTTATAATCGCGGTACTTTTGATCCGAACGATCCGCGTTTGCTTTATCAAGAACAGCGCGGTTCCTTCAACCCGGAAACGAACGTCATCACACTGCTGAAAGCCGCCGACCTTTCGACCTTCCTGCACGAAAGCGGGCATTTCTTCCTGGAAACGCTGAACGCCCTGGCGGCGGATCCCGCCGCCCCGCAGCAGGTGCGCGACGACATGGACGCCGCGCTGAAATGGCTGGGCATCGACACCATGGCCGACTGGAACGCGCGCGATATCGACGCGAAGCGCGAAGCGCATGAACAGTTCGCGCGCGGCTTCGAGGCCTATCTGTTCGAAGGGAAAGCGCCAAACGCAGCCATGGCCGGGATTTTCGCCCGCTTCCGCGACTGGCTGATCGCCGTCTACCGGAGCCTGAAAAACCTGAACGTCGAACTGAACGACGAAATCCGTGGCGTGTTCGACCGCCTGATCGCAACGGACGACACGATCCGCGAAGCCGAAAGCCTGACCGGTTTCCAGTCGCTCTTCGCGTCCGCGGAAGACGCCGGCATGACACCGGATGAATGGGCGCAATACCAGAAGCTGGGCCTTGAAGCGACCGAAGAGGCGAAGACCGAACTTGGCAGCCGGTCCTTGCGCGACATGCAATGGCTGTCCAACGCCAAAGCGCGCAAGCTGAAGGAACTGCAGAAGGACGCCGACGCCAAGCGCCAGGCCGTCCGGCGCGAAGTGACCGCCGAAATCATGCGCGAACCGGTCTACCAGGCCCGCACGTTCCTGAAACGCGGCACGATCGTGCAGGACGACGGGACGGAAATCCAGGCGACGGCGGGACACCGCCTGAACATCGACGCCCTGAAGGAAATGTACGGCAGCGAACCCGATGCGCTATGGCGGCAGCTTGACGGGAAATACGGCAAATACGGCTTCCTTTCCGCCGACGGGCTGCATCCCGACATGGTCGGCGAGATGTTCGGCTTTTCCTCCGGCGACGAACTGGTCAAGGCCCTGCTGAACGCCGACAAGCCCGGCGAAAAGATCGACGCCCTGACAGACCGGCGCATGCTGGAACGGTACGGCGACCTGGCCACGCCCGACGCGCTGGACCGCGCCGTCAATGAAGCGATCCATAACGACGCCCGCACCCGCTTCGTCGCGACCGAACTGAACGCCCTGCGCAAGGCGACGGGTAAAACGAAGATCCTGAAAGACGCAGCCCGGCAATATGCCGAAACGATGGTGTCCCGCCAGCGCGTCCGCGACCTTCGCCCTTCCCGTTACACGGCGGCGGAAGCGAAGGCCGCGCGTTCGGCGGCGCAGGCGGCCGCCAAGGGCGACCTTGAAACCGCCGCGATCGAGAAGCGCAGCCAGCTGATCCAGATGGAAGCGGCGCGGGCCGCCATCAAGGCGCAGGACGATATCGAAAAAGGCCTGCGCTACCTGAACAAGTTCAGCCGGGAGGCCGCGCGCGGCAGCATCGACCCCGGCTATATCGACCAGATCGACGCCCTGCTGGAACGGTTCGACCTGCGCAAGGGCGTATCGCTGAAAGAAATCGAACGCCGTAAATCCCTCCTGGACTGGGTCGCGGCGCAGGAAGAGGTCGGGCTGTCGCCCGACATCCCGACGGAACTGCTGAACGCGGCTTACCGCAAATCCTACAAAGACATGACGGTCGAGGAAATCCGGGGGCTTCTGGACACGGTCAAGCAGATCGAACACCTGGGACGCCTGAAAACGAAACTGCTGACCGCCAAGGACAAACGCGATTTCGACAAAACGGTGGAAGACCTGGCCGACAGCATCTACCGGCACAGCAAGGGGCGGATCGCCGACAACACGACCCGCGCCACGGCGGCCAGCCGCGTCCTGCACATGTTCCGGGGTTACGTCGCATCGCACCGCAAGGTCGCGTCGCTGTCCCGGCAGATGGACGGCGTCGAAGACGGCGGCGCCATGTGGGAAACCTTCATCCGGTCGATGAACGACGCCGGAAACATGGAAGCGGCGGAGCGCGAAAAAGCGACGCGCAAGCTGTTTGCCCTCGCCGGACCGCTGGCCAAAGGCGGAAAGATGGGCGGCAAGGGCGTGTTTTTCCCGGCGCTGAACCGCAGCCTGAACCGCGAAGAGCGGATCGCCATGGCGCTGAACATGGGGAACGAAGGCAACATGCAGCGCCTTCTGGACGGGGAAGGATGGGACCGTGAAAGCATTCAACCGGTTATCGACAGCCTTACGAAGGAAGAAGTCGCTTTCGTCCAGGCTGTATGGGATTTCTTCGAAGGCTTCCGCCCGCAGATCGGCGCGAAGGAAAAACGCGTCTATGGCCGCGAACCGGACTGGGTAGAACCCGCGCCGCTGGAAACGCCGCACGGCACGCTGCGCGGCGGGTATTACCCGATCCGGTACGACAGCAAGCGCAGCGCCGCCGCCGAACAGCACAGCGACGCGGAAACGGCCAAGGCGCAGATGCGCGGTGCCTATACAAGCGCCACCACCCGGCGCAGCTTCACGAAAACGCGGGCCGACGCCGTGATCGGCAGGCCGCTGCTGCTGACCATGGACGGGCTTTATGCCGGGGTCAACGAAGTGATCCACGACCTGGCCTGGCACGAATGGCTGATCGACGCGAACCGCCTTCTGCGCAGCAAGCGCCTGGACAAGGCGATCCGCGAAACCTACGGCGCGGAAACGTTCAAGCAGTTCAAGGAAGCGGTGAAGGACATCGCCGCCGGTGAAATGCCGGTCGGCGGCGGATCCGACATGGAGAAAATTTTCTCGCATTTCCGTTCAGGCGCCAGCGTCGCCGGCCTCGGCCTCAACCTCATGTCCGCCTCGCTGAACGTCACCGGCATCACACAGTCGATGGTGCGGGTCGGGCCGCGCTGGGTCCTGCAGGGGATCGGCCAGTGGGTCGCCAACCCGCGCGGCTTCGTTGCGAATATTTACGAAAAATCCGACATGATGCGCCTGCGCGGCCAGACGCTGAACCGGGAAATCAACGAAGTGCGCAGCTATCTGCGCGACAAGTCGAAGACGCGTGCCGCGATCGACCGCCTGGCCTATCTCCCCATGACCATGACGCAGATCGCCGTCGACGCGCCGACCTGGTGGGGCGCTTACCAGAAGGCGCTGACCGAAGGGGAAGCGGACGACCGCGCGGTGGCGCTTGCCGACCAGGCGGTGCTGGACGCGCAAGGCGGCGGGCAGGTCAAGGATCTGGCCGCGATCCAGCGCGGCAGTCAGTTCCTGAAACTCTTCACGGTGTTTTCGTCGTATTTTTCCACGACTTTCCAGCTGGCAGCGGAACGCACGTCGGCGACGAATTTCCGCAAACCGGCGGACGTCGCCCGGCTGGCCGGCGATTACCTGCTGCTGTATGCCGTCCCCGCCTTCCTGACGACGCTGGTCACGGGGCTGGTTGGCGGGTCCGGCGACGACTGGGAAGACGACCCGGAAGCGTTCGCCCAGGCCTATATCAACGCGCAGATCGGCTATATCATGGGACCGTTTATCTTTGCGCGCGAACTGACGGGCGCCCTGCAGACCGCCGCGGGCGTCAACCCCTACCCCGGCGGATATGGCGGACCGGCGGGCCTGCGCTTCCTGCAGGAAGCAACGAAATTAAGCCAGCAGATCGACCAGGGCGAAGTCGACCGGGCGCTGGTGCGCAGCGCCGTCAACGTGGCGGGCGTCACCCTGCATCTGCCGTCGACGCAGGCCAACCGCACGATCGACGGCGCCCTTGCGATCATGGACGGAAAGACCGCCAATCCGCTTGCCCTTGCCACTGGCGGACCGAAGAACTGACCCGGTACGCGTAAAACCGCCCCCGACCGCTAGACTGCCAGCGTGTCAGGAGTGCCGTTTGCATGACAGTCAGCAGCGAAGACCGCGCCACCGCGCCTTATACCGGTAACGGGGTTACGGTCGCCTTCCCTTTTGCCTTCAAGGTTTTCGAGGAAAGCGACATCGTTGTCGTCCAGACGGACGCCGACGGCGCCGAAACGACGCTGACGCTGGACGACGATTATACAGTATCGCTGAACCCGAACCAGGACAGCGCGGCGGGCGGCACGGTGACGCTGGACACCGCCCTGCCCAGTGACTACCGCCTGACGATCACCAGCGCCGTGCCGAACCTGCAGGCCGTCCAGGTGACGAACGCCGGGGGGTTCTATCCGGACATCTTCAACAATGTCTTCGACCGCCTGACCATCCTGGTTCAGCAGGTCCTGGGCCGCGTCAACCGGTCCGTCAAAATCCCCATTTCCGACGGGACAAGCATAACCACCGAATTGCCTACCGCAGCTCTGCGCGCGAACAAGGCGCTTGTGTTCGATGCCGACGGCAATGTCGGCGTTTCGCCGAACGAATATGTCGACAGCGCAGAGGCGGCGGAAATCGCCACGTCCGCCGCCGCGCAAGCCCTGGGCTATCGGGACACGACCCTGGCAGCGAAAGACGATACCGTCGCGTATGCAGAGGCGGCAGCCGCCGCCGCGGCAGGCGTCAACCTGCCCGCCGCCGGTGCGGGATCGGCGCGCAAGACGCTTGCCGTGAACGACGCCGAAACCGGCTATGCCCTGCGCAGCCTGCTGGGCGCGCGCGGCACGGATTTCGCGTCCGCCGCCACAGTCGAAATCGGCGATGCCGACAGCGATTACGTTCTTGTTACCGGCACGACCACCATCACCAGCTTCGGCGGCGACGACGCCAGCACCGTGCGCGATCACGTCTGGGTCCAGTTCGCCGGCGTCCTGACCCTGACGCACAACGCGACGTCGCTGATCCTGCCCGGCGGGGCGAACATCGCGACGGCGGCGGGCGACATGGCGGAAATGATCCGCGTCGGCGGGTCGAACTGGAAATGCGTGAATTACGTGCGCGCGTCCGGCCAGCCGCTCGCAGGCGGCATGCCGGACGTTCAGGTCTTCACCGCAAGCGGAACATGGAACAAGCCGACGGGCACCACGGCCGTCGAAGTCTGGGTGGTTGCTGGCGGCGGTGGCGGCGGCGGTGCGGGCGCCGGTGCGGCGGACGGGTCGACCGGCGGGGCTTCGTCGTTCGGCGCGCATGCCTCCGCAACCGGAGGCACGGGCGGCGGTTCAGGAACCAGTCCGAAAGACGGCGGCCTGGGCGGAACGGGGACAGGCGGCAGCGCAAATTTCACGGGCGGCGGCGGAAGCGTATCCGGCCAATATGGCGGCGGCGCAGGCGGCAACAGCATTCTGGGCGGCGGTGGCGCCGGCGTCTATCCGGGGTCGGGCAACGGGAACGGGGTTGCCGGCGGTGATTACGGCGGCGGCGGTTCAGGCGGCGACGCGACCGCATCGACGAACCCCGGATCGGGCGGCGGCGGCGGCGGCGCGTCCTACAAATTCATCACATCCGGCCTGGGCGCGACGGAAACCGTCACGGTCGGCGCGGGCGGCACCGGCGGCGCGGGCGATGCGACAGGCGGCAATGGCGCAGGCGGCATTGTCATTGTGAAAGCATACAGGTGATCCCATGAAAGCGCTGATCCATAACCAAACCGTCATCGATACCGCAGCCGAGGAATTCCCGGTGGCGCCCGAACTCACATGGGCGGACTGCCCGGATGACTGTGTCCCCGGCTGGCAATACCAGAACGGCGCATATATCCCTCCCGCCCTTCGCGCGATCGATCCCGCCGCCAGCCTTGCGGCTTACCGGTACCAGCAGGAAAACGCCGGCGTGATGCATGACGGCAGACGGCTGCAAACGCATCGCGATGCCCGCGCCGACTGGATCGGCGTCTATATCCAGGCGTCCGTCAACCCTTCCTATACCGTGCAATGGAAAACAATGGACGGCACGTTCACGGACTTCAACGCCGAAGAGGCCAAGACCGCGGCGCTGGCCGTCCAGGCGCATGTCCAGAAATGCTTTCTGGCCGAAGCCGCCGTCCTTGCCTACGCCGACACGCTGACCACAGCCGAACAGGTCACGACCGCCTTCGATACCGAATTCGCCAGTCTTTAACCGGAAGGAATTCCTATGGACTTTGCCGAAGAACTCCTGCTGAAGCTGGGCGGCATCGAAGCCAACCTGAAGAATTTAAACGAACGCGTCGTCGTCATCGACGATACGGCCAAAAGACTGTTGATCCAGGACACGAAACAGGAAGGCAAACTGACCGCTATACACGACCGCATGGACAAGACGGAACCGATCGTCCAGCGGCATGAAGACATGGTCAACCGGGGGCTTGGGATCATCGGCTTCGTCAGTTTCCTGATGGGCGTTTTCGGATCATTCATCGCGCAGCTCTTTTTCGGTAAAGCGGAATGAAGCCGCGGTCCTACATGATCAGCGCCGTCGTCGTCGGGGCCGCCCTCGGCATCGCGACGCCGTTGGTTATCAAGCATGAAGGCTTTCAGCCCGTCGCCTATTCCGACCCCGTCGGCATCCCGACGGCCTGCTATGGCACGACGAAGAACGTCCGCCTGGGGCAGACTTTCACAAAAGAGGAATGCGACATCCTGCTGAACGACGAACTGAGCGCAGCGATCCGGGTCGTCGACGACGCGACGGACGCGCCGCTGAACGACTACCAGCTGGCGGCGCTGGGTTCCTTCGTCTACAACGTCGGCCCCGCCGCCTTCCGGTCGTCCACGCTGCTGCGCAAACTCAATGCCGGCGACATTGCCGGCGCGTGCGATCAGCTGCCGCGCTGGATCTACGCGAAGGGCCGCAAGCTGCCCGGCCTGGTCAAGCGCCGGCAGGCCGAACGTGATCTGTGCCTGAAGGGGATTAAAGCGATATGACAAGAATTTTGAAAACCTGGTGGCCTGCCGTGCTGGTCCTGGCGCTGGCCGTCGCGGTCCTGCTTTACGGCCGCCACCGGGAGGAGCAAGGGCGCAAAGCAGTGGAAACCGCCGTTAAAGTGGAAAAACTTGAAGCCGAAAATGAAGCCCAGAAACAGGATATTCAGGTAAGGAAAAAGCAAAATGAAATCCGCAATCGCGATATTACCGCTGGCGATCTTGATCGCATCCTGCGCGCCCACAGCTTTTAACGTCCGGCCTGCCGCCACGATCACCCAGCCCGACGTCGTGCAATACGCCCCGGAAACACAGGACCGCCTGCGTTCCGAATTGACGAAAGCCGGATGCCTGCCTGTCATGGCGCCGCGCTGCGAAATCCCGACGGCGGTGATGATGCTGATCGATTATCACAAGATGCGCGAACAAGGCCGAACGGTTACACAAGATCGGAAAAATCGTCCTCTATAAGGCGCTTCTCCATCAGCTTCATAAAATCACGCAGCGCTTTCATTTGCGCCTGGCTGGGCTTTTCCGTGGCGTGCAGCGTTGCATAAGCCCCGGCTCCATAGTCCGTCTTGAACGATACCATATGCAGTTCGAATTTATGCTTTAACATATGTCTGCATAATCCTCCTGAAAACCGGGATTTTTTACCACATGATAGCCTTTCGCTTCCAGCAGCGTGAAAGCCGCCTTGAGAATGCCGGTGTGGTAATGGGCCCGGTCCCGAAAGAAGCTTTCCCCGCTCCTGGCCAGGATCGCAGAACGTTCAGCCGGCGTGTGGCAATCCCGGTAAGACTGCCATGCGAGTTCGTTTAAAAGAGCGTCATCAAGCGGCATGGAAAAATCCTCCATTTTTTGTGCTATAAGGGAAAAACAGGTGCTGTAAAAACAACGGGTTACGTCCTAAGGGGCTTTACGGCAATAGCACAAGCCGGATATGCTAAACATTTGAAAGGTTTACGGCTTTAAACCAGCAGGAACGAGTTTCCTAAACTGTTGGTCGGAGGTTCAAATCCTCTCGGGAACGCCACTTTTTATGGCTTAAGCGGCCAGCCTGGGACCGTCGAAACGGGCGGCAGGTTTTCTCCAGCCCGCGCCGTAAAGCTTGTTCGCGCGATAGGCGGCCATTCCCGCGGCGTAATTGGCACCGACTTCCGCGGGCTGTTGCGTATAAGCTTCGTGGCCCACCGGGTTTTCTGGCGGAATATATCCGAAACCGTTTACAAGATTGGCCTGATAAACGCGTCCCGCCGTATAAAGCGGATGGTCGCGGTCCAGGCGTCCGTCGCGGCAGGCCTCGCCGAGATCCCTCTGAACACGGTGGTCCAGCTCATGCATCGTCGTGAAGAGCAGTTCGAGGAAATCCTGCCGAAAAGAAGGCGCATCTTCGTTGATGCCAACGACCGATCCATCCGGCGCAGCATATCCCCGCGAACGCGGATCGCCCTTGAAAAAGTCAATTTCGGGACAGCTCTGTCCGGTAAACGCGCAGAAGCTTTCGGCAATGAAACGGATCAGTTCCTTTTTCTTTTCCGCGCCGGTCGCCTCAGGATTCATGATCGCGCTATGCATCGCTTCGGAAAATGTTCCGGCATGCCCCGCCTCGCTCCATTGCCTGTCGAGCACAGCGGCATGTTCCCCGGAAAAGAATTTCTCCATGAACTTGGCTTCCTGGCGGTAAAACGCTTCCGTAAGCCCCATTTCCTGATTGAGGGCGTCAAGGAATTCGGCATTATACGGATTGTTTTCGGCAGCGATGCTTTCATAAAGGTTGAGCTTGAGTCCGAGAGAAAGATCAGACAATCCGCTCAAATGATCATATGCCCGATAATAGACCTTGTTGACAAACCGGCGCGCCGTTTCAGGATCGACCTTGCCCTTCCGCCTCATGACGTCATCGTAAATTTCCTGGGCTTCCAGTTTGTGATCGGGCCGCACAGCAGCATTATTATTCGCGGCGGCAAAGGTGAAATCCGAAACCAGGATCACAGGCCCCTTTATCACCACTATCACCGCAGGATTTCTTTGCCCGGACTGGTCGTTGAATATGACAACAAGCGCTGGAGTCATGTTATTACTTCTTATTGTTTCACAAATCCAATGAATTGGATGATATTCCCATAAACTGGCCCATGCGTCAAACTTTCTTTAAAGAGGCGGTTTTTAACCTTTCCAGGCACTTGCCGAACATATGTTCGGCTTTTACAATTTCACCCTGATTAACCTTTTTGTTTGAAATCCATGAAAATCCTCGTCCCTGTCAAACGTGTCATCGATGCCTATGTGTCCATCCGTGTGAAGACGGACGGGTCCAGCGTCGAAACGGCCAATGTCAAAATGTCCCTCAACCCGTTCTGCGAAATCGCGGTCGAGGAAGCGGTGCGAATGAAGGAGGCTGGAAAGGCTTCGGAAATCGTCGCCGTCACGGCGGGCGCGGCGCAGGCGCAGGAACAGCTGCGCACCGCCCTCGCCATGGGCGCGGACCGCGCGGTCCTGATCCAGACGGATGCTGAATTGCAACCTCTGGCAGTGGCGAAGCTGCTTCAAAAAATTTCTGAAAAGGAAAACCCCGGTCTCATCCTGATGGGCAAGCAGGCCATCGATAACGACAACAACCAGACCGGGCAGATGCTGGCCGCCCTGCTCGGCTGGGGCCAGGCGGCCTTCGCCTCGAAAATCGAACCCGGCGGCGGGCGCGCCACCGTGACGCGGGAAATAGACGGCGGCCTTGAAACGCTCGATGTCAAACTGCCCGCCGTCATCACGGCGGATCTGCGGCTGAACCAGCCGCGCTTCGCCTCCCTGCCCAATATCATGAAGGCCCGGCAGAAGCCGCTGGAGACCCTGACGCCGGAAGCGCTGGGCGTCGATATCGCGCCGCGCCTGAAAACATTGAAAGTCTCGCCGCCCCCGGCGCGCAAGCCCGGCATCATGGTGGCGGACGCGCGCGAACTGGCCGACCGCCTGCGCAACGAAGCCAAAGTCCTCTGAAAGCGAACGCCATGAAAATCCTGATCGTCGCCGAACATAACAACAACGCCCTGAAACCCGGTACGCCGCAGACCGTCGCCGCCGCGCAAAAAATCGGCGGCGCCATCGACATGCTGGTCGCCGGATCCGGCAGTGGCGGCGCAGCCATGGCGGCGGCGAAAATTCCCGGCATCGCCCAGATCCTTCATGCCGACGATCCCGCATACGCGCACGCACTCGCCGAAAACCTGGCGCTTCTGATCGCGAAGCTGGCGAAGGATGGCGGTTACACGCACGTGCTGGCCCCCGCCACGTTCTTCGGAAAGAACGTCCTGCCCCGTGCCGCGGCTCTTCTGGATGTTCAGCCCGTCCCGGATATCACGGCCATCGAGTCGCCCGACACCTTTGTCCGCCCCATTTATGCGGGCAATGCCTTCGCCACCGTTCAAAGCCTCGATCCAATCAAGGTGATCACCGTCCGCCCCACGGCCTTCGATGCGGCACCGGCTGATGGCGGCAATGCCACGATTGAACCGGTCGTCGGCGCGGGAGATACCGGCCTGTCCCGTTTCGTGAAGCAGGAACTGACGAAAAGCGAACGGCCCGACCTCGCCACGGCGCGCGTCGTCGTCTCCGGCGGACGCGGCCTGGGCAGCGCGGAGAATTTCAAAACGCTTCTGGAGCCTTTGGCCGACACGCTCGGCGCGGGGCTTGGCGCATCGCGCGCCGCCGTTGACGCAGGCTTCGTTCCCAACGACTGGCAGGTGGGCCAGACCGGCAAGGTCGTCGCCCCGGAACTCTACATCGCCGTCGGCATTTCCGGCGCGATCCAGCATCTGGCGGGCATGAAGGATTCGAAAGTCATCGTCGCCATCAACAAGGACGCCGAGGCGCCGATCTTCAAAGTGGCCGATTACGGCCTTGTCGGCGATTTATTCCAGATCCTGCCGGAACTGAAAAAAGCATTAGCCGAATAGCAAAAAGCGCCGCAGGCAACAAGAATTTTAACCGCAGAGAACGCAGAGAAGTGCAGTGCCTCTGCGTTCTCTGCGGTTCAATTTAAAAAATGCCTGCGGCGCTTTTTGCTATTCGGCGATTTCATGCCAAAACTAAAACCGCAGATAATGCACGACCGGAAACTCCGCCGCGTCGATGATATGGCCGTTCATTGCTTGAATCAGCTGCGCCCGGCTGATCCCCGCCGGGAGATCGATCGCCGTATCCAGCGCGAACAGACGCAATGCATATGGAATCTGCCCGCGCGGTTCGCATGGCCCGGTATATTCCGCCTTGCCGTAAGTGTTCAGGGCATGGCGCGCGCCGCCGGGCAGGTCGGGGCTGCGCGGCACGCCACCGCCCATGCTGCCCTCCTTCGGATCGATGTCATAAACAAGCCATATCCATGCAGCCGGTTTTCCAGCCTGCCGCCGCTCCAGAACGGCGACAAGGCTTTTCGTTCCCGCTGGCGCGCCGCTCCAGGCAAAAGGCGGTGACTGGTTCTTGCGATAACAGCTATGTTCCAGCGGAAGACGCGTTCCCTTTGCCATGCCCGGAATCGCCACGCGCAACGTGCCCGCGAGGTGATCCAGCTGCAATTCCGGCCTGCCCTGCGGCTGCGGCGACAGACCCTTGGGCGGCAGGACGGGTTTTGCCGGAAGAGCAGCGCGGAGCGGAGTCTGCGCCTGCTTTTCGCGGACTGCCGGAACGGGTTTCCGCTGCACGGGCGGAACGGCCTGAACCGCCGTCGGCGGCTCCGCTACGCGATGCCCTTCCTGAAACAGGAAAACAAGCGCCGAGCCGATGATTCCGGCAACGCCGATGGCGGTGGCGATTTTTGTAAACTTTCCCTGAAATCCGGCCATTGTTCCTATCCCAGCAGACGCTGTGCGATATGCTCGATCTTCTCGATATAGGGACCGCCGAACAGGCGCGCATGCACGAGAAGCGGATAAAGCGCATAAACATCCTTCCGCTCCTCGAAAAATCCTGGCTGGATCGGAGAAAGTTCATGGTACCGCTTGAAGAAGCGCTCGCCGAATGTGGAGAACAGCGCAATAAAGGCCAGTTCGATTTCCGGATCGGCATAGTAAATCGCGGGATCGATGAACGCATTGACGGTATCCGCGCCGGTCATCACATTGCCGCCCCACAAATCCCCGTGGATCAGTGCCGGTGCCGCCGGTTTCGTAATCCATTTGTCCAGAGATACGGCAATGCGGTCTATATCCTTCACCACGCTGTAAGGCAGCGTCCCCTCTTCCACGCCTTTGCGGGCCGTATAGAGCAGGCGGTAGTCTCGAAAGAACGCGACCCAGTCGTCCGACCAGACATTCGGCTGCCGCATCGGTCCGATCAGCGTGTCACGTTCCAGCCCGTACTGCCTGCCCTTGATGGCATGGAGTTTTGCCAGATGCCCGGCTGCGCCGGTCTCCACGCCCGGAGTCACCCTTCCGGTATCGCGAATATAATCCATGATCAGCAGGGATTTTTCCGCGCAATGCACATGAGGCACCGGAAGGTCCGTGCGTTCTTCCAGATAGGTCAGCATCCACCCTTCGACGTCCAGAGCCGCCTCCGGCTGCCGTGCGCGCTTGATGACGACCCTGCCGCTTCCGTCACGCAGATCCGCCAGATAAATGTCCGTGCCATGGCCGTTGGCGAAAGGCCGCGGTTCCATGACCGCCCTGCCCGCGATCCGCGCCACTTCCTCAATCAGTAAATCCGCCGTCATGCGCTCTGCCCCTCCAGATGCCGGACCAGTCCCTCGATGCCCTGTTCGATCAGGTCGTACGCGCGGGCGAAATCATCTTCCCCGCCATAATAAGGGTCGGGTACGTCGCCGCCCGCCGCATATGACAAAAGCAGCTGCGGTTTGCCGCGCCTTCCTCCC
>JBDHTS010000025.1:0-29256 GCA_039808845.1 Alphaproteobacteria bacterium | reverse complement strand
CGGACCAACCGAATATCCCTTGGGTCGCGGTATTAATTTTCAGATTGAGGTCAGCGATGTTGAAACGCTTTACCAAAAGATTTGCAGCTCCGAAATTAAGCCTTTTCTGGAAATAGAAACAGCCTGGTACAGGGTGAACGGCAATGAAATGGGCAATCGCCAATTCATCGTTTTGGATCCCGATGGCTATCAGCTGCGATTCTTCCAGAATATGGGCGTTAAGCCCGCGTAGTTTTTTACTTATGTTAAACATCGAAAAATTTTAACGCGAAGAGAAAGGAAGTTCAGAAAAGCGCACGAAACAGGACTTCGTGAACTTCTTTTGTCTTTTTTTGCTTCGTGTTAAATGATGGCGCATCACATGCTTGATATTCCGATTATCGGCGTTCTCGCTCTTCAGGGCGCGGTGATGCCCCACAAGCCTCATATTGAGGCGGCGGGGGGCATGTTTATGCCCGTCAAAACGCCGGAGGATTTCGCGCGGGCCGATGCTTTTATCCTGCCCGGCGGGGAAAGCACGACGATGCTGAAGCTGATTGATACCTTCGGGCTGGAGGCGTCGCTTGTAAAGGAATTCGCGCACAAGCCCGTCTGGGGGATTTGCGCCGGGGCGATCCTGATGGCGAAAACCGTGACCAACCCCGCCCAGACATCCTTCGGCCTGATCGACATGGACATCACCCGCAACGGCTATGGCCGCCAGCTGGCCAGCACGGTGATCGCGGTGGACGGCTATCCCGTCTCCTATATCCGCGCGCCCGTCATCGAACGTACAGGGCCGGACGTCCAGGTTCTGGCCACGCGCGAGGACAAGCCAATCTGGGTCCGGCAGGGGCAATACATCGCCACGGCCTTCCATCCCGAACTGACGGCGGATTACCCGTCGCCCTTCCACAAAACCTTCGTCGTTCTGGCGAAAGCCGGCCAAAAATAGTTTCACCGCGAAGACGCGAAGGAGCGAAGAATGGAAACGAATAGATCGCCCTGCATTCAAATCAACCCCGATAATGGATAACGAACCCTGTAAGGCTTTGTTTATCCCCACCGCAGTGGCGCAGAGTCAAAGCGCCGCAGGCAACTTAGAGCGTTCCGCAGTTATCCTGAATCACTCACGATTGTCATCCCCGGCTTGACCGGGGACTCAGAGCCACAGAGAAAAATCCTGGACAGGAAGCGCTTATGGCTCTGCGTCCCCGCTTCACGCCGCGCAAGCGCCGGCGCTGCGGGTTGCGGGGATGACAAAAGCTTGGTGAATGCGTCAATTGAATTGCAGAACACTCTAGCGTGCTTTGCGTTTAAAAAGATTTTTACCACGGAGGGCACGGAGAACACGGGGAAAAGATATCTGCTTTTCTCCGTGCCCTCCGTGGTTCAAAAATTTTACCGCGCTGCGCGCGGCTTTGGCTCTGCGTCTCTGCGGTAAAAATTATTTAAAACAAAGCTTGTTTTGGTTTTTATCCATTATTGAGTTAAATCAGCCGCTTCCACCCGCCCGGCATCGTTTTTTTAAACGATGCAATCCGCGGAGAGGACAGAGTTATGCCGCGCGCAGCGCAGGAATTATTTGAACCACGAAGCGCACGAAGGGCACGAAGATCACAATGTCTTCGTGTCCTTCGTGGCCAATCCTCTGATTGCCTGCTTATTGCCTGCGGCGCTATATCGCTGCGCTCTCCGTAAAGGCCGCATGATTCTCCTTCTTCGCCCCTTCGCGTCTTCGCGTTTATTCAAAACCCTGGGTCCTCAAATCTCCCGGACCGTACGGATAAATTTGGCGATCTTTTCCGGCGACTTCTGCCCCGGCCTGTCCTCCACCCCGCTGGAGACATCGACGGCATGGGGATTCAGGATCTCCAGGGCCGATCGTACGTTTCCTGTATGCAATCCGCCCGACAACATCCATGACTTTCTGATCGGTGCGTTTCGTAAGAGTGGCCAGTCGAAGGCGACCCCTGTTCCGCCGGCCTGACCCTCCACCTTTGCGTCAAAGAGCAGCCAGTCGGCAACATTATCGAAATAAGAAAGGGTTTTCAGGTCTTCCCTGGCCGCCACCCGGATGGCCTTCATGATCGGCAAATGAAACTGATTACGGATAATTGAAACCCGGTGCGGATCCTCGTTTCCATGCAGTTGGATCATATCCAGCTTGACGCTCCGGGTAACGCGTTCGAGTGTTTCATTATCCGGATCGACGAAAAGACCCACGGTCCTGATCCGTCCCTCCGCGAAGGATGCGAGGGCTGCCGCCCGGTCATCTGACACGAAACGTGGACTGCGCGGATAAAAGACCAGGCCGAACCATTCAGCACTGTTCTGGATGGCGGAAGACAGGGCTTCCTGGCTGGTGATGCCGCAGATTTTGACACCGGTTTTCAAAGGCATTGATATCACTTCCGGTTCATGGTTCGGCGCGATTTTCAGCAAAACACTTTTTGAAACGCTATGGAGCGATAGAGGCCAGAATCGCCTTCGCGGCCTCTCCGGGATTCGCCGCCTGCGTGATCGGACGTCCGATGACGAGATGAGACGCCCCTGCCCCGATCGCCTCCGCCGGAGTCATGATCCGCTTCTGATCATCGGCGCTGCTTCCGGCGGGGCGGATGCCGGGAACCATCAGCACGAAGTCGGGCCCGCATTCCTGACGCAATACGGAAATCTCGTGACTGGAGCACACGACACCCGCGAGACCCGCCTTTTGCGCCAGCCTGGCCAGCCGCACCACTTGGTCGCGCAGATTTTTTCCCTGTCCCACCTCTTCCAGTGTACGCTCATCAAGACTTGTCAGAATCGTGACGGCCAGCATCTGCGGCGGTTCCACCCCGAACGCGGCGGCTTCATCCCGCGCGGCGTCCTGGGCGGCCTTCATCATGTCGTACCCGCCCCCGGCATGGACGTTCAGGAATGTGGGCTCCAGCCGGACGGCGGCGCGGACCGCCTGGGCGACCGTATTGGGAATATCGTGATATTTCAGATCGAGGAACAGCGGCGCATCGGGGCAGGCCTCGCGCACCGTCTTCACGCCCTGCGGCCCCTGCGCGTTGAAAAATTCCAGCCCCAGCTTTACCCCGCCCGTCACGGTCGATACGACGCGCGCAAGGGAAAGCGCCCGGTCCAGATCGGGCGTATCCACCGCGCAGAAAATCAGGGGGGCAGTCGTCATGCCGCAAGATCCGTGCGGCCATCGCCTTTCGGTCTGGACTGCGCCGGGAGAGTCGCGGGCAGGCCCGCCGCCTCCAGATTCTTTTCCAGGGCCTCGATCCGGCGTTCCTGTTTCCGCGCCTTCAGCCGCGGTCCGAGCGCGCGCAGCCACATCAGCAGAACCCCCGCGACGAAACCGGCCAGCGCGCCGATCAGCCCGACCAGAAACAAAGGCACCTCCAGCGGCGTCTGGAACGGCGCCAGGCGCACCGCCACGCTCTCCATATTGGCGACCGCGAACAGAACGGCCGCCGCTGCAATGACAAGGGATAACAGGCCGCGGATCAGGGACATATGCGGAACCTCAAGGAATCCGCGCGGCGCGCGGATTCAGGTTGAAAACTCTAGTCTTCGCTGCCGTCGTCGACGCCGCCGTTCAGGCGTTCGCGCAGACCCTTGCCGGTCTTGAAGAAGGGCAGGCGCTTGGCCTCCACCTTGACATTCTCGCCGGTACGGGGGTTGCGCCCCTGACGCTCGCCGCGCTCCTTCACCGAAAATGCGCCGAAGCCGCGCAGCTCCACCCGGTCGCCCCGCGCCAGCGCCGCCGTAATCTCGTCAAAAATCGTATCGACGATTTTTTCCACGTCGCGCATATAAAGATGGGGATTGCGCTCGGCCAGCCGCTGGATCAGTTCGGATTTCGTCATGTCCACTCCTCGAAAAAGGCCCTGCGTCGCGCTCGGCGGGAAAGAGCCTGAATATCATTTAGAAATCAATACTTACTTTTCCACCATGACTCAACCCCTTCCGCTTCGTCAAGCAAAAGTCCTTGAAGAGAAAGGGAAAAATTTGGAAAAAAGAAACTTAGGCCGCAGCCGCCAGCACAAGCGGTCTATCCAAGACCATTTTGCCCCCGGCAATGGCGGTCCCTCTATAACCCTGCCTCAATAAATCTTCCTGTACGTTATATTGATCGAGCCCGACTTCCTGCCTGTGAAATGCGGCGGCGGCAAAGCCGTGATGAAGCACTACCGGCCCTTGAAGATTATAAACGGGCCGTGCCCGGCCGTTATCGAAACTACTGATATGAAGATTGCGTTTCAGGAATGTGACGATCGCGCCGATATTCCCGCCAGCCTTGCAGCGCGCGACGACGCGTTCGCATCCCTGCCCGGCGGCATGCGTGCGCCAGGTATCGATCAGTTCATCCCGCAACGCCGTTGTCGAGTTCGGCAGCCAAAGGCCCTGCAGCGCGCAGCTCTTGCCATCTTCGTTCCGATGGAAAAAAGCAAGCCCCGTCAGCGCTTTGTCCGTCTGATCCCACACCCCCACGGCCGCGTGGCCGTTCTCGCCCGCCAGATGCGCTTTAATATAATCTTTATCGCGCGGAACGAGGGCCTGGACTTTGTCTTCGTTCAGCGACCGGCGATGCGCCCGCATAACGGCTTCATGATCGTCGCTGTTAAGAATAGTGAGCGCGCCGTGCGCATGGCCGTTAAACGTGGCGGTGGTGGTCATCGTCGTATTCCATCTGCGTAGGGGTGATAAACAAAAGCCGTTCCGGTTGTTGACCGTCACGGCTGCAGATGGATTGTCGTGGACTTGCTCGAAAAAAAGACCCTTATCCCTGCGACCGCGCGGTCAGCGGGCTGGTCGTCGGCTGCATTCGCCGGAATAGAGATGGTCGAGCGGCATCGTTTTCATGACATTATGTAACAGGATATTTCCCTTCCCTGTCAAACTTTTTTTGCGGGAGCCATAGTGACCGCCCCGTCCGGCGGCGCTATCCTGTTTCCCGATGTATGAACGCGAAGAAAAACCCCCTGCTCCCCTGATCGTCACCGGCCTGTCCGGGGCGGGCATTTCGACCGCCCTCAAGCATCTGGAGGATATGGGTTATGAGGCCTTCGACAATTTTCCTTTAAGCCTGGCGGCTGATCTGGTGAAAGACCCGGCGGGAACGGGCCGGGCGGTTGCCATCGGGATCGATACGCGCAGCAGGGGGTTCAGCCCGGAGGCGCTCGCCGATGCTGTAGAAACTTTGGAGGCCAGGCTTCTTTTTCTCACCGCTGACGATTCCGTCCTGTTCCGGCGCTTCAGCGAAACCCGCCGCCGCCACCCGCTGGCCAAGGACCGCCCCGTCGCCGACGGCATCGCGCGGGAAATGGAATGGCTCCAGCCCCTGAAAGCCCTGGCGGAAACGGTGATCGATACATCCGATCTGTCGGTGCACGATCTGCGGCGGCACCTGGAGCGCGCGTACACCTTGAATAAAAAGGAAGGCCGCCTGACGGTGACTCTGATCTCCTTCGGTTACCGGAACGGCCTGCCGCGGGACGCCGATATTATCATGGATCTCCGCTTCCTTGCCAATCCGCATTGGGAGCCGTCCTTGCGGCCTCTGACGGGCCAGGATGAAAAGGTGCAGGCGTACGTTCGGCGGGACCCTGATTTCAAGCCGCTCGTGGACAATCTGCAAAATCTTCTGACGCCGCTTTTCGCCCGTTATGCCGAGGAAGGCAAAAGCTACCTGACGCTGGCTTTCGGGTGTTCGGGCGGCCGGCATCGTTCCGTTGCGATGGTGGAAACGATGAAACCCTGGCTGGAAAGCCGGGGCTTTGACGTGACGGTCGTACACCGCGACATGGACAAGCCGCGTCCGGCCTGATGCCGAACGCTTAATGAATCTGCGCCAGAACCTTGCCCATGCCGCCGCTGGCGAGGCAGTTGAAGACATGCCGCACCAGTTCGGGCGGGCAGCCTTGGTTGAACATTACATAGATGGAGGAACGCTCTTCCGCCGCCGTTCCGTGGCGCACGTACAGCCGCAAACCCGCCGATTGCTGTTCCCATCCCGCCTGAACAGCGTGGAGATCGACCGGTTTGGCAGGCTCGTTGCCGTTCAGCACGCTCGCCACATTCTTGATGACCGCGTCGATGGCCTGTTCGGGCAGGGCCGGCCCTTCCCCCGGAATGAAGTTCAGAACCGGAATGTCATGATCGCCCGTATGCGCGAAAATCGTATGCCCCTGATGGGGCGCGCTGAAAGCCTTGTCGGTGAAAAACATCGAGAATCCCTTGCGTTTAAAATGCCACCGCTTTTCCAGCCAACAGTATCCTTCATAAAAGTAAATTTTCCCTGAAAAATGCTCTGTTTCGGTTTCGCGCCTCCATGGTTAAAAATGCGCTTTGTAACAAAGTCACAGGCGATCGCCTTAAACCGCGCCAAGCCTTGACTTGCCGCGGCCCCGGTGCCATGACTGGGCCTCCCTTTCATCATCAGCTGGATCATGCCATGACCGCCTCGCCCAAAGCCGTTCAAAACGACTATAAAGTGAAAGACATCACCCTGGCCGAATGGGGCCGGAAGGAACTGAACATTGCGGAAACCGAAATGCCCGGCCTGATGGCGACCCGCGCCGAATATAAGGGCAAGCAGCCTCTGAAAGGCGCGCGCATCGTCGGCTGCCTGCACATGACGATCCAGACCGCCGTTCTGATCGAGACCCTGACCGCGCTCGGCGCCGAAGTGCGCTGGTCATCCTGCAACATCTTTTCGACCCAGGATCACGCAGCAGCAGCCGTTGCCGCGACCGGCACGCCCGTCTTCGCCTGGAAGGGCATGAGCGAGGAGGAATACTGGTGGTGCATCGACCAGACGATCCTGGGGCCATCCGGCTGGAAGCCCAACATGGTGCTGGACGACGGCGGCGACCTGACCCTGCGCATCCATGAAAAATATCCGGAACTCCTGAACGATATCAAGGGCGTGTCGGAAGAAACCACCACGGGCGTACATCGCCTGTATGATATGTCGAAAAAGGGCACGCTGAAACTGGCGGCCATCAATGTTAACGATTCGGTCACCAAGTCGAAATTCGACAACAAGTACGGCTGCCGCGAATCGCTTGTGGATTCGATCCGACGCGCGACCGACGTCATGCTGGCCGGCAAGGTCGCGGTGGTCGCCGGCTTCGGCGACGTGGGCAAGGGATCGGCCGAATCCTTGCGTCACGGCGGATGCCGCGTTCTGGTGACGGAATGCGATCCGATCTGCGCCCTGCAGGCCGCGATGGAAGGCTTCGAGGTGGTGACGATGGAAGACGCCGCCCCGCGCGCCGACATTTTCGTCACCGCCACCGGCAACACGGACGTCATCACCGTCGACCACATGCGGGCGATGAAGGATCGCGCCATCGTCTGCAACATCGGCCACTTCGACAACGAAATCCAGGTCGAAGGCCTGCGGAACATGAAATGGCACAACGTGAAGCCGCAGGTGGACGAGATCGAGTTCCCGGACGGCAAGCGCATCATCCTTTTGGCCGAGGGCCGGCTGGTGAACCTCGGCTGCGGCACCGGCCACCCCAGCTTCGTGATGTCCGCGTCCTTCACCAACCAGACGCTGGCCCAGATCGAACTGTGGACCAACGAGACCAGATACAAGCGCGGCCAGGTCTACGTCCTGCCCAAGCATCTGGACGAAAAGGTCGCTGCCCTGCACCTCGAAAAGCTGGGCGCGAAGCTGACCGTCCTTTCCAAGGCGCAGGCCGATTATATCGGTGTCGGCAAGGACGGGCCGTTCAAGACGGATACCTACCGTTACTGATCGTTCCTGCTACCGATATTTTGAAAAGGCGGGCGTGATTGTCCGCCTTTTATGTTTTGGGTAACCCTGAACTCACGTCTTGCAAACCTTGTTCTTTCCATCCGGGGATTCTAGACTCTCTGCCGTGGACAACCTCGTCGCCAAAACGGAAAAGAAGGGCCTCAACGCCTGGCTCGGCCGCAAATCGGCGGACCGGCAGGACCAGGCGCGGCTGGAGGCGTTTCTCGATGCCGTTCCGGGGGAATATTGCGGCTTCGCCGAGGACGGGACAGTCGCGTACAGCAAGGGGTTTTGCGCTTTGCTGAACATCCCTTCCGTGCGGCATTTGCAGGATATCCAGACCGTTCTTCAGCCTGCCGACGCCGCCGCGCTCGAAGGACTGTTCACCGGTCTGAAGGTGCCTGGCCAATCCTTCACCATGGCCGCGCACAGCGCCCGGGGGGACAGGATCTTCAAACTGTCCGGGCGGCGGGGACAGGATAACGCGGCTCAACATCGTTTCGATATCCTCTGGCTGAGCGATGACACGGAAACGCATCGCCAAAACAAGACTATTCAGACGGGTCATGACACGGTCCAGAAAGAAAAAGATCGGCTTCAGGCCGCACTTGATCTTGCTTTTCTGCCGATGTGGCTGCGTGACACGACAGGCCGCATCATCTGGTGCAACCGCGCCTATGCCCAGTCGGTCGAAGCCACCCCCGCAACCGTCATCAACGAGCAAAAAGAATTACCAGCCAAACCGTTGCGAAAAGGCATTTCCACCCCCCGTTCGACCGGCCGCACCCTTGCCGTCGAGGCCATAGAAAGCGGCGATGCCCGACAGGCCCAGGCGCATATCGTGATCGAGGGCCGCCGAAGGTTTATGCAAATCACCGAGCAGCCCCTGCCGGAAGCATACGGCACGCTGGGAAGCGCGATCGACCTGACCCGCGAAGAGGAGCTGGAAACCGAACATCGCCGTTACGCTTCCGCTCATAACGAGCTGCTGGGCCAGCTGGGCACGGCGATTGGCCTGTTCGATTCCGGCCAGCGGCTGGAGTTTTTCAACACGGCATTCAGCCAGCTGTGGGATCTTGACGATTCCTATCTCAATACCCGGCCCCGTCTTGCCGACCTGATGGAGAAGATGCGGGAAAACCGCCGCCTGCCGGAACAGGCCGATTTCAAGCGTTTCAAGCAGAGCTGGCTGAACATGTTCACCGGCGTGATCGGCCCGCATGAGGAAATGCTGTACCTCCCCGACAGCACCGCGCTGCGCATGCTGGTCGTGCCGCGGCCCCAGGGCGGCCTGATGATCACATTCGAGGATGTCTCCAGCCGTCTGGCGCTTGAATCCTCATACAACACGCTCGTCGCCGTGCAGAAGGAAACCATCGACAACCTGACCGAGGGCGTGGCGGTGTTCGGCGGGGATGGCCGCCTGAAACTCTGGAATCCGTCCTTCGCGCGGCTGTGGTCGCTGAAGCCGGAAGATCTTTCAGGGGAACCTCATGTCAGCCGTCTGGTCGAACGCCTGAAACCCGCATTCCCGGAGGACGCCTGGCCGGCGGCGCAACGGGATCTCTCCGCGCAGTGCCTGGAGCGGCGCGCGGGGAAAAGCCGTCTGGAACGCGGCGACGGATCTCTGATCGCCTGTTCGACCATGCCGCTGCCGGATGGCGGCGTCCTGGTCACCCATGTCGATGTGAGCGATACCGTACGCGTGGAAAACGCCCTGCGGGAGAAGAATGCGGCGCTGGAGGCTGCTGAACGCCTCAAGCTCGACTTCCTGGCGAACGTCTCCTACCAGCTTCGGACTCCGCTCAGTACGATCGTCGGCTTCGCCGAGATCCTGGCCAATGAATATTTCGGCCCCCTGAACCCGCGGCAGAAAGAGTACACGCTGGGCATGCAGGAAGCGGGCGAACGTCTGGTTGCCCTCATCAACGACATTCTCGACCTGTCGACCATCGAAGCCGGGTACATGTCGCTCAATAAGGATACCATCATGGTCAGCGAGGCGCTGCACAGCCTGATCGATCTGACCAAAGACTGGGCGCGCAAGGAAAAAATCGAGATCCGGCTCCAGGATGACAGCAAAAACAGCAAGATCTTCGCCGACGAAAGACGGCTGAAGCAAATCCTGCTCAACCTGATCCGCAACGCCATCGCGCATACGCCCGGCGGTGGCCATATTGTTGTCGAAACGCGTCAGGAAGGCGCTGAGGTATCGATCAGCGTCCGGGATACCGGCGTCGGTATTGCCCCGGAGGATCAGGCCCGCGTATTCGAGCCATTCGAGCGCGTACAGGGGCAGGGTAATGCCGGCGCAGGGCTTGGCCTCACGCTGGTCAGGAATATCGTGGAAATGCACAATGGCACGGTCCGGCTTGAAAGCGCGCCCGGCGCCGGGACGACGGTCACCGTACGCCTGCCAGCAGCCTGATCAATCCAGGCAATCGACCCACGTTTTATAATGGCCGTCCTTTTTTTCGCCGCGGATGACCAGCGGGCCGGTCAGCGCCGTACGGCATTCGAAAATCGGGAACAGGCTGCGTAGCTGGATCATCAGCTTCCGCCCCGGAAAGAACGGGCCGCTGGAACAGAATTCGGCAAAATGCTTGCTTTCCAGCCGGAATGTCGACCGGTGAGGGTAAACACGGCCTTCAGGATCGGTGAAATTATCGGTTTGTATCATGCCGTAAGCTGTATAGGGCGTTGTGTTCTGGATCTGGAAACAGACCTGTTCCTTACTAACGGCCAAGGCCGGGCCTGCTTGGGCGTGCGCCGCGGATGTAGCGGCGAGAATAAAACCTGCTGCCAAAATGATTTTGTTCATGAGACTTTTCCATCTTTAACGGGCAGAGAGGGAATGCCGCGCGTCGTTGAATACTCCGTGTGCAGGGCCTGTCCGGGATTGAGGCGCGCGTAAATAGTATGTGCCGCCTGCGCCGCCTCCGCAAACCCCGTCAGAATAAGTTTTAGCTTATGCTCATAAGAAACAATGTCGCCTACTGCATAAATTCCGGAAACGCTGGTCTCCGCTGTCACGGGATTGATGGCTATTCTGTTTTTCTCCATGCTCAGACCCCATTGCAGAATAGGGCCGGGAGCGGCATTAAGGCCAAAAAAAGGCAATAGAATATCGGCCTCAAGATATTGTATGTTTCCTTCGGTCGAAATGATCCCGATTTTTTCAATCTGACCATCTTTGCCTTCAAGGCTTTGCAATTGATAAGGAATATTAAGTACTACCCGTCCTGAGGAGGCCAGGACATGCAGCTGGGCCAGATTTTCAGGCGCGGCGCGAAATTTGTCGCGTCTATGAACGACATTGACGCTTTTTGCGACATTTTCCAATGATAAAGCCCAATCCACGGCGCTGTCCCCACCGCCGGCGATGACAATTCGCTTCCCGGTGAAATCCTGCCTGCGCTTGACCATGTAAAAAACTGACCGGCCTTCAAACTCTGCCAGACCTTCCAAGGGAGGGCGGACCGGGCCGAAGGCGCCGCCGCCTGCCGCAACGATCACAGCGCGGGCATGCAGAATATTGCCCCGGCTGGTTTCCAGCCGGAACCCGCCTCCGGGTTCCTGCGTCAGGGATTCCACAGTCTGCGCCAGATGATAGCGTGGCGTGAATGGCGCTGCCTGCGCCTCCAGTTGCGCGATCAGCGCGGCGGCCTCGACCCGGGGGAAGCCGGGAATATCATAGATGGGTTTTTCAGGATACAGCGCCGTGCACTGGCCGCCGATCGCCTCCAGGGAATCGATGACATCGCAGCGCAACCCCAGCATGCCGCACTGGAAAACGGCAAACAGGCCCACCGGCCCTGCGCCTATGATGGCGACATCGCTGGAAACACGCTGGGTCATGGGAAAGTCTTAAGCCCTCTCTGTTCTTTTTCCAAACAAAACCGTATGAAGGAAGAAGCGCTGTTTTGAAAAGGTATCATGGATGCCCGCAAAAGCCACAAGCTTCGCCATACGTCCCGTTCGGCCTGAGGATTACGAGGCCTGGCTGCCCCTGTGGCAGTCCAACAATCTTGGCCAGAGCCGCGACACCGTCACAGCGGAAACATGGCGGCGCCTGAACGATCCCGCTTCCCACGTACACGGCCTGACCGCCTGGGACGACGATCGCCTTGCGGGCTTCGTCCATTATATCACCCATCCCGTCACCGGGCACATACAGCCCGCCTGTTACATGCAGGATCTGTTCGTCGCGCCGGATTTTCGCCGGCAAGGTCTGGGAAAGCGGCTGGTTATGGCGCTGGCGGCGGAAGCCAGGGAACGGCAGTACGCCCGCCTTTACTGGCTGGCGGAATCCCGCAACGAGGCGGCGCAGGCGCTTTATGCCAGCCTGGGTGTACGCCTGGATTTCAGCTTTCACATGCTGCCCTTAAGCCTTTAGGGCCGCGCAGGCGGCCACCGGCAGGCTGCTGTGATTCAGTGTATAGAAATGAATATGCCCGGCGCCGTTTTTGGCCAGATCCGTCACCTGGCGGATCAGCCGTTCGCGGGCCAGGGCTTTGAAAGCTTCGGAATCGGACTGTACGTTTCCGAAAGCCTCCGCCATTTCCGCAGGCACGGTGGCCTGGCAGGTCCGGGCGAATCGCAGCATTTTTTCGTAATCCAGAACGGGCAGGATGCCCGGGACCACCGGCACAGAAATTCCGGCCGCCGCAACGGCATCCCGGAATCGGTAAAATACGTCGTTGTCGAAAAAGAACTGGGTAATGGCGCGGTCGGCCCCGGCGGCGCATTTTTTCTTGAGCGCCTCGATATCGGCGGAGAGATCCGGCGCGTCGGGATGTTTTTCAGGGTACGCGCCGACGCTGATCTGGAACGGATGCCAGGATTTCAGGCCCTCGACGAAATCGCTGGTGTAATGAAAATAATCCGTGTCGGACGGATCGGGCCGCAGCATGCCGGAGGGCAGATCACCGCGCAGCGCGACAATATGGCGGATGCCGTTGTCCCACAATTTATCGACGATCCGCTTCAATTCGTTCTTGGGCGTGGCGACACAGGTCAGATGCGCGGCGGAGGGAATTCCCGTGCGCTGGAACATCTGGATCGCCATATCGACCGTCCGGTCGCGCGTCGATCCGCCCGCGCCATAGGTCATCGTCATAAAGGCCGGATTGCAGGCGGCCAGCTTTTCCACACGCGGCCAGAACGCCTCCTCCCCCTTATCGGAGTTCGGCGGAAAAAATTCGAAGCTGACAGTGGGCGAAGCGGTCACGGCAAACTCACGTCACAGGGCATCATTCCTAGATGCCCGGTTTGCACTATGAAGGCAAGAATGATCTGGGAAAAACCTCTAGGGACTCGGCGCTGCGCTGGCAATCAGTTGTGATTCCGGTTCTTTAATGTATGGGCTTTGAATACCGCATGGAATCAACCTCTGTAGTTCGGGCGCATTCATAAAGGGTCGTTGTCTCATTCCGGCAAGATTTGCAGCTGCAGCCAATATATCCATTGTTACTATAGTGCCCGACTTCCAAGCTTTCCTTGTTCTTGTCCCATCGCTGAAAGCACTGACCGGACCGTAGCGTCCCCACAATCCCTGCTCTTTCCGATCATAGAGATAGCGCAAGGCTCTTATGCTCTCTTTTTCTGCCACTGGATAATATGCCATGGCCATCGGCGGATTGAGCGTGCCGTCATCATTAAAAATTGCTCTTGGCCTGTACCCTCTTCCGGGCCTTCCGTCGGAAGCCGAAAGCGCAAATCCTACAGGATTATATCCGCGCTGACGGCTGTATGCCGCGTTTATAGACGCATGATTGCTCATATGCTTGCCGAAATCGATTTCCTTGTATCGGAAATTTTTTAAATCGAAGGCCGTCGCGATGTAAGCCATATAGAAGAGATCTCCTCCTCCAGACGGGCCAAGAATCATCTGCCGACCGTAAAACTCTTCCCCGTTTCTGAATTGATCGGCTTTATCCAAGCTGTCTTGCACCAGCTCCGGTGAAATCCGATGCGTGGGCGACATGGCCGCCATCCACAAAGCCGCTGTCGCCTCTGCCGCGCTGACATGGGCCACCCCTAAATAGGGATTGGCTTTGAGTTTATTTTCCAGTTCCAGACTCAATCGCCAGAACAAATGCTCACGATCGTACTGAAAGCGCACATAATGCGTCCAGTCCACCGCTTCCCAAAGCTGGTTGATATCATCTCGCAGCGCCTTTTCTGCTGGCGTACTACGGTCGAAAAACTCTCGAGCGCTCAATAGCCCCATCATCAGGAAGGCCGTTTCCACCACATCGCCGCCTGTATCGTCAGGACCGTCGAACGGCACAATTTTTCCGGTAGTGCCATTCATCTGATGCGGAAACATGCCGTGCCATGTCTCCGCCGTTTTCAGGAAACTGACGATCTGCTGCACACGCTGGAGGACTTGATCCCGGTTTAACCAGCCTTCATCGACTGAGCCAAGCAACGCTATGATGCCGAAACCTGTCGCACCGGTGACGACATCCCGATTGCCATCGCCTCCGGGTGCGCCTATGGGCTTGAACCCCATCCTGTCGCCGATCATTCCGCTGACAGGGTGGCCACATTCCCAGAACAGCATGGTTGCGGCACGCTGAGCTTCCGATACCAGATCTTTATCGCCGATGTCCGAAGGAGGGGCGACAAAGGCCGCCTTATCAAAATTTTTCGCAAAGGCCGGAAGCGCTTCCGACGCATAAGCGAAGGCCGCCGCCAGGCTTTGTACAATCAACCGTCTTGTGAACATTATTTTATAAGTTTTTTCTTATTTTATATCCCTCTAACTGCTTAAATCATAACGGTAATTTATGTCAATAAATTCACGGATTCTTCCCGCAACATTCTATTGTGCGGAGCGGCATGATATCTTTGAAGGGATTGACTTATTTCAGCTTTATCGGCTCCGGCGCGATGCCGTTCCAAACCGCGGGCGTAACCGCCGAAACCGCATTCTGGGCGGAGCCCTCGATCACCCGGTCGCTCCAGGTCAGGTAGACCAGCGTGCCGTTGGCCTCGTCGTAAAACCGGGTGACGTGCAGTTCCTTGAAGATCAGGGAACGGCGTTCGTTGAACACTTCCTCGCCCTTGATTCCTTTCCGGATCGGTTCCAGGAACGAAACCGGCCCGGTCTGGCGGCAGGCAATTCCCGCTTCCGACCGGTCTTCGGCCACGCCGAACGCACCCTTGATGCCGCCGGTCACCGGGCGGCTGACATAACAGGTGATTCCCTTGATCTTCGGATCCTCGAAGGCAGCGATCTTGATCTTGTGGTTGGGGCCGATCAGCTTGAACACCGTGCTGACCTCGCCGACCGGACGGCCGTCATTGGCCCGCGCGGTGACGGGACAGACCAAGAGCAGAAGAACAAGGAGAAGACGCCGCATCCTATGCTTCATCCGTCTTCACGACCTGCAGCCGCGCCCGCCCGGTCTCCCACGGCAGGTCTTCCAGAGTCAGGCGGACGATCTCTGCCTTCTGATGAAGGCGATTGTGGACCACGCGCCGGGCCTGGCGCGCAATCATCTGTTCGAACAGTGTGCGTACGCCTCGCCCGTTCGTGTTGAAAAGACCGCCCTGGCGGAGGGCCTGCGCCATGTGCCGTTCGATTTCCGCCTCCACGCCGTCGGCGAAGCTGTACTGGTATTCCGCCGCGAACTCGCGGAAGATTTCCGCCGCCTCCGCCGCGCCGATGGCAGGAAATTCGTACTGGTGCGTGAAGCGCGACCGTATGCCGGGATTGCCCGCGAACAGCTGTTTCATCGGGCCGGGATAGCCTGCCATGATGATCATCAGCTCGTCGCGCCTGTCTTCCATGAATTTCAGGATCGCATCGAGCGCGTAGCGGCCGTAATCGCGGCTGGAATCCGTATTGCCCAGCGCGTACGCCTCGTCGATGAACAGCACGCCGCCCAGCGCCTCGTTCAGCTTGGCGCGGGTCAGCTTTTCCGTCTGGCCGATATATTCGCCCACCAGCATGCTGCGGTCCACTTCCACCAGATGGCCCTTCTTCAAAAGGCCCGCCGCCCGGAACACCTGGCCGACCAGCCGCGCGGCCATGGTCTTGCCCGTCCCGGGATCCCCCAGGAACGCCATGTGCAGCGACAGGGGAATGGGCCTCAGCCCGTTCGCCTCGCGCAGTTTCTGCAGCCGCGCGAGATGGATCAGCCGCCCGATATCCTCCTTGAACGCGGCAAGGCCGACCAGCGCGTCGAGCGGCGCGAGGATCTCTGCCTCTGTCATATCTTCCGGTGTCTGTACGTCTTCCCCCTTGTTGCGCGGATAGGATTTCGCAAAGAACCGCAACGGAGAATCCTCCGGCGGCGCGTAACGGCGCGGAGAGATGAATTCATGCGCATGGGCTTTCAGCCAGGCATCTGCCTCCGGGCAATCATTCATGGCCTCGACGATCAGCAGCAGGCCGGAATCGCGGTTCGCCGGAATGCCGCCCAGCCCGTGGTATTCGCAGACGCCCATAAGATACTGTGTCCGCGCCAGCAGCTTCGGATCGGTTTTCTTGTTCGTATGGCAGAGCAGCAGCGCATCGCGCAACAGCCCGACCGCCTCCTTCTGTTCTCCGGCATTCCCCTGATGAAACTCCGCCGCCAGATCGACCAGCGCCCAGACATGCCCGCGCCGCCCGGCCTTGCGCAGCGCGGTCAGACGCAGATCGTCGCGGCCCGATTTGCGGAAAGCATCCGCCATCGCGCGGAAGGACATATCCTCTTCCGCGAACGGGTCGACGAAACCGGACGCGCCGTCCGCCTGTGCCGGTTTCGGCGCGGTGTTGCCCGCATGGCTGGCGTACAGATAGCTGAGATACGAGCGCGCGCTTTCGTCGCCCGCGAGGAAGGCGCGGCCCAGATAATCCGAGGCGCGGTCGAAGCTGGCGGAGACGCGGGACTGCCATTTCTGCGCCTGGCCGTTCGCGCTGCCCGCGCTGCGGCGGCGATAGCGTTCGTGCCGCATCAGCTCGATCTCGCCCAGCATGCGCCATACATCCGCGTCGTCCGTATTGGCGGCGGCGCATTTCATGGCGAGGGTAAGGGTGCGGCGGAGCAGGCCGAGACGCTTCCGCCCCGGGCCTGCCGGCGCGGCTTCCAGCGCCTGCAGCGCCGCCTTGAAATCCCGGAGATCGCTGTCGGACATGGGCGGCCTCATCCCTGATCGATGCTATTGAGTTGAAGTATGCCGGAAGCGGCGCGCGTCAAACAAGAAAATATTCAATGAACATCAGGATGGGCTGCGCAGACTGCGATAATTGGGCGGAATATTATAGAGGTGGCCTCTGTTTAGCTCGAAGGTGGCGCCATCTTCACAACGAAACGGACTTGTTTTGACAATGCAAAGCGCAAAAGGTTCATCCGTACAGTTGTTAAACACTGCATGGAGAGCTGTAGATGGATCACGGTCCGGATCTATATGAAAAGACCGTATCGTTGCAACGATCTGTCTTCCTTTAAGCGAACCCAGTGTTTCCATTCGATCGCCATTGACACAAAAACCCATGGTCTGCGGCGGCATGGGTATGGGCCTTAGCTGCAGGCCAGGCGCAAAACCATCATAATATCGGCCGATGACATGGCCAACTGGCGCACCGTTGATGACGATAGGCTCAGGAACAGGGAATTCAGAATCTGTATCATTCGAAGGAATTCGGTTGGATCTAAGAGCCATTCCATTTACAGCCACGGCCAAGCTCTCTCCGGCACGGACATCCGCCTTAATTATATCAAGTGTTTCCAGATCATATTTCAGCACCAGGAAGTAATAGTCAGACATGCCCCAAAAATCCCCATTAACTTATGAAAATAATAGAAAACTTCGTTTTCTTTTTGCAAGATAAAAGTGAGATATGGAATTCCATTCATCACTAAAAATTCCTCTTAATCTCCGACCTTCTTGCGTATTTTTCTTCTAAGATCTAAAGCCGCAAGCATTCTAAACCCTTGAATTTCCGCCGCCTTCGTTTAAAGTACGCCATGTTCCACGGAAAAGCCCAGGATTGCCCGATGCCGCAGACCGCGCAAACCCCTTCCCCTATCCCCCAGGCCCATGACCGCATCCTGATCCTCGATTTCGGCAGCCAGGTGACGCAGCTGATCGCGCGGCGCATCCGGGAATCGGGCGTGTACTGCGAGATCTGGCCCTTCAACCAGGCGGATGAGAAACGCATCCGCGCCTACGCCCCGAAGGGCATCGTCCTGTCCGGCGGCCCGGCCAGCGTGACGGAGGAAGACAGCCCCCGCGCGCCGGAATGCGTGTTCGCGATGAACATCCCCGTGCTCGGCATCTGCTACGGCCAGCAGACGATGGTGGAACAGCTGGGCGGCAAGGTGGAGCCCGGCGACGCGTCCGGCAACGGGCGGGAGTTCGGCCGCGCCTATGTCGATATGGTGGAGGATACGGATTTCGACGGCGTCTGGACCAAGGGCGGCCACGAACAGGTATGGATGAGCCACGGCGACCGCGTGACGAAACTGCCCGAGGGCTTCCGCGTGATTGGCAAGTCGCACGGCGCGCCCTACGCGTTTATCGCGGACGAAAAGCGCCGCTTCTACGGCGTGCAGTTCCATCCGGAGGTGATGCACACCCCCCACGGTGCGCAGCTGTATAAAAACTTCACCCACGCCATCTGCGGCTGTTCGGGCGACTGGACCATGGCCGCCTTCCGCGCCGAGGCGATCGAGAAGATCAGGAAGCAAGTCGGCAAGGGCCGCGTCATCTGCGGCCTGTCCGGCGGCGTGGATTCCTCCGTCACCGCCGTGCTGCTGCACGAGGCGCTGGGCGACCAGCTGACCTGCATCTATGTCGATACCGGCCTGATGCGCTCTGGAGAGAGCGAACAGGTGGTCGATCTGTTCCGCAACCATTACAACATCCCCCTGATCCATGAGGACGCCAGCGCCAAATTCCTCGGCGCGCTCCAGGGCGTGTCCGACCCCGAAATGAAGCGCAAGGCCATCGGCGCCTTATTTATCGACGTGTTCGAGGAACAGGCGCGCAAGGTCGGCCGCGTCGAATATCTGGCGCAAGGGACTCTCTACCCCGACGTGATCGAATCGGTCAGCTTCACCGGCGGCCCGTCGGTGACGATCAAGAGCCACCACAATGTCGGCGGCCTGCCGGAAAAGATGCAGCTGAAACTGGTGGAGCCATTGCGCGAACTGTTCAAGGACGAAGTGCGCGCGCTCGGCGTCGAGCTCGGCATGCACCCCGATTTCGTGAAGCGCCACCCCTTCCCGGGGCCGGGCCTCGCCATCCGCATCCCCGGCGAGATCACGGCGGAAAAACTGTCGATCCTCCGCAAGGCCGACGCCGTATATCTCGAGGAAATCCGCAACGCAGGGTTATATGACGCGATCTGGCAGGCCTTCGCCGTGCTCCTCCCCGTCAAGACCGTCGGCGTGATGGGCGACGGCCGCAGCTACGACCATGTCTGCGCGCTGCGCGCGGTGACCAGTACCGACGGCATGACCGCCGACTACTACCATTTCGACCACGAATTTTTAAGCCGCGTCGCCACCCGCATCATCAACGAAGTGCGCGGGATCAACCGCGTGGTTTACGACATTACCAGCAAGCCGCCGGGGACGATTGAGTGGGAATGAGAAATGAAAAGGGGAGTAGTCCTAGCTGGCGTTGTAAACGCTTATAACGATAACCAAGGGCATAATGTAAAAAGTATTGCGATTAATGATGATATCGTTCGTTCCGCCTTGGTTTATTGGGATAAGATAGAAATTCCGGATACTGCTATAGCTAGCGTTATTCTGCCAGAACCTTATGAAACTCTTGCTAAAGAAAGTATTTTATCTCGGCAATTTATTGATTGTGGATTAGGCGGCACTATCATCGGTCAATTTTTTGGTGAAGGGGGACAGTTGATTGCAGGAGGCATAGTTATAAATGGAGAACCTCTTGATGCCGTAACGATCATTAATCAAGCGCCAGTCGATGTTTTTTATAAATTGTCTAAAGATAAGGAAATTCTTTGGTCATATTTGAAAAACAGCGAAACGGTAGCTGAACCTCAATCTTCTATCTTTAATGGAAGATCACTTATGGTCGAAATAACTAATCGCTTACCAAGGCCTGATGCTTCTGTAACTTTTGATGTCATTTTAAATTTTAAAGAAAAGCGTGACGCAGAGCTTAAGGCACTGCGTAGTGAATTGGATGACATGTATGCAAAGTTAGCGCAGTTACCTGACTTAGAAGCTGCTAAAGCGATTGCTTTTAACAAGGTTGATTTAGCGATTTTGGACCTTACCAAAGCGTCCTCTGAGAGCTTCGTAATTAAGAATCTAAAAGGTTTGAAATTTGAAATCAACTGGACTGGAGCTGTTGAAGCTGCGGGACTGGCTGGTTTAGCCGTTGCTGCTGGTGCTTCACTGGCACACACCGCAATAGCGGGAGGAGTTGCTGCTATTGGGAAGGGCATCAAAATTTCATCATCAACTGAGCTTTTTGGAAAAAAGCTGCCTGAAAGGCTATTGCCTTATAAATATATACTAGATGTAAAAAACGAACTCCAGAACGCCTAAAAATTTATTTGAACGTATCGGCTGTAGCAGCATTTAAATAAATTCTGTTCGCTTGCGTCATGCCTCCACAATAGGCGAAGTAGATAGGGCTATCGATATGATTTGCCGATTTCACCCATCCCCCCATTTCCTGAAAATCTGCAGCAGTACATTGACCTGACGAAATAAGTTTTAATGCAGCCTGAACAAAAACATCTTTATATATGCGGAAATCATCCGAACCTTTAATCAGAGCATAATCTCCCGCTGCATTAGCACTGGGATCAGCCGGGCGTGTTTCGCTTAAAAATTTTGTTGAAACCCATTCCGAAAATTGGCCATCAACAATTCCGTTTTCTTTAACGCAAGCGGCATTACCGTTGTCGACATATTCACTCAAACCGTTAACACAGGATGCATCATAAGATTTTGTAATTCGAGACCATCCATCTTTTTGCTCATAAACGGTTGCTTTTTCTCGAAAGAACAATGATCCAACATTGCCACAATGAACACTAGGACATGTTCTACGTATTAATCTATCTGGCGTAACCCATTTATCCGTTTCAGCCATTGCTGGCATTGATGAGCAGATTAAAAATAATATTAAAAATATTTTTCTCATATCAATCCTCAAACTAATGCGCGCACCAATGCTCCGGCAACAACGCCTTCGCCGTCACTACCTTGTCCTTCAAAATCACCTCCGCCTCCCCGTTCCCGTCATCCACCATGATGATCATTTCGCGGCAGATGCCGCAGGGTGGCAGGACCGTTCCGTCCCAGTTCACGGCGACGATGGTTTTGATCCGGGTTTCCCCCGCCGTGATCATGGCGCCGATCGCCACATGCTCGGCGCACAGGGACAGGCTCGAACACTGTTCAATGCAGACGCCAGTGTAGACATTGCCTTGGTCTGTGATCAACGCGCATCCGACACCGCCTGCCTCCGCGCCGAAGGAGGACAGTTTGCGCGGGTTCAAAACGCTCCGCGCCTTTTCGATCAGTTCGTGATGGGTCATCCGGATTTCCTATCACAAACGGGCGGGGGATTGATATAACCGATTCATGAAACTTTACATCGACGCCGATGCCTGCCCGCGGGCGATCAAGGAAATCCTGTTCCGCGCGGCGGAGCGGGCGCGGGTCGAACTGATCCTATCCTGGTCGCCAACCAATGGATGGCGGTGCCGTCGTCTCCGTTGATCACCATCATCCAGGTCGAACAGGGATCGGACGTGGCGGACGCGAAAATCGTCGAACTCTGCGCGCCCGGCGATCTGATTATCACCGCCGATATCCCGCTGGCGGCGCAGGCGGTGAAAAAGGGCGCGGTCGCGCTGAACCCGCGCGGCGAACTCTATGATTCCTCGAATATCGGCCAGGTGCTCGGCATGCGCGATTTCATGGATTCTTTGCGCGGCAGCGGCATGGAGACCGGCGGACCCGCCGCCTTCAGCCAGAAGGACCGCCAGAAATTCGCCGACCAGCTCGACCGCTTCCTCGCCCGCGCCGCGAGGCGCTGACATGAAAAAAGAGCCGCGCGGAAAGGCGCGGCTCTCATAAACGAGATTTACTGACGGGTTATGCGGCCACGCTCTGCTTGTTCTCCGCGTCCGGAATGCGCAGGGTCTGGTCGGGATAGATCGCGTCCGGGCTTTTCAGCATCGGGCGGTTGGCCTCGAAGATTTTGTTGTAGGCGTTGGCGTTGCCGTAGAATTTTTTGGCGATCTTCGACAGCGTGTCGCCGGATTTCACCACATAGAACACAGGCTCCGGTTCGGCCTGCGCGGCGGGCGCGGCGCTCTGGTTCGCCTGCGCGGACGGCGTGGCCGTCGCGGCACTCTGAGGCGCTGTCGCGGCGGGCGAAGTTTGCTGCGCCTGGACTTGCGGCTTTTCCTGCGTATTCGCAGGCTGTTGTTTTGCGGGCTGCGCCGGTTTCTGTTCCGCAACCGTCATTTTCGATTCGACCTCGGCGATGCCCTTGATGTTGCCGGCGGCCAGGATCGCTTTTTCGAACACGTCGCGCGACGCGGCCACGCCGGTCAGAACCGCCTTGTCGCCATGCACGTCGACGTTCAGGCTCTCGATCTTCAGGCCCAGCTGTTCGATGCGGTTGCGGATCGCGTCCTCGTCGCGGCCGTCCCCGGTGATGAAGTCGCTGAACTGCTCTCCGGCGTTCTTGATGAAATGAAACAGGCCCATGTTTTACGCTCCTTTAGAAAAAGATGATGACCGTCCCTTCCAACAGAAGGATCCTTGAGCGGTTCCAGCCTGAATCGCGCCATCCAGGGGGAATGCCCAAGGAACCGGGCGAAATATTTTTCCGGACGGCGGAACCCATCCGTTCCCGGTCTGTTGACCTTCTGTATCTTTAATGAACGGCAAAGGAGAACAGCCATGCCCGACAACGCGCAAGTGGTCAGAGAGTTGATGGACGCCTGCATGAACAAGGATTTCGACACGGTGCGCAGACTGGTGCATCCGCAATACACGCTGAAGGACCCGATGATGCAGCTGAACGGGCCGGAGGAGCTGATCGCGATGATGCAGAACTGCCCCGGCGACGGCAAGATGGAGGATGTGACCGTCATCGCCGACGGCGACCGGGTCGCGTCGACCTTCACCGCCACCATGCCGGGCGGCGCGCCCATGCGGATGTGCAGCGTCGTCAAAATGGAAAACGGCAAGGTCCGTTCCGAAGAGATGTTCTACGACACAGCCAAAATCCCGCAGGAGATGAAGGACGCCGCGCAGCAGACCGGCAAAAAAGCGGCCTGAAGGGGCAATACGCCCGTAACCGCCGGCACAATTTCCGCCCTCCGGGGCCGCGATTGTGCTATAATAAGAACACATACGGGCGCGATGCATCTGCATCCGCCCGCGTGTTTTTAAGGGGGTAAAATCAAAAAAACGCGCAAACGAACTATTGAAACCCGCGTACGGCGGGCGCGTACGAACTGCTCTTACAGATCCACGATCGCCTTGAACCCGCCATAGGCCATGCGTTTGCAGTCGAAGGGCATGCCCTCCGCTTGGCCGCAATTCATGCGCGGGTCGGCCATCACCTTCGCATTCACCTCGTCCCGGTGGGCGCGTGATTTATAGGCGATATAGGCGAAGATGATCGTCTCGCCCGGTTTCGGGCTGAACGCCTTGGGGAAGCTGGAACAGAATTCGTGCTCCGTCTTGTCCTCCGTCACGCATTCCTTGTAGGCCAGCGCGCCGTGCTCCATCCAGATCGCGCCTGCCCTGGCGGCCATGGCGCGATACGCCTCGATCTTGTCTTCCGGGACAGGCACCACGAAGCCGTCGACATAGGTCACGGCTTAACGCTCCACGCGGTCGTAGATGTAACCGCCCGCGGCGCCCGCCACGCCGCCGACCGCCGCGCCGCAGGAGACGCAGCCCCCTGTCACCAGAGTCGTCGCCGTGCCCACGCCCGCGCCGATCGCGCCGCCGGACAGCACGCGCTGTTGCGTCCGCGACAAATTGGAACACCCGACCAGGGTCACGACGCACAGCCCGGCCAGAACCGGGCGCATGATGGTTTTGCTGATCATCCGTATATCTCCATTCTTATTGTCTGATCATACCAACGAAGCGCAGCGGCGGAAAGTTCAGAGCGCCGCCACGTTATAAAATAACCCCGTTAATGGATAGGCATGAAAACAAGCCTTTGTTCCGCGGAGTGATTTTTACCGCAGAGACGCAGAGAGCGCAGAGGCGGATATCAGGCGGATATGGCGGAATCTCAAAGCTTTCTGTCCGGTCGCCTCATTCTTGGATGTAACTCTGCGTTCCCTGCGCCTCTGCGGTAAAATAAGGTTAAGGCAAGGGTTTATGGTTTCTGTTATCCATTATTGTATCGGGGTTAAAAAAACAGGCAACCTTACCGCTTCGTTAAGCGTTAGAGTGAAATGGACATAGATAATAGATAAAGGAGCGTTCATGAAAAAGCATATGGCCCTGATTCCCCTTGCCGTGATGGCCTGTACCGCCTTTTCCCTTCCGGCCCAGGCCGATAAAGGCCATGGCAAGGACGGTCATCGCTGGGAAAGGCATCACGACGACGATGGTCAGGGCGAGGATGGCCGCCACGGCGGCCGTGTGGAGGTGATCGTGATCGATCCGCGCGACCGCGTCCTGATTGAACGCTATGTGGCGCGGGATTACGCGCGCAATTGCCCGCCCGGCCTCGCTAAAAAACACAATGGCTGTCTGCCGCCCGGTCAGGCGAAAAAGAGATACCGGGTCGGCGAGCGCCTGCCGCCGGATGTCGTCTATTATCCCGTGCCGCGCGAGCTGCTGGGTGAACTCGCCCCCGTGCCCGCCGGATATGAATATGTTCGCGTGGACAAGGACATTCTGCTGATCGGCGAGGCGACCAAAAAAGTGATCGACGCGGTGACGCTGCTTTCAGCGGTCGGTAACTAGAGCCTTCTGAGGCATGATCCCTATACTGTCATCCCCGCCGGAGCGCAGCGGAGAGCGGGGATGACGCGTTTTTGAAAATGACTCGTGACAACCGCAGGAGGCTCTATCTAGATCTAGGCGCCGTCGAATGCCACCGTCACGCCGCGCTTCCTGAAATAGGACTGCATGGTCTTGCGCCCCTCGCGATTGTTCTGGGCCAGGCGGGCGCGCTCGAACACCGCTTCCTTTTTCCCCTCGGCGGCCAGCGCCTGTTTCAGGGCGCCGATATGCAGGTCGATATCCTCGTTGTCGCTGGCGAGCGACTGATAAATGGCTTCCATAGCCTCGGCGACAGTCAATGCGATCATGCGGGTTTCCTTAAAAGGTTTTTTTAACAGGTTGCTTTACCAAAGTCGCTGTCAAAATTATGAACACCAGAGCCAGACAGAGATAAACAGAGTTCTCTTTCCTCGTGTTCTTCCTCTTCTTCTTTTTCCACGAAGAAAAAGAAGAAGAGGAAGAACACGAAGTTTTTTGATTGATCCCTGTTTATCTCTGTCTGGCTCTGGTGTTTAAATGAAACTGGAGAAAAAACAGATGACCAAGAATCGGCTTGAAGCGTTCAGCGACGGCGTGATCGCCATCATCATCACCATCATGGTGCTGGAAATGAAGGTGCCGCACGGGGTGGAGCTGGAAGCCCTGCGCGGCCTGTGGCCTGTCTTCCTCAGCTACGCGCTCAGCTTTATCTATGTCGGTATTTACTGGAGCAACCATCACCATCTGTTCCATGCCGTGCATCATGTCAGCGGTCCCGTCCTGTGGGCCAATCTGCACATGCTGTTCTGGCTGTCGCTGTTTCCCTTCATCACCGGCTGGATGGGCGAAAATCATTTTGCCATGTGGCCCGTCGCGCTGTACGGCGTGGTTCTCCTGCTGGCCGCCGGGGGCTATTCCATCCTGGTCGCCGTCCTGCTGATGCATAAGGGGGAGAATGACGAACTGCGCGACGCCATCGGGCGGGACGTCAAGGGCAAGATCTCGCTCGCGCTCTACGTCGCGGGCATCGGCTCCGCCTTCATCAATCCGTGGCTGGCGATCCTCTTTTACGCCGCCGTCGCCGCGCTATGGATCGTGCCCGACCGCCGGATCGAAAACCATCCGGTGGCCGGGCGCTGAAAAAAGCCCGCGCCGGGGGTGCGCAGGCTTTTTATCAGGGGAAGCCGGCTCAGTGCTTCACTTCCTGATGGGTTTCGTCGACGGTTTCCTTGTTCATCGCGCCTTCGGGATCGACGGTCGTTTTGGAATCGACCGTGCCCTCGACATTGCCGTTGCTGTCGGTCGACAGGTCGCTTTGCGTCGTGGTTTCGGTGACGGTGCCGTTGGCGTCGACCGAACGCTCGGTGGTTTCCGTCTGGGTGCTGGGCTTGCAGGCCGCAAGGCTCAGGGCCGTGAAGGCCATGACGCTGAAAGTCAGGATAGTTCTCATCGTTTTTCTCCAATTCATTTTCAATCGAGGCTGCAAACGGCTTCGCTTCCTCTTTGGTTCCGGCCCGCGCATAAAATTTTCCTCCGAACTTTTCAGGGCGCCCGTCTGTTGGCCGCGCAACGGAATCATCTATGGAGAACGTCATGGCTACGATGGACACCCCCGACAGCGCCGGAAGCGACCTGCTGAAAATCATCCTCGCCATCATCTGTCCGCCGCTGGGCGTTGCGGTGGAAACGGGGATGAGCCGCGATCTGCTGATCAATATCCTGCTGACCCTGCTGGGTTTCATTCCCGGCGTCATCCACGCGCTGTATGTGATCCTGAAGAAATAGCGGGCGTCCGCACATGCTCGGGACGAAGGCCGACGCCGAGGATGCGGGCCGGAATGGCGCGCAAGGGTGGAAAGCGGTTGAGCAGGCGAAGCGGCAAAGCCGGCTTGGGCGTGGCGCGGCTTTCCATCAGGCGTGAGATCACGCGGTCCTGCAGCAGGGTCTGAAATTTCTGAATCGCCGCGGTGGGGAACATCCGCCGTTTCTGCACGGCCCGTAAATATTGATCCGCAACAGGTCCGCCCTTAAGTAAAGGGCCCGCCAAAATATTCGCCGCCGCCACCGCGTCCTGGATCGCGAGATTGATGCCGACGCCGCCCAGCGGCGACATTGCATGGGCCGCGTCGCCGATGCACAGCAGGCCCGGCCTCCACCACTGGCGCAGCCGGTCGACCGTCACGGTCAGCAGCTTGATATCGTCCCAGCCTTGGATCGCGCCGATGCGGTCTTTCAGGAACGGCGTGATGGAAACGATAGTTTCTTTCAGCGCGTCCAGTCCCCGCGCCTGCATCGCCGCCATGCCGCCCTTGGCGATGACCAGCGCGCATTGCCAATAATCGCCGCGGTCCAGCATCACAAAGACGCGGCCCGCGCGAAAGTTCCCGACCACGGCCTCCGGGTCGCCCGCCAGACGCGGCAGGCGCATCCATAGCACGTCGATCGGCGCGCCGAGATCCTCGACGGCCAGCCCCGCCCTCTCCCGCACGGTCGAATGCCGCCCGTCCGCCGCGACCACCAGATCGCCCGTGATGCGCAGCCTCCCCTCCGGCGTTTCCGCCATCACGCCCGTCACGCGGTCCCCCTCGCGGATCAGATCCGTCACCGTCGTATGGCGCAGCAAATGGAACCCGGGATAGCGCTGCGCTTCCTGCACAATAAAATCCAGAAAATCCCATTGCGGCATGAAGGTCAGGAACTTCGCATGGGTCGGCACGCGCGAGAAGTCGCCGAGCGTCATCTCCACGTCGCCGACGCGCCCCCGCACCTCGCGCACCTTACGGTGGGGACGGCGCAGAAACTCCTGCAGCAATCCCAGCTCGTGCATGATTTCCAGAGTTGACGGATGCACTGTGTCGCCCCTGAAATCGCGCAGGAAATCCGCGTGCTTCTCCAGCACCACGACATCCACCCCGGCGCGCGCCAGCAGAAAGCCCAGCATCATCCCCGCCGGCCCGCCGCCCGCGATGCAGCATTGCGTGATAATATTTCGATCCGCCATGTCCATAGACTTGCGCGGATCGTTTTTCAAATCAAGCGGCTAAAGGAAAAGGCCCGCCGAAGCGGGCCTTGAAAAAGACGGAAAGATCAATGCACCGTTTCATGGCTCTCGCTGGTGCTCTTGTTGAAGAGGCCTTTGGGATCCGTGGTTTTCTTGGTGTCGACCGTGGCTTTCTTGTTGCCGTACTGATCGTAGTAGACATTGGTGGTTTGTTCCTGCTTGTGAGCCGTGCCTTCGGCATCGACGGATTTGGTCGAGCTTTCATATTTGCCGGGGGGCAGGTCGGTCGCACGGTTCATGGTGCAGGCGGAGACCGACAGCGCGGCCAGCGCCAGGGTCAGGCAGGCAGAACTTCTATTCATGGATCGATTCCTTATGATGTGGCGGAAACATCCCGGAGGAGCGGGACATCGTTCGGAACCGCCAATGGCTTCGCTTCGTATTTTGTTCCTGAAAAAAATTCAGGCCGCGACCTTGCCCGTTTCCGCGCAGGTTTCGGCATAGGCCCAGTCGAGCCAGGGCAGCAGGGCCGCAACGTCCGACGCCTCGACCGTCGCGCCGCACCAGATGCGCAGGCCCGCGGGCGCGGCCTTGTGCCCGGCGATGTCGTAACCGGCCTTTTCCTTGTCCAGTTTCTTCGTCATCGCCTTGATGAAATCCTGTTTCCCGTTGTCGTCCATGGCCAGGAAGCCGGGATCGGTGATTTTCAGGCAGACGGAGGTTTTGGAGCGCACGGCCTCGGCATCCGGCAGGAAAGCGATCCAGGGCGTTTTCGCAACCCATTGTTCGATTTCCTTATAATTGGCGCCAATACGCTTTTTCACGCCTGCCAGACCGCCGACGCTTTCGACCCAGCGCAGCGCGTCCATCGCGTCCTCGACCACCAGCATCGAAGGGGTGTTGATCGTCTCGCCCTGGAAGATCCCTTCGGTCAGCTTCCCGTTGCCGGTCATGCGGAAGATCTTGGGCAAAGGCCGGTCGGGCTTGAAGGTGGTCAGGCGCTCGACCGCGCGGGGGGACAGCACGATCATGCCGTGCGCCGCTTCGCCGCCCAGCACTTTCTGCCAGGACCATGTGGTGACGTCCAGCTTGTCCCAGGGCAGGTCGTAGGCGAACACGCCCGACGTGGCGTCGCAGAAGGTCAGGCCCTTGCGGTCGGCCTTGATCCAGTCGCCGTCCGGCACGCGCACGCCGCCGGTCGTGCCGTTCCAGGTGAAGACGACGTCGCGGTCGGTATCGACCTGTTTCAGGTCGGGCAGTTCGCCATAGGGCGCGGTGAAGGTGCGGCAGTCGGAAATCTTCAGCTGCTTGGTGACGTCCTTCAGCCATTCCTCGCCGAAATTCTCCCAGGCCAGCACGTCGACGCCCCGCGCTCCCAGCATAGACCACAGCGCCATCTCGATCGCGCCGGTGTCCGAGGCAGGAACGATGGCCATCTTGTATTCTGCCGGGATGCCCAGGATTTTCCGCTGCAGCTCCACCGCGTCGTTCAGGCGCTTTTTGCCCTCTGCCGCGCGGTGGGACCGGCCCGTGAAGGCGTTCTC
>JBDHTS010000024.1:0-29331 GCA_039808845.1 Alphaproteobacteria bacterium | reverse complement strand
ATGGAATATCCGGCATAGATCGCGCTGTCGAACCGCACGCCGAGGCCGCCCGGCGCGTGGAACTGCGTGATCGTGCCGGGGGAGGGGGTGAACGTGTCGGGATCCTCCGCGTTGATCCGCACCTCGATGGCGTGGCCGCGCAGGCGTATGTTTTCCTTATTCACGCTCAACGGCTCGCCTGCTGCCACGCGGATCTGCTCGGCGATCAGGTCGATCCCGGTGATCATTTCCGTGACCGGATGCTCCACCTGGATCCGCGTGTTCATTTCCATGAAATAGAATTTGCCCTTGTCGTACAGGAACTCGATGGTGCCCGCGCCGCGATAGCCCATCTCCCGCACCACATCGGCGGCCAGCGCGCCGATCTCCATTCTTTCTTCGCTGGTCAGTGCGGGCGAAGGCGCCTCCTCCACCAGCTTCTGATGGCGCCTCTGGGTGGAACAGTCGCGTTCGCCCAGATGGATCGCGTTGCCGTGCTCGTCGCCGAAAATCTGGATCTCGATATGGCGCGGCGTCTCCAGGTATTTTTCCATGTAGACGGTATCGTCGCCGAAATTGGCCTTGGCTTCGGCGCGGGCGGTCAGGAACATTTCCTTCAGTTCCTCTTCCTTCCGCACCACCTTCATGCCCTTGCCGCCGCCGCCGGAGGCTGCCTTGATCAGGATGGGATATCCGGCGTCTTTCGCGAATTTAAGGCCTTCCTCGACGCTGGCGACAGCACCCGGCGATCCCGGCACGACCGGCAGGCCCAGCTTCTTAACCGTCTGTTTCGCCCGCACCTTGTCGCCCATCGTCTCGATATGCTCGGGCTTCGGCCCGATAAAGACGAAACCATGCTCCTCCACCATCCGCGCGAACTGCTCGTTCTCGGACAGGAAACCGTAGCCGGGGTGGATCGCGTCCGCCCCCGTCACCGCCGCCGCGCTCAGGATCGATGGAATATTGAGATAGGAATTCTTCGCCTGCGCCGGCCCGATGCATACGCTTTCATCGGCCAGTCGCACCGCCATCGCATTGGCGTCCGCCGTCGAATGCACGACCACCGTCTGAATGCCCATCTCCCGGCACGCGCGAATGACGCGCAGCGCGATCTCCCCCCGGTTGGCGATCAGGATTTTTTTAAACATGTTTCTCACCAAGAGTTTGCGAAGACGCGAATATCTTTTTCATTTTATAATACTTGCTGCCGTCCCAATCCGTTTCTTCAGCTAAGAAAACATAGCCATTTGCTTCGTAGAACGGTCTTGCATACAAAGCCACTCCGGCGAGGATTTCTGAATTTTGGCTGCGATTTTGGTAATCTTCTTCAACATAAGCGAGCATATAGCTGGCGATGCCTTGCCGCGTTTTGTCTGGATCGACATAAACATGACGTATTGACTGTCCGTCCCAGCCTGCGCAAGCAATCACTTTTTCCTCTTTTATAATAAACAGTCTCTGGTCTTTTATCATGTCAGCCAAATGATTTTCATCGAAATCATTCAGCAAGGTTTCCACTTCTTTCTGAGAATAGGACTGCGGTGCGAAATAAGAGAACGTCCTTTTTCTCAGGTCGGCAATACCCGGTATATCGGCTTGGCTAGCGGAGAGTATTTTCTGAAACACGGCGCGCACGGCGTTCACGGCGATGTCAGCGCATCAGGCGGCGGATGCCGTCCTTGAACATGCGATTTTTGAAATTAAGAATAAAACCCAGCTTTTTGTCTGAAAATTTCAGATAGGTCAAAAGCTGGGCTTCATGAATAGGAAGGATTTTTTCACAGCTTTTCAGTTCGACGATGACGCTGTCTTCGATCAAAAGATCGATCCGGTATCCCGCTTCTATGAACAATCCGTCATGGACGATAGGCAAGGTTTTCTGCCTTTCCACCCTGAAACCGTGATGACGCTCCAGATCATGCTTTACTATGGCTTCATAAGCGCTTTCCAGCAGGCCCGACCCGTATTGCCGGTGCGCGCTGAATGCCACATCAAGGATTTTATCGGCAATTCCATCCAGCTTTTGTTTTTCCTCAGGCGTAACCGAAAAAGGCACAATATCGCTGTGCCCGCCGTGCCCGCCGTGTTTCAAAACCCCTTCGATCATTCAATCACCAGCAGCACGTCGCCATACTCTACCGGCTTTCCAGACTCGACAAGAATCTGCGTCACGGTGCCGCCCCGATGGGCCTTGATCGGGTTCATCACCTTCATGGCCTCGATGATCAGGAGCGTGTCGCCTTCCTGCACGGTCGATCCTTTGGACACGAAGGTTGGCGCGCCGGGCTCCGGCGCGGTATAGGCCGTTCCCACCATGGGGGAGATGACGGCGCCCGGATGGTCGGCGGTGACGGCGGAAGGGGCTGCGGTGTTGGCCTTTTGCGGCGTGGTGGGATCGGAATCCATGACGGCGCGTGCCGGGTGGTCATGCGCGGCGGCTTTCGCGCCCCGGCTCACCCGGATGGACTGGCCGTTATCCTCCACCTCGATCTCTGTCAGGCCGGTTTCGTCCAGCAATCCCGCCAGCTTGCGAATGGCGTTTTCATCTATTTTCATGGCTGCCATGGGTCAACTGCTTGTCGTTAGAAAGAAGGTTAGGACGGTACTGAAAACCGGAAAGAAAGTCAAAATAGCATATTTTCTTTTTATTTCATATGCTTGGAAAGCCATATGATGGCTTCGGCATATCCCGCCGCCCCTTGCCCGGCAATCGTATGGGCGGCCAGCGGCTCTATATAGGAATGGTGCCGGAACGCTTCGCGCTTTTTGGGATCGGAAATATGCACTTCAACGACCGGAGCGGAAAGGAGCTTGAGCGCGTCATGGATGGCAAGAGAGGTATGCGTATAAGCGCCCGCGTTGATAATGATCCCCGCCGTCTTGTCCAGCGCTTCCTGGATCCAGGTCACCAGTTCGCCTTCATGGTTCGACTGCCGGAAATCAACGTCGAGACCTAGGGGTTTCGCCGTTTTTTCGCAAAGCGCCTTGATATCTTTGAGTGTTTCACGGCCGTAAATGTCCGGCTCGCGCCGGCCCAGCATGTTAAGATTGGGCCCGTTCAGGATCAGGATCTGCGGCATGGCGGCTTATTTCTCTGCGTACTGGCGATACAGGGCTTCGAAACCGGGCAGGTCCGGAATGCCCCCGTTGGGAATATAGACTGCTCCGTTGAACAGGAAGGAGGGCGTCCTGTCGATGCCCAGAAGCTTCGCGCCGTCCAGCGTATCCAGAAGCTGTTTGCCGATATCGCCCGCTCTCATGTCTTTTTGCAGTTGTTCCGGATCGAGGCCCAGTTGCTGCGCGATGCCGGGAATCTCGCTGTCTTCCACCGCTTGTTCGCGCGACATCAGGTAATCATGCATGGGCATGAACTTGCCCTGCTTGGCCGCGGCCATGGCCAGACTGGCTTCTTTCACCGAGGGTGCGACATAGATCGGGAAATGGCGGAAAACGATTTTGACGTCGGGGTGTCGTTTCGCGAACTCCTCGATTTGCGGATTGATCTTGCGGCAATAGGCGCAGCGGTAATCCATGAACTCGACGATGACGTTTCTGGCGTCGGCCGGGCCGGTAAAGGCCCCCAGATCCACGCCTGCCATGTCGTTGATCGTTCTGTGAATGACGATCATGCGCCCGGCCATCAAAAAGCCGGCCAGCGCCACGACAGCGATGGCCAGCCACCATCTTTTGCGCATTACCGCTTCCCTTCGCGCGCCTTGGTCACCAGATCCTTCATCGCATCGGCATCGACATAGCCGGGAACCAGCGTATCGCCGATGACGAAGGCGGGCGTGCCCTGGATAGACATGGCGCGTGCGACCTCGATGTTCTTTTCAAGCATCTCGCGGATTTCCTTGGACTCCGCGTCCTGTTTCAGCTTGGCGTAATCGAGGCCCAGATCCTTGGCCAGGCCTTCATAGGTCGTGTCGTTTTTCTCGCCCGCGAATTTCATCAGCTTCTGATGGAATTCCCAGTATTTTCCCTGTTTGCCGGCGGCCAGGGCATAACGCGAGGCGGTATTCGATGCCTCGCTCAGGATCGGGTAATCGCGGAACACGATACGCACGTTTTTGTCCCCGTCGATCAGTTTCTGGACGTCATCGATGGCATGCTTGCAGTATCCGCAATTGTAATCGAAGAACTCCACCACGGTCACGTCGCCCTTGGGATTGCCGGTGGACGGCGCGGACGGGTCGTGCAGGAAGGATTCATATTCCTTGATTTTGCCCTTGGCGGCTTCCGCCTGCAATTCGCCCTGGCGGTTCTGGTATTCCTGCAGGGCCTCGACCAGGACTTGAGGATTTTTCATCAGATAGTCGCGGATGACGGTTTCGATTTCCGTTTTTTGCGCAGCATTGAAAGCATCCGCCGCATCCGCATGATGCGGCAGGCTGAGGGCAAACGTTCCGGCCGCCAGAAGGGCGAGGGCGCAGACGGTGATCTTCAAACTCTTCATGACGGCAATCTCTCTTTCCTGTCTGTAGGTTTATCCATCCATTTTAACCATAGCGGCGGCAAACGCCAAAGCTTATTCGCCGCCCGGCGCTTTTTCCTGTCCGATCCCGGCCAGCAAGTCCTTGGCTTTCAACCATTCCGGGGATCCCTTGCGCAGCCGGGGCAGGGATGCTTCAGCCATGCGTTGCGCGGTCTTGCGGTCGCCTTTCAGGGCGGCTTCCTCGGCCAGATAGACGCGGGCGACGTCTTCCTGGCCCATCCGTCCATACGCTGTGGCCAGCAGGCGCTGGGCCAGCGGCGCCCGGGGTTCCTTGCGGACGGCGCGTTGCAGTTGGTCTATAGCCTCCTGCAGTGTTCCCTTGTCGTTTTGGGACGTTTCGATCAATGCATTGGCATAGGCGATGCGGATCAGCGCGGCATCCGGCGCCCCGGCGATCGCCCTGCGGTACAGGGGCAGGGACTCTCCGACCCTTCCGTAATCCTTCAGCATCTGGGCTTTCAGCTCCAGAAAGTAAGGGTTTCCGGGTTCGTTTTTCAGCAGGCCGTCCATCAGGCTCAGCGAATCCTGCACATGGTTCTGGCGATAGGCCGCGATGGCCCGCGCGTAACGTGCGGGAATGGATGTATCGCCGCTGTTATAGGTCCATGCAACCTGCGCCGGATTGATGAATCCCAGCAGTTTTGCCTTCATCCGCGCGTGCTGGTCCGCCCAGGCGGCGGGCCATGCGGCATTCCTGAAAGCCGACCGGGCCACGCCGTCGCGTACGGCGGACAGCCGGTCGCGCGTCAGAGGGTGGGTCCGGATATATTTCGATTGCTGGGACGGGGGCAGCAATTCCTGCGATTCCATTTTTTCCAGGAAGGTGGCAAGGCCGGCCGGATTGATATGCGCCGCCTGCAATCCGGACAACGCCGCCTGGTCGGCGCTCGATTCCTGCACGCGGCTGAACGCTAGAAACCTGTTCTGCGCCATCGACGATATGCCCGCCCCGACTGCCGCGCCCGCGCCGCCGTCTCCGCTCAGGATCGCGGCGCCGATCCCCGCGATATTGCCGAGCAGGCTTTCGAAGGACGCGTTGCGCATTTCATCGCGCCCGCGCACCAGATGGCCGCCCGCAATATGGCCCAGTTCGTGCGCGAGAACACCCGCGACCTCGCCCGCGTTTTCCGATTTCAGAAGCAGGCCGCTGTAAATGAAAATATTGGGTCCGCCCGCGACGAAGGCGTTGATGTCCGGGCTTTGCACCAGCACGACCCTGACCGCGTCGGGGTCGAGGCCGTCCGCCACAATAACCGGGCGGATCCAGTCCTTGAGCGTCGTCTCGATCTCGTCGTCGCGGATCAGGCTTTCCGCACGGGCGGAACCGGAGAACAGCGCCAGAATAATGGCTCCCGCCACAGCGCAGCGGAGAATCCTGTTCAGCGCCGTCCAAAGCGGTCTAGAATGCCCCATGCGAACTCCGTAAAGCGGGCCGACGACAGGATTTAAGATAGTATGCCGCCCTTGCCGGTTCAATGGATCGATCTGCTCTGGTTGCCTGTCGCGCTGCTGGCCGCGCGCCGGGGGCATCGCCTCATGGCGGCGGCTTTCGTCCTGATATGCGCCTTCACGCTGCGCCTGCAGATCGAGCTGATGGAGTCCATCGGTTATGGCCATGGCATCCTTGGATTTATGGATGCCGGCCTGTACAGCCGGGGCCTGGTCTGCTACGGCATCGTGACCGCCTTTTTCCTTCTGCTGGCGCGGCTTTCGCCGGGCACGATGAAAACGGTGTTTCTGGCGGCGGGGTTGTCCCTGTATATTTTTGCCGCCACGCTGGCCATGATGGCCATGCTGTTGTGAAAGAAGGATCACCGGATGGCCAAGGATAAAACGCCCGGAAAACGCCACGGTTCGTCCGTCCGCCGCACCGCCCGCGACGCCGCCGTGCGGGTAAAGACGGCCAAAGGCCGCAAGACGTCTTCGACGCAGTGGCTGAAGCGCCAGCTGAACGATCCCTATGTGCGCGAGGCGGAACGCCTCGGCTACCGGTCCCGCGCCGCCTTCAAGCTGAAAGAAATCGACGAACGCCTCGGGCTGGTCCGTCCCGGCATGGCCGTCGTCGATCTGGGGGCCGCCCCGGGCGGCTGGAGCCAGATCGCGCTGGAACGCGGCGCATCGGCTGTCGTCGGCATCGACCTCCTTCCCATCGATCCGATGCCGGGCGTGACGTTCCTTGAAATGGATTTCACGGCGGAGGATGCGCCGGACGCGCTGAAAAACGCACTCGGCGGCGGGGCGGATCTCGTGCTTTCCGACATGTCCCCCAATACGACCGGCCATCGCCCCACCGACCATATCCGTATCGTCATGCTGGTGGAACTCGCCTACGCTTTCGCGGTCGAAATTCTGAAACCCGGCGGCGCCTTCGTGGCCAAGGTCTTCAAGGGCGGCACGGAAAACGATCTGCTGGCCATGATGAAACGGGACTTCGAAAAAGTCCGCCATATCAAGCCGCCCGCCAGCCGTCAGGAATCGGCGGAACAATACGTAGTGGCGACGGGGTTCCGGGGATCGCGGGGCGAATAATCAGGCTTTCGCCTTTTCCAGGCTGGCCACTGTATCGCTCGCGCGATTGTGATCCGTCAGCTCGACCATATAATCCCCGGTGAAGCAGGCGTCGCAGAACTGGGGTTTTACGTCATCTCGTCCCGGCTCCTTCATGGCGCGGTACAATCCGTCGATGGAGACGTAGGCGAGGGAGTCCGCGCCGATATGCGCGGCAATCTCCTCCACGCTCATGCGGTGGGCCAGCAGTTCCTCCGTCGAGGGCGTATCGATGCCATAGAAACAGGAATGCGCGGTGGGCGGCGAGGAAATGCGCATATGCACTTCCTTCGCGCCCGCCGCGCGCACCATCTCGACGATCTTGCGCGACGTCGTGCCGCGCACCAGGCTGTCGTCCACCAGCACGACCTTCTTGCCCTCGATGAAGGCCTTGTTGGCGTTGTGCTTCATCTTGACGCCGAGATGCCGGATATGGGCCGACGGCTCGATGAAGGTGCGCCCGACATAATGGTTGCGGATGATGCCGAGTTCGAACGGGATACGGCTCGCTTCCGCGAAGCCGATGGCCGCGGGCACACCTGAGTCCGGCACCGGCACGATCAGGTCCGCATCCATACAGGGTGCTTCCTTCGCCAGTTCGGCGCCTATCCGTTTGCGCATCTCGTAAACCGAACGGTTCTCCATAAAACTGTCGGGCCGCGCGAAATAGACGTACTCGAAAATGCAGAAGCGGGAGGATGCCGTCTGCAGCGGGAAAGAACTGACAATGCCCTGGCCGTTGATCACGACCATCTCGCCGGGGCGGATGTCGCGCACGAAGGCCGCGCCGATGATATCGAGCGCGCAGGTCTCGGACGCCAGGATATGGGTATCGTTCAGGCGGCCAAGCACCAGAGGCCGTATGCCGTGCGGATCGCGCACGCCGATCACCTTGTCATCACAGCATGCGACCAGCGAATACGCGCCCTCGATCTGGCGCAGCGCGTCGACCAGACGCTCGGCCACGTTTTTTTGCCGCGATACGGCCATCAGGTGGACGATCACTTCCGTGTCGGAGGTGGACTGGAACAGCGCGCCGTTCTGCACCAGCTCCTGTTTCAGGGTCTGGGCATTGGTCAGGTTGCCGTTATGCGCGATGGCGAAGCCGCCGGAAGCCAGATCGGCGTAAAGCGGCTGGATGTTCCGCACATTCCCGCCGCCGCAGGTGGCGTAACGATTATGGCCAATGGCGGCATGGCCTTTCAATTGCGCCATGATCTCGGGATTGCCGAAAGCCTGGTCCACCAGACCGGGCGCGCGGTGCGCGTGAAACTGCTTGCCGTCGAACGCGACGATGCCGCTCGCCTCCTGCCCCCGGTGCTGCAGGGCATGCAGGCCGAGCGCGGTCAGCGCCGCCGCATCCTTGTGCCCGTGCACACCGAAGACCCCGCATTCCTCATGCGGCTTGTCGTCGTCTTCGAATGTGGCGGCTGTCGGGCTATTCATTCGGCAGAGGTTCCTCCTGATGCCTGATCAGGTTTTCAAGCTGTTCACGTGGTGCGCTCTCGTAACCCGGCTGCGCGGGTTCCGGAGCTGCGGACTGGAATTGCGGCTGGCTCGCAGTTGAATCCGCCGGCTTGTCCTCGCCGCCGCCCAGAACGTTCAGTTCGCGCAGGCGCTGCCGCGTCGCATCGGTCATGGTGGCGGAGGCCTTGTCCGCCGCGCTGTTGAAATCCTCCGTCACGGTTTTCGGCACGAACTGGCCGATCCAGTTGGCGGTGGTTTCGATATAGACGCGGGAATGGCTGCCCTCCGTCCACTGGTCCATCGTCTCCTTGCCCGCGATGACGGCCACGACGTAATAGGGCAGGGCCAGCAGGACCAGCGCCCGGGCGATGCCGAAAAACACGCCTAGGGTCCGGTCCACCGCTCCCAGGCCGATCTTGCGGGCGAAGCCGGACATCAGATGGCTGACGATGGACAGCAGGATGACGACGATGATAAATACGCTGCCATAGGCGATCAGATCCGCCGCCGTATCATAAGGCAAAAGGCCGAACAGCTTGGGCTCCGCCATCTTGTCCGCCGTTTCCGCCGTCTTTTCCGGGTTTTCCTTGTGGCTGTCCAGCCAGTTTTTGACCACGGGAGCAAATTTCGGCCCGATGGAGACAGCCGCGAACGCGCCGCCGATAACGCCCAGAATGGTCAGAACCTCGCGGATAAAGCCGCGCAGGAAGGCGATCAGACAGGAAATGAGAAGGGCGGCAAGAACGACAAGGTCGAAAATCATGACGTCATAATAGCTTATATTGGAAACTCTGGCTATTTCTAGGCAAGACGGCGCTCAAATGCAAGAACGCCGTATGAACCCTTCAGACGACGATCTGCGCATTGTTGTAAAGATCCTGGACGTTCAGGGCATTGTTGTTCTCCAGAACCGCGATCTTTTCAAAGCCCATCCCGGCCTCGCCGCCGTTGCGGTCCACATACAGGGCGGAAATCTCCCCGTTCGTGGTGATTTTGACGAATTTGGCGATGGCGTCGGTCAGCGGATCGAAATCGATCAGAAGGTCCGAAACGTCCAGCCTGTCTCCGTCTCCGGCCACAAAATCCTTGATCCGGTCGACAGCCCCCAGAGTGGCCGTATCGAACGCGAATGTGTCGGCCTCCGCGTCGCCATAAAGCGTATCGGCACCCGCCCCGCCATTCAGCGTATCGGCATCCGCCCCGCCGCGCAGCGTGTCGTTGCCGGTCTCGCCGCACAGCGTGTCGTTTCCGCCGCCCGTCTCCCCGGAATCGCCCAGCAGGATGTCATTGCCCGACCCGCCATATAATGTATCGTTTCCGGCGTCGCCGTTCATATCGTCCGTACCGCCATTGCCGTAAACAAGATCGTCGTCGCTTCCGCCGCGGATGATATCGTTGCCGTCCCCGCCATACAGCGTGTCGTTCCCGGCGTCGCCCTCGACCCGGTCGTTGCCCTCATTGCCATAAACGGTATCGTTGCCCTCACCGCCATGCATGTCGTCATTGCCTGCGCCGCCGCCCATGAAGTCGTTGTTTTCATCGCCGTAGACCGAATCGTCCCCGTCGTCGCCATAGAGCTTGTCGTCGCCCGTCCCGCCGTAGACTTTGTCATTGTCCTCATTGCCATGGATCGTATCGATGTCGCTTTCGCCATACAGCGTGTCGCGGCCCGTGCCGCCATTCATCACATCGTTGCCGTCTCCGCCATGCAGGATGTCGTCGCCGCCATTGCCGTTCAGCTTGTCCTTGCCGCCGAAGCCGTTGATGGTTTCCGCGTCGCCATCGCCGTTAATCGTATTGTCTCCGTCCGTGCCGTTCAGGACCGTGTCGTCGCCCAGAAGGGACACGAACACGTCCTGTTCGCCGTTCGTGTCGTTCGGGACGATGTCGTCCGCATCGCTCACAAAGGTAATCTGGCTCCAGTCATCTGCAATAATCGGAAATCCGGCGATATGATCGCCTTCCACCACCTTGACGACCGTGCCGGAAACGAGGTCGCGGATGAAATAATCCATGGTGCCATCCGCATCGTCCGCCACCAGCCCGTTTTCGGCACTGCCGAAAAACAGCTTGCTCCCATCCGGCGAGAACACAGGAATCGCGGCGGATGCCATGGCAATCCGGCTCAACACTCCAGTCTCCAGATTCTTAACATAGAAATCCGCGACGGAATCGTCGTCGCCGGTGGCGAATTCCGGCGCCGGGCTGGTGAAAACCAGTTTTGAGCCGTCCGCGGACAACACAGGCTTCGTGCTGGCGCCCGTACCCTGGCTGCCGTCGGAATTGGTGGAGAGGCGGGTGATGACGCCCGTTGCCAGGTTCTGAAGAAAGACGTCGGTCGTGCCGTTGGTGTCGCCCGGAACGAGGGAGGCGGGGCTGGTGAAGAAAACAGCACCGCCATCGGGCGAAAACTGCGGCGGCTGTACGAAGACTTGCCCGTTGCCGACAAGGGAGACCGTCCCTGTGCCCAGATTCTGAACGAAATAATCCTGCTGGTTGTCGGTGTCGCCGCTGACGATCCCGTTGGCCGTGCTGGCAAACAGGATTTTACTGCCGTCGGCCGAAAACACCGGTCCGGCGGAAAGCTGTCCGCCCGGAACGATGCTCACGCTGCCATCGTCCAGGTTCTTGATGAAATACTCCGTGATGCCGCCGCCGGGATCGAAGGAACTGGGCGCAAGGTTGTTCGCCGCGCTCGCAAAGGCGACATGATGGCCGTCCGGCGAAAAGACGGGGTTGCTGCTGTCGCCGTCCGCCGCCTCGCCCGCTGCATTGATTGAAATCCGCACAATACCGCCGTCCGAAAGAGTCTTGATGAAAATATCGTTCAGCCCTGCATCGCCGGAGACGAGATTGCCCGCCGCGCTGGCGAAGGCGATCCGCCCGCCATCCGGACTGAAGGCGTACGGGCCGCTTGTGGCATTGGCGGAGGCGCCGTCGGCGCTGGCGGAAACTTCGGTGATGACACCCGTGGCGGGGGCGGCGACGAAGATATGGTTGACCGCTCCATCGAAGCTCATGAAGCCGAGCTTCGATCCATCGGCGGAGAATTGCGGACCATACCCGATTCTCCCGTCCCAGTTAGCAATGAATGTCTGGCCCGTTTCGAGATTGCGGAAGAAGAGGTCCGTGGTGCCGTTGGCATCGCCTGTAACCAGGTTGCCCGCGTTGCTGAAGAAGGCGAGGACCCTGCCGTCGGAAGAAAGGCGGGCATCGCCGCTGGCCTGGTCGCCCTCCTGACCGGACGTCGAGACCGAAACGCGCTGGGTCGAGGAAACGAAGACAGACATGAAGCCCTCCCTTGAATTACATGATTAACTGACCATGGTCGTGCAGGCTTTGCAGGTTCAGTGCGCCTGTGCCGTCGAGGACGGCGACTTTCTGGAAGCCGTATCCGGGGTCCGAACCGTTGCGGTCGACATACAGCGTTGCGGTCGAACCGCTGGTCGTCACTTTCACGAACTGGGATATGGAGTCGGTCAGGGGATCATAGCCGATCAGCAGGCCGGAAATATCCAGCTTGTCGCCCTGGCTGACCTTGAAATCCTTGACGCGGTCGATGGATCCTGCCGTCGAGGCGTCGAACACGAACGTGTCCGCGCCGCCCTCGCCGTACAGCGTGTCCGTACCCGCGCCGCCATTCAGCTGGTCATTGCCCAAGCCGCCATGCAGCGTATCGTTTCCTTTTTCCCCGTAAAGGGTGTCGTTGCCACTGTTGGCGTTCGTGGCTGTCGTATCTCCGAGCATGAAGTCATTGCCGTCGCCGCCATACAGCGTGTCGCCGCCTTCATTCCCCCGCAGATCGTCATCGCCTCCGTAGCCGTAGATCGTGTCGTTGCCCGTGCCGCCGCGGATCACGTCTCTGGAGCTGCCTCCGCCGCCCGAGAGGACGTCATCGCCCGCATCGCCGAAGATCAGGTCGCTGCCCGTGCCGCCATCCACCTTGTCGTTGCCGTTGCCCGCATAGATCGCGTCCGCATCGCCTTCGCCGTACAGCGTGTCGTTGCCCTCGCCGCCGCGCAGGATATCGAGGCCGCTTCCGCCGTAGATCCTGTCGTCGCCCGCGTTGCCGTTGAGCGTATCGACGCCGGTGCCGCCCTTCAGCGTGTCGTTGCCGGCGCCGCCATAAATCATGTCGTTCCCGGCCCCTCCTGAAAGCGTATCGTCGCCTTCCGCGCCGGTGATCTTGTCGTTCCCCAGTCTGCCGTCGACCGTGCCGGCCATCAGAAGGCCCGGCGCGCCGCCGCGCACGGTGATCGTATCGTTGCCGTCGTCGCCGTACAGCAGGCCGTTGGCGTACAGCGTGTCGTTGCCGTCGCCGCCGTGCATTTCCGCGAAATTGATCCGGCGTTGTTCCGATCCCTCGGTCAGGCCGGGCAGGACCATGTCGTTGTTGATCAGGATGTCGTCGCCGCCCAGACCGAAATAGATCTTGCCCGCGCCGGAGCTTTCGAGGCGGTCATTGCCTTCCGTGCCGATCAGGATGTTGCTTTCTTCTTCGTCCAGCGTGACGACGAACACATCTTGCTCGCCGTTCGTGTCGCCGGGGACGATGTCGCCGGCGTCGCTGACGAACGTGATCTTGCTCCAGTCTTCAGCGACGGTCGGGAATCCCGAAACGCCCGTGCCTTCGATTACCTTGATGACGTCGCCCGATGCCAGGTCGCGGATGAAATAATCGATGGTCCCGTCCGTGTCGCCGTCCGTCAGCCCGTCCTCGGCCGTGCCGAAGAACAGGTATTTTCCATCCGGCGAAAAGACCGGCGTGAAGGCGGAGGCGATGGCGATGCGGGTCAGGGCTCCGGTGGCCAGATCCTTGACGTACGTGTCCGCGACGGAATCGTCGTCGCCGGTGGCGAATTCCGGCGCCAGGCTGGTAAAGGCGACCTTGCTTTCATCCGCCGAAAAGACAGGCTTCGTGCTGGCCCCTGTGCCCTGGCTGCCGTCGGAATTGGTGGAAAGGCGGGTGATGACGCCCGTTGCCAGGTTCTGAAGGAACACATCGGTCGCGCCGTTGGTGTCGCCCGGAACCAGTGTTGCGATCGGGGTGGTAAAGTACGCATACGTGCCGAGCGGGGAGAACTGGGGCGCCTGCGCGTAGGCCTCGCCCGCGCCCAGAAGCTGCGTCGTGCCGGTCGTCAGGTTCTGGACGAAATAATCCAGCCGTCCATCCGTATCTCCGCCCGCCACGTCATTGGCCGTTGTGGCGAACAGGATCTGGCTGCCATTGGCGGAGAAGACCGGCGGTACGGCCAGCTGCCCGCCCGGAACGATGGTCACGAGGCCGGTGGTCAGGTCCTTGATGAAATATTCGGTCTGGCTGCCATCCGTGTCATAGGCGCTGGGAGCCAGGTTGGTGGCCGCGCTGGCGAACAGGACATGCCGCCCGTCCGGTGAAAAAACCGGGGCGGAACTGTCGCCATTGGCGTCTTCGCCCGATGCATTGGTGGAAATTTTGACGATCGCTCCTGTCGCCAGGGTCTTGATAAAGATGGAATCCGTGCCTTCGACCCCGTCGCCGGTCAGGTCGGCGGTGCTGTTGAACATGACCTGGCTGCCATCGGGGGAGAAGGAGAAGCTGCCGCTTGTAGTATTGGCGGAGGCGCCGTCCGCGCTGGCGGAGACTTCCACGATCGCGCCCGTGGCGGTGTCGGCGACGAAGATATGGTTGACCGCTCCATCGAAGCTCATAAAGCCGATCCTGGAACCGTCAGCGGAGAATTGGGGGCCATAGCCCGTTCTTCCCTCCCAGTTCAGGATGAAGGTCTGGTCTGTTTCCAGATTGCGGAAGAAGAGGTCCGTGGTGCCGTTGGCGTCACCGGAAACCAGGTTGTCCGCGTTGCTGAAGAAAGCGACGACCTTGCCGTCGGGGGAAAGGCGGGCGTCGCCGCTCGCCTGGTCGCCCTCGGCGCCACTTTGTGAAACCGACGCGCGCTCGACTGACGAGACATACAGTGCCATGACAGACTCTCCCCTCGAATTGTGATGAAACTGCCACATTCTGTATCAGGGGCCTGACCAAAAGTCGAGTCTATTTCGACACGTTGCGTTGCGGCAGGCCCGGCAAAGTGCCGGAAATCTGCCGAAAATCAAAGTTTCATAATGCGCTAATTATTTTTTCCGTAAGTTTTTCTTTCGAAAAAAGACTCATACGACGATATGACCCGAAGTATACATAGTCTGTACGTCGAGTGCGTTGTTCGCATCGAGAACGGCCATTTTTTCGAAGGCGGCCCCGCCGTCCGCGCCATTGCGGTCGACATAAAGGGCCGAGATCACGCCGTTGGTCGTGATCTTCACGAACTGACCGATAGTGTCGGTCAGCGGATCGAACCCTGTAATAATTCCCGAAAGATCCAGTATGTCGCCTTCGGACAGTTTGAAATCCTTGATCCGGTCGATGAAGCCGATTGTTGCTGTGTCGAAAGCAAACGTATCCGCGCCGCCTTCGCCGAACAGATTGTCCGCGCCGGACCCGCCGACCAGCAGATCGTTGCCGAGGCCGCCATGCATCGCATCGTTGCCCAGCTCGCCATACAGCCTGTCGTTGCCGCTGTTGGCGTCCGCCGCGCCGAAATCGCCCGCGATATAATCGTTGCCCGATCCGCCATACAGCACGTCGTTGCCTTCGTTGCCGCGCAGGTCGTCAGTGCCGCTGTTGCCGTAGAGCGTATCGTCGCCCAGCTCCCCGCGCATCAGGTCGTCGCCGTTGCCGCCGGAGAGATAATCATTGCCGCCGTCGCCCTCCAGCCGGTCGTTGCCGTCATTGCCGTAGACGGAATCGTCGCCATCGCCGCCGCGCACGTCGTCGTTGCCCGCGCCGCCGCCGACCAGATCGATTCCATCCCCGCCGCGCACCGTGTCGTCGCCGCCCTCGCCATAAACCTTGTCGTCGCCCACGCCGCCCGTGACGGTGTCATTCCCTTCGCCGCCGGAGACGAAGTCGTTGCCGTTGTCGCCGAAGACCGAGTCGTTCTGGCTGTTGCCGTACAACGTGTCGTCGCCGTCGCCGCCATAGATCGTGTCGTCACCGTCCCCGCCGGTCACCGTATCCTTGCCCGCCATGCCGAGAATCGAATCGTTATCCGCCCCGCCGTCCAGCGTGTCGTTGCCGGTATTGCTCCAGATGACGTCATTCCCCGCGCGGCCGTACACGGTCATGTTGCCGATCGCGTACTGGCTGGTGGTCAGGTTGACGATATCGTTGCCCGCCCCCGCGTCGATGATCTCGATGCCGATGATCTTGTGCAGCGCCGAGGTGTTGACGTTGACGCCGAATGTGTCGGTCAGGATCGCGTCGTTATTCGCGCCGAAGACCAGCGTGTCGATGCCGCTGCCGCCGTCGAACAGCGCGTCGTACTTCTTGAATCCTGCAAGATCCGCGAAATCCGATGACAGACGGCTGAAGGTGACGGATCCCGGTCCCCATGCCGCCGGGCTGCCGTCCATATATAACGTGTCATTATCGTCGCCGCCGAAACTTTGCGTGCCGTTCTGCAGGATCTGGATGATATCGTTGCCCCCTTCGCCGTAAGCGCGCTGGCTGTAAATGATATGGTCGTCGCCCGTGCCGCCATGCGCTTCCGTGCTGGCATGGACCTCATCGTTTCCGGCGTCGCCGTAGGCAAAATTGCCATGCACCTCGTCGTTGCCGTCGCCGCCATAGGCCGTTCCTCCCGTGACGATATCGTCGCCCTTGTCGCCATAGGCGTTATAGCCGGCGGCATTGATCTGATCGTCGTCATCGCCGCCATGCAGGATGCCGTCGCCCGTCATCACATCGTTGCCCGCATCCCCGAAGGCTTCGGATGGAACGGTAGGATCGTTCCAGAAAATATTGATCGTATCGTTGCCGCTGCCGCCATGAAATGTGCCCTGGCCCGACAGCGTATCGTCGTCCTCGTCGCCGTAGACCAGATTCGCGCCATCGCCGACATGGATCGTGTCGCGACCGGTGCCGCCGTGGACTTCCATGGCCAGATAGGTGCGCGGGTCGTCCCAGACCGGCACGTATTCCGTGCGGTCGCCTCCGTCGCCTCCCGCCATATGCGGGTCGTAATGGATCTCCTCCTGCCAGTACAGGGTCTGCGTGTATTCGTCGAAGATATCGACGATGGTGTCGTCGCCGCTGCCGCCCGAAACGTAGGAGGCACTGCCGCGGATCACGTCGTTGCCTGCGTCGCCGTAAACGATGTTGGCACCGCGGCCCAGTGTGATCGTATCGTCGCCTTCGCCGCCATGCGCTTCCATCGCGACATAAATGCCGGGCCCGGCGTAATAGGTTTCATCTTCGGTTTCATAATGGCCGTTTTCGATGTCGCCGTCATTGGGGCCGTCCTGAACCCAGGTGTAAAGCGTCCGCGTGAACTGCGCCTGCGTGTATTCGTCGATGACGTCCGTAATGACATCATTCCCGATTCCGCCATCGGCATACGACGCGCCCTTCGCCTCGATCCGGTCGTCACCGTCGTCTCCATAAAGCTGCCCCGCGCCGTGCAATGTGTCGTTGTTCGCGCCGCCGTGCATTTCGGAGAGGATATTGATCCGCCGGTCCTGGCCGCCCTCGTTCCAGCCGCGATAGGCGTTGATCAGGAAGTCGTTGCCGAAGCCGCCGTCCATGAAGTCGTGCCCGCCGTTGCTGATCAGGCGGTCCGTGCCGTTGCCGCCGCTCAAAGAATCGTCGTCGCCCGGCTGCCCCACGACGTCGCCGTCGGTCAGGATGTCGTTGCCCGTGCCGCCCTCGATCAGATCCGCGCCGTCCGCGCCGTCGATCGTGTCGTTGCCGCTCAGGCCGTTGATGATATCCGCGTCCGGCGTCCCGGTGATGGTGTTGTCGCCACTGGTGCCGTTGATGATCGCCATGATGCCGTCTCCTGTAAGCGGAAAAATTCAACCATCAGGGGTAAATATTTTTCGGGAGAGAGTCAATCCGCTTTGTTTATGCCTTCGCCGCCGAAATCATGGTTTTTTAAAACCGCCAAGACGCCAAGGCGCCAAGAAAAGCCGCGCGCAGCGCAGGAAGAATATTAACTACAGAGCACGCAGAGGGCGCAGAGAAGTGCGGTGCCTCTGCGCCCTCTGCGTGCTCTGTAGTTAAAAATCCTTTTTACGCCTTCGGCGCGATGTCTTGGCGCCTTGGCGGTTCATTTTCTTATTGTCCGCGGCACTGTTTCTATTCGCGTTTATTCGTGTTCATTCGCGGTTAAGCCTTCCTTGCCGCCTATCCCGGTTGTCCTTATCCGTAACGCGCCTTGCCCTGCCGCTCGTCGAACATATCGACCAGGTCCTGCAGCGTGGCGATCTCGGTGAGGGTCAGGATATCGTTCGCCTTGCGGTCGTCTTTCGGTTTCTTGCGTTTGGGCAGGACCGCTTTCTGGAAGCCCAGCTTGCCGGCTTCCTTCACGCGCACGTCCGGCTGCGCCACCTGGCGGATCTCGCCGGCCAGGCCGATCTCGCCGAGATACACCGCGTCGGCGGGGGCGGGGATTCCTGTCAGGGAACTGACCAGCGCCGCCGCGACGGCCAAATCCGCCGCCGGTTCCGCGATGCGGATGCCGCCCGCGATGTTCAGGTAGATCTCCGCCCCGGAAAACCGCAGCCCGCACCGCGCCTCCAGCACGGCCAGCACCATGGACAGCCGCCCGGAATCCCAGCCGATGACGGCGCGGCGCGGCGTTGCCATCTGGCTCGGCGCGACCAGGGCCTGCACCTCCACCAGCACGGGCCGCGTCCCTTCGAGACCCGCCAGAACGGCCGAGCCCGGCACGTTCTGCTGCCGCTGCGCGAGGAACAGGGCGGAGGGGTTCTCCACCTGCACCAGGCCCTCGCTCGCCATCTCGAACACGCCGATCTCGTCCGTCGGGCCGAAGCGGTTCTTCACGCAGCGGAGGATGCGGAACTGGTGGCTGCGGTCGCCCTCGAAATACAGCACTGCGTCCACCATGTGCTCCAGTACGCGCGGCCCCGCGATCTGGCCGTCTTTCGTGACATGGCCGACGAAGATCACGGCGATGCCGCGCTTCTTCGCCACGCGCACGATCTCGGCGGCGCTTGTCCGCACCTGCGTCACCGTGCCGGGCGCGCTTTCGACATTGTCGACATACATGGTCTGGATCGAATCGACGACGATCAGGTCGATGCGGTTCGCCGGGTCCTCCATCGAGGCGATAATGTCGCGCACATTGGTGGCCGAGGCCAGGCGCACCGGCGCATCGGTCAGGCCCAGGCGATCCGCGCGCAGCCGTACCTGGTCCACCGCTTCCTCGCCCGAGACATAGACGCAGGCGACGCCGCGCAGCGCCAGTGTGCACAGAACCTGCAGCAAAAGCGTCGACTTGCCAATCCCAGGGTCACCGCCGATCAGGATCGCCGACCCCGGCACCAGCCCGCCGCCCGTCACCCGGTCGAACTCCCCCATGCCGGTCGTATGGCGCGGCACCTTGTCCGACCGCTCGCCTTTTAAGTCGACGAATTCCAGCGCGCGGCCTTTCCGCGTCCCCATTCCCTTGGGCAGCGCGGCCTCAAGATTTTCCTCCGCGATGGAATTCCATTCCCCGCACGACTCGCACTTCCCCGACCACCGCGAATGCACCGCGCCGCAATTCTGGCAGACAAAGGATTTGGCGGGTTTGGGCATAATTCGTCAGCTTTTAAGTTTCGTTCTTGTCAGGATAGCAGAATGTGAGAACAAATAAAGAACAATGTAATGCAGATTGCCTAGATACCTGGATCCGATGTCAGAAACGGCGCGGCGTCGATTGTGCTGCCCGCATCTAGCGCGGTTTCGCCGCCGGCGAGACCCGTGTTCACGCCCCACCAGTTGTTCTCGGCTTTCAGCTGGCCGCCGTCGAGATCGACGCGGATATCCGCCGCCGCGTTGCCGTAGATGCGATTATGGCCGGTGCTGGCAAGCGCGCCACCGCCCAGATCGGCTGTAAAGGCGTTCACCGTATCGTCGTCGACGAATAGGCCGTGCTGCGTGTTGCCGGTCGCCGTCACGCGTTCCACGCGCGCGGACATCAGGCCGCCCGTTTGGGCGGCGATCGAGACGCCGTTCATGCTGCCGGATGTTGCGGCGCTGTCGCGCAATGTGGCCGACAGGTTTCCGCTGTTCTGTGACAAAAGATAGATGCCGTGATCGGTGCTGCCGGTCGAGGCAATGCCGGACAGAGTGGCGGTAAGCTGCGAAGTCGTGTTCGCATAGACCATCGTGCCGCGGCGGCCGTTGTTCGATGTCGCGATATCGGTCAATGTCGCCGATGTGATGGCGGAACCCGCCGATGCCGTTTCGACGCGCACGCCCTCCTGGCCGTTGGCGCTTGACGCGACACCGGACACTTCGACCTGTGCGACCGTGCTTCCCCCCGTTGCGGCTATATTCAGGCCATGGTTCGTGTTTCCGGTTGCCGTTATGTTCGACAGGCTGGCGCTTTGCGCGGGGCCGCCGCTCGCATAACTGACGAAAATACCTGACATGTCATTGCCTGTCGCCGTCAGATTGCTGGCGGCAATGCGCGACAGGATGCTGCCGGATCCGGTCTCTTCAAGCCGGATCCCGTGCTGCGTATTGTCGTAACTGTTAATGTTCGAAACCGTCGCGGAATCGATGGTGCCGCCGCTTTGCGCCGTCACCGTCACGCCGGATGCGCCATTATTGTGCGCGGTAACGGAATGGATGATGCTTGGTCCGACATGCCCGCCGGAGGCGGCGATCACGACAAGACCGCTGCTCAATCCCGTGGTTCCGGACGCCGCCGCGTTCTCTATGTCAACGTTGTCGACGGCGCTTCCCGCGCCGCTGCCCTCGACGCGTATGGCGTTGCTCACGTTATTGTGCCCGGCGACGTTCGACATGGATACGCGCCCTATCGCCGAGCCGTTCTCCGCCTTGGTGTAAAGGCCGATTATTCCGTTATTCGACGCCGTTGCGTTGGTCAGCGTGACCGAATCCGTTCCCGCCGCGCCGTAGGACCAGACGAAAGCGCCATAGGAGCCATTGCCGTTCGCCGTCAGGTTATCGATGGAAAGATCACCAAACCCTCCGCCCTGGTTCCGCAGAAGAACGCCTGTGGTGGCATTGCCGTTGGCGATGACGTTTTCAACGTCCACGTTTCCGATCGTCCCGGAGAAAGCGGATACATAAAATCCTTCGGCCCCGTTGCCGGAAGCCGTCAGGTTTTCAGTTCTGACCCTGGCGATTTCCGCATTGGTGTCGGTTTTGACGAGAACGCCGATGCCTGCGTTCGAAGCCGATACGACGTCCTGCAGCAGCACGTCTTGCATGCGGCTGTTATTACTGGCGAGGACGGTCAGGCCATAGGAAGCGTTTGATTGCGTCGTGATGTTTTTAACGGTCGCGTTTTCGAAGACTGTTCCGTTGCCGTTCGACTGGATGCGGACGCCGTCCAGCGTGGCGCCCTGGGCCGTCAGGCCTGCGACCAGACAGTTATCGGCCGTGACCAGTACGCCGTTCCCGGTGTAAACGCTGACGCTGGCCTCCGTGTTGGTGATGACGGGATTGCCCGTTGCGCGCGCAAGGACGGTGGCGGCACCGCCGGGATTGGCCGCAGCCGTGACCTGTCCGTCCTGATAGACCAGATCGACGCCCGATCCGATCAGCTTGATGTCCTGCTTGTCGATGACGATGCCCTGGTCCTGGCCTATAGTCGTGCCGTCGCCCTCGTGCACATAGACGACGTCGTAAGGCTGGAGAGCGGATTCGGCGGCTTTCAGCGTGTTGTAGGGATGCTCCACGCTGCCGTTGCCGCCGGGGGCGGCTGTGTTGTCCACGTGCAGGACGCGCTGCGCCGACCCGGCTTCATGGAGGACGGGTTTCCCGATGCCGGTGTCCGTCACCTTCGACGAAGTCACGATATCGACATCGCGTTCCGGGCTTTCATCGAGGCGGGACCGCAGGCCTTCTCTTTTAAAACTGGTCTTTCCCGGAAAGCGCAGTGTCGCCTCGATGAAGCTTTGCGTGCCGCGCTCGCCGTCCTTCTGGACCCTTGCGCCGAACCGAAGCCAGGGGGTCACATCCGCCACGACGCGCGTCCGCCATCCGGCGACGGTGGGGGCGGTGTCGCCGTCGAAACGGTAACCGCCGGCATAGACGCGCAAGGCCTCGGCATGATCCTCGAACAGGGGCAGGCGATACCCAAGCTCGATGTCGAAACCGCCCTGGGGCTCCTCGACCAGCGTGCCGTTCGTATCGTAGAAGACGCCGGCCCCGGCGAGATAAGGCGCGTTTCTGCCGATGTTCGGCGTTGCGTAGGTCTTTGCGCCGGAAAGCGGGAAATAGGCATTGGCGCGGGCGTCGAGATCGCGGCCCAAAGCTTCGACGCCGAACGTCGCTTGGTTGAATACGCTGCCGCGCTCCGTCCTGCGCCGGTCGATCCAGGCGTGGGCGCCGAGAACGGCCTCCGCATGAACGGCCCGATAGCCGACGCCCAGATTGCCTTCGAGATTGTTGCCGTCGTCGCGGGAAAAGCGGATGTCGCCATAAAGAACGCTGTCTTCCGTCTGCGCCACCGGCGCCCACACCTCCGTCGTCGTAATCCCCCGGTCCGACCCCAGGCGCAGCCCGGTTTCAAAGCGCGGCGTCATGCGCTCCGCCCCGTCGGCGCGCGCATGGCCTGCGGGCGTCACGCAAAAAGCGATAAAAGCAACGGTATGAAAGAAACCGGAACGCCTCATTTCTTCAGAATATAAGCCGCAGACCGATACGTAAACCCTGCTTTCGCAGGTGCAATAAAATGCTATGGAATCCAGGAAGTCTGATTTTCACGAATAAAACTGCGCGCATAAGAAAAGAAATGCGCCGCGGAGGGGTTTTTGCCGGATGACAAGCCGATCAGATTATACGTCATCGTCGGCGGTTTTCCACGCGGAAGGACCAGGGGTCTGAACACGACTCCTGTCATCAAAAGATGACGCAGGAAGGACGGCAACAGCGAAACGCCCTGACCTGCGGCCACCATGCTCAGCACCAGCGGCATTTGCAGCGCTTCATAAATGGTGCGCGGCTCGCTGCCGATGCTGGCAAAGGCTTTCGTGATTCCTTCATAGCGTTGCGTGCCCGCATGGCGCGGCTGGGCGATGAAAGGCAGGCCCTGCAGATCGCGGATATGGATGCGGGATTTTTTCGCAAGCGGATGGTCGGCGGGAACGACGGCATCCAGCGGATCGGTCGCCAGATCGAGGCGGAGCAGGTCCGGATCGCGATGCTTTCCGTCCAGCCAGATCAGCGCAAGGTCGAGATGGGCGCTTTTGATGTCCGCGAGCTGCAGGACGTTCGCCTGCTCGTGCAGCGCCAGTTCCACCATCACATGGGGATAGAGACGGTTGAATCCCTGCAGCAGCCGGGGCGTCAATGGATGCAGCGGCGCGGAATAGTTCACGCCGATGCGCAGGTGCCCTGTCAGCCCGGATTCCGCCTGCCGCGTCTGTTCGGCCACGCGCGCCATGTCGTGCAGGATGCGCCGCGCCTCGGGCAGAAGATATTGTCCGGCGGATGTCAGTTCGACATGCCGTTGCGTGCGGCGGAACAGCGAGACGCCCACATGCTGCTCCAGCGCCTTGATCTGCTGGCTTAAGGGCGGCTGAGACATATGCAGGCGTTTCGCCGCCCTTCCGAAATGCAGTTCCTCGGCGACGCAGACGAAATAACGCAACTGGCGCAGGTCGATGGCATTGATATTCATATCATATCAATTAGCATCGATTATTATATTTCACAAATAAATAAGATTTTTCCATCCTTTGCCTGTCACACAGAAAAAGGAGGACATCGTGAATAAAACGACAGGAAAGACTTATATTTCCGATTATCTTGAAAAGGGGGGCCGGATGCCCAAAGGCCGCCTGATCCAGATCTTCGAGAGACTGGCTGGCGGAAGCGCCGCCTTCCGCAATCACCGGGCTGCCCAGGATCGCGTCAGAGGCATTCTGCATATCGCCGGGCAGACGCAATCCGGGCGCGAAGCCTTGGCGCAGGCGGCCCATGCCACGGCCTCGGTTGCCCTCAACGCTTCTTTCAATCCTCAATATGCCACGCTGCGCGACTCGGATGTGACCGTCTCGCCAGAGGCTTCCGATGATTATGCCGCCAATCTGATCGTCCACAAACTCAAGCACGTTCAGCAGGAGGAAGCAATCCGCAGGGCCTTTGGCTATGCGGAATTTTTCGACGATGAAGCATTCGGATATGCCGATATCGTCTACCCCGCGCTGATAAAAGAGGCGGATGCGTTAACGTCCCAGGCGATCCATGCTTATGAACTGGATCAGGAAGGAATTTCCGGACCCTGGTCTATGCAGCGTTTTGCGCGCCACAATCGCCCCCTTGCAACGACTCTGCTCACGCAGCTCGATCAAAAGCATGGCCTGCATTCCAGCCAGATGCGCCAGGCCCTGTTCAAGACCTGGATGAAAAGCCCGAACCGTCTCTCCTATGAGACGGAGTATCTTGATGACCTCGTTATGCAACCTTGGTTCAGCGGAAAACTAATCCATAATGGACTCATTCATTCCAATGAGGATTTGCAGCATATCGCCGATAATGGCGAGGGTTATTCGCCCTTGAAAAATCTGGACCTGACGGATGCATCGTTCTTAGGCGCTCTGGGGCATGTCCGGTCTTTTCCGGATATTCTGCAGGCCCTGGATTCAGCCCGGCGCGCGATCGATCTGTTCAATGCCTTCGCCGAAGCGTCCGAAACGCTCGATCTGGCGGAAGATCATTTCGGGGGTCATGGACGTTGGAAGGATCTGCCTTCCTTTTACGGCGCACAATCGCTGACAGAGGGAAGAAGGCTTGAACATTTCGGCAAAACACTTGATGTGATCGCCCGGCTTTCAGATCACCTGCAAAATATTCCCGATGGCGCCAAACGAATCCGCACCATTTTTAATCGAGCTGAAATCTTGTCCCGGCGTCATGCAGTATTCAAGGAGGCAATTGGTGATGCGCTGAAAGAAAAGCGGGATATGCTTAAGCGCCTTCCCTCTGCAACGCCCATTTGATCTTCGCCTGGTCCGAATCCATCTTGCCGAGGATGACGAGCTGTTTCGTCTTCCTCGGCCGGCAGCCTTCGCCGAGATAGACGCTGTTGTCGAGCGTCAGCGTGCCGCCGGAATGGAAGAAGCGCCAGCCCGAACCGCCGGGCAGACGGAGCAGCGCCTCCTTATCGTCGCGGATCAGCGAAACCTGCACGCGCGGGTGCAGGTGGAAACGCAGGATCACGTCGACCGGCTTGCTCAGGCCCACCGTGCAGGACAGGTTCTCCTCCCCGCGCAGATCATGGCCCTGTTCCGACAGGAAGAACCGGCGGCGGTGCGTAATGCCGTTCAGGGGAACGTAGCCGTCATGCGACGCGTCGAGCAGGCAGGCGCCGTCCTGTTCCTCGCGGGCCGACGTCACGCTGCGCGGCCTGCGCCCGAAATGCCCGTCGTCCCGGATCTCGCCGATATTGCGGTGATCGAGCGACAGGGTGTTGTGCGCCGCCGTGCCGCGCAGCATCGCGCGCCAGTCGGCGTCCAGCGGGTGCGTGCCGCAGGAGGTGAAGATTTTTTCCTTGCCATAGGCCAGCTCGAAGGCCAGCGGCGCGGCATGGGCGTTGCCGTCAAAATCATGCGCGGGCGGCGCGCCCGTGTCGACGGTCAGGCTGGTGCGGCCGAGCGTCAGGCGCTCATACCCCGATTGCGGCAGGCCGCGCAGCGACCGCCCCTTCATGCTCGACTGCAGCATGATGACGTCCATCAGCGCGTCATCGCCTTCCTGCGCGCCGTTGAACAGCGCCAGTTTCTTGTCGTTGCCGCGGAAGAAGCGCAGGGCCTGCGCCATGCGGTCGATCGAATGCTCCAGCTGTTCCGGCACCGGATACTGCCCGCCGCGCAGCCCGTTGCGGATGTCGAGGAAGACGCGTAGCGCCTCGGCCAGCAGCGCGGGCGAGCGGCTGACATGACCGCCGTCCGGCAATATCTGTTTCGCCGTCTGTTCCTCCAGCGCGTCGAGCGCCTGTTCCAGCCAGTATTCGCGGCCTTCGAGCGACAGGCCCGCATAGGCGAGGCCGCGCACGGCATGCAGCATCGGCACGCCGTGAAGCGGACCGGGCAGGGCGCGGGCCAGATGTTTCGCCTGCCGCGCGAGGCTGCACATCAGCGTATCCTGGAATTCCTGATCCGCGCTTTCGCCGTAGAAAGGATAAAGCGCGATCCAGTTGGCGATGCGCAGACCCAGCAGGCCAGGCTCCCACGCTTTCGCGTCCCATCCCGGATAATGCCGCAGCCATGATGCCACCATCACCCGCGCCTGCAGCCGCGCCGTGTCGATGCCGAGCGCGCGCAGGTCGCGCAGCCATTCGAAGCCGTGCATATGGCGCAGCCAGTCGGGCGATGCGCCCTGAGGCTCCCAGCACAGCCGCGTCATCGGCAGGGTCTCGCCGTCCATCGCGAACGCGCCGCCGCACAGCCAGCGTCCCCGGTCCTTTTGCCCCGGCCAGGCATCGGGCGGCACGGCGATCAGGCGGTCCGGCGCATGGCCGCCGAGCGACCAGTTGTAGATCAGGCTGTTGCAGGCTATCTGGCCCGCGCGCGTGCGCAGAGTGCGGATCAGGCTGCCGGAACGGATCATGATCCCCCCCGCAGGCCCTTGATGTTCGGGGCGTAATGCGCCGGCCCGTCCTTGAAAACGGCGGTGCCCGCGACCAGCACGTCCGCGCCCGCTTTGATGACCTGCTTCGCCGTGCCGGGATTGATGCCGCCGTCGACTTCCAGGTCGATGGCGCGGCCCGTCGCGTCAATGCGGCGGCGCACGCCGGAGATCTTGTCGAGCAGGGGAATGAAGGACTGCCCGCCGAAGCCGGGATTGACCGTCATGACCAGGATCAGATCCACCAGATCCATGACATTGTCCAGCGCCTCCACCGGCGTCGCGGGGTTCAGGGCGATTCCCGCCTTCTTGCCCAGCGCCCGGATCGACTGTAGCGTGCGGTGGACATGGGGACCGGCTTCGGGATGGACGGTAATGATGTCCGCGCCGCTTTCAGCGAAGGCCGCGATAAAGGGATCGGCGGGGGCGATCATCAGATGGACGTCGAACGGCTTTTTGGTCGTGGAACGCACCGCCTTCATCACCGGCGGGCCGAAGGTCAGGTTCGGCACGAAATGCCCGTCCATCACGTCGATATGGATGTAATCGGCCCCGGCGGCGTCGATCGCGCGGACTTCTTCGCCCAATTTCGCGAAATCGGCGGAAAGAATGGACGGCGCTATGCGGACGGGCGCGGGCATGGGCGGCACTTGTGTATAAGGTCTTGAAACGGTTGAAAGGACTGGCGCCAGCCTGTGGAAAAACAGCAGGGTGGATGTCTTTTATTTTTACACCGAATCGCGGCGTTTTTCCAGAGGCGTTTCAGGAATTTTTATCCAGCCCGCTTTTGCAGATCATGTCTTTCAGATGCTCCGACGCCTCTTCCGGGCTGTAAATGTCATAAAGCGTGCGGAGAATGGCATGCGTTGCCCGGTCGTCCATGGAATAATAGATCGTCTGCGCCTTGCGCCGCGTGTTGACCAGGCCGTCCCGGCGCAGGCGGGCCAGATGCTGGGACAGAGCGGACTGGCTCAGCCCCACGATTCTTTCCAGCTCGCCGACGCTTTTCTCTCCCTGGTAAAGGGCGCAAATGATCTGGAGGCGGCGCTCGTTGGAGAGGGCTTTCAGCAGGTTGACGGCGACCTCGATATGGCGCTCGATCTCCTTGATATCCATAAATACCTTACTTTATTAATACAACTTCCTGAAAAGCTTTCGGCACTTCTTTTATTTATTTTTTAATATCACAGGCTTTCAGGTACGAAACGCACCATTTTCATCATGCCATAGCCTGCTCTGAAATCAAGAAGTTTTCGGCGGTTTTCCGGGTAGAAGACGTGCGATCAACGAAGACAGCCCGCCGGGCAGCAGGCCGATCGTTCCGGCCAGAAGATAGGTTTGCCATGGAAAGGCAATCCGCGCCCGGTTCCGTTCCAGTCCACGCGCAATGATCTGGGCGGCCCGGTCCGCATCCATCATGAACGGCATGGGAAAGCCGTTCACATCCGTCATCGGCGTTGCGATGAAGCCGGGGCAGATGACATTGACCCGCACGCCATGACCGGCCAGCGCCCCGCGCAGACCTTCGCCGAACAGCCGCACGGCGCCTTTCGACGCGCCATAGGCGGGTGCCCCCGCCCAGCCGCTGAAAGAGGCCAGCGAACTCATCAGCGCGATCTGTCCCGCGCCGCGCGCCGTCATGCGCTGCAATGCCGGTTCGGCGGTGTTCAGCACACCTGTCATGTTGATCTCGAAAATCTTCCGCTCCCCGGCGATCCAGGATACTCCCCGCCCGGAACCGCTGCCGCCTGAAATCCCCGCATTGGCGATAACGATGTCGAGCGGCTCCGCCGCGCCGATCCATCGCGCCATGCCGTCGCGGTCCAGCACGTCGAGGATTTCTGTTTGGACGGCGGCCCCTTTCGCGCGGCACGCCGACGCCACGCTTTCCAGCCGTGCGGCATGGCGGCCCGACAGATGCAGGGCGATCTCCGGTCCGGCGTAATGAACGGCCAGCGCCGCGCCGATCCCGCTCGACGCGCCGGTGATCAGCACGCCGCGCGAAGGCGTCACCGCCCGGCCTTGTAGAGTTCGAATTGCCGTTCGAAAGCGCGGGTGATGTCGTCGGGTGCCTTGTGAGACGTATCGATGACCAGGTCGAAGTTTTCCGGGTCGCTGATATCGACGCCATAGAGGGACCGGTAACGCAGAACCTCGCTGCGCTTTCTCTGTTCCACCTCGCGCACCGCCGTCCCGAAATCGGCGAAGGTTTCACGCAATTCCGTTGTGTCGCGGAAGATGCGGTCCGCCGCGATTTCCGGATCGACGGTCAGCCGGATCTTCAGGCAGTCCTTCACGAAATGCCAGCCCATGCGGGAATCGAGAACCAGATCCTCCGCCGTCTCGTTCAGGGAGACCAGGTAATCGTCCACCTGCCGGTCGATCTCGGCCTGCGTCTCCGCCAGCTCGTTCAGGGCATTGACCGAAATGCCGCGCTCCGCAGCCAGCGCGCGGAAGATGTTGCCCGTTGTGATCAGGCGGTATCCAAGGCGCGCCGCCACGGCCCGCGCGAACGTGCTTTTTCCGCTGCCGGGGTCGCCCGTGACCGTGATCCGATGAAAATCCTTCGCGCTCATGGGTCTTTGTAGAAAAAGGGCGGCGCGGGGTCAAGCGTTCTGCGGCGGAACAAGGTTTTAAATACCAGAGCCGGATAGAGGTAAAAAATAAACGCGGAGGTCGGAGTCGTTTTTTAACGCCTGCTCTCGGCGTTTAAATAAGGCGCCATGACACGGGATCACGATCAGGGTTTTTTGCTTTCGATCTCTGTTTGTCTCTTGTCTGGCTCTGGTGTTCGTTTTTTCAATCAGGGTAAGGATAATAATCCACGCGCATCAGGCAGAGGCCCTCGGCGGGGGCCGTCGGGCCGCCCTTCGTGCGGTCCTTCGCCTCCAGCGCGGTTTTCAGGTCGGCCTTGTTCCATTTGCCCTCGCCCACCAGCGCCAGCGCGCCCGCCATGTTGCGGACCTGATGATGCAGGAAGGAGCGTGCTTCGGCGTGGATCAGGATTTCGATGCCGCCGAACGGGTCGTAAGGCCGTGCCTCGATATCGAGGCGGTCCAGCGTCTTCATCGGCGACTTCGCCTGGCAGGCGCTGTCGCGGAAGGTGGTGAAATCGTGATGGCCCAGCAGCATCTGCGCCGCATCGCGCATGGCGGAGACGTCGAGCGCGCGCCGCACATGCCAGGACTGCGCGTCG